>NZ_JBEUPD010000011.1:188565-250105 GCF_040492135.1 Actinomadura sp. NPDC000600
CGGAGGCGAAGGACCCGCCGCGCGGGGAGGCGAGGGAGCCGCTGCGCGTGGGGAGGACGGTGGTGCGGGAGCGCACGATCCGGCGGCGCGGTCGGAGGACGGTGGGCAGCCCCGCGACGAGGACGGGACTCCCGACCACGACGCGGACCCCGGCGAGACGCCGCCCGACGGTCTTCCCGACCACCTGCACGACGTCTTCCGGGGCAGCCAGGAGACGCCCGGCGGGCGTGCCTTCTACGGGCCCGACGAGGCACCCATGCGGGACCTCGCGAGCCGGGTGCCCGCCGACCCGAACCGGTTCATCGTCGACGGGCACGGCGACGCGGACGGGATGCGTGTCGGAGGCCGGCGGCTCAGCGTCGACGACGTCGCCGACCTGATCCGCAACGACCCGAACTGGGACGGCCGCGAGGTCATGCTGCTGTCGTGCGAGACGGGCGACGGCCAGTTCGCCACGCAGCTCGCGCAGCGGCTCGGCGTCCCGGTGACCGCCCCGCACGGACTCGCCTGGTCGGACGCCGACGGCAACGTCTACGCCTCGTCCGGACGCCCCGGCGAGGACGGGCGGACCCGGCCCGACCTCCCGCCGAACGGCGGCTGGCAGACCCACCGCCCGGACGGCGGCACCGCCCCCGCCGGGCGCGACGGATACGCCCCGGGCCACCCGGTGTCCGACGCGGAATCCGCGGCGGTCCGCCCAGGCGCGGGCGACGCCACCCGCGGCTCACCCACGCAGGATCCGTGGAACCCGCCGCAGGTGAACAGGGCCGACACCCAGAACCACTCCCTGAACCCGAAGCAGCACGCCGCGGACGTCGACTATCCGAAGCGGGAAGGCCGCCACCGCATTCTGGCGGTGGACAAGGACGGCCATCCCGTCCTGGACGAGAACGGGCGGCAGATCGTCCGTTCCATCGTCTACACGAACGCCGACGGCCGGGTCACCCACATCACGAACCCGCAGGCGGAGGGCGAACCGGGCGCGCTGCGGAACCCTAACGAGAACATCGACCTGACGCGGCCGAGGCCCGGCGTCGTCCACCAGATCGACTTCGGGCAAGGCGATCCGCACGTCTTCGTCGGCACCGACGACAACGTGTCACCAGCCGCCGCCCCCTTCGACCCGCCGACCCACACGGCCGACGGCGAACCGCTCAACGAGGTCACCGAGACCGGGCACGACCCGTCGAGCGGGCCCTACAGCGCGCGGCAGCCGCTGGCCGAGAACTCCAGGATCGCGGTCTACGACAACCAGAACCGCCTGCACGGCATCTTCTGGACGGACGGCGACGGCAACATCACCCACGTCCGGACGTGGTACGGCGACCAGAACGGCGTCGCCCACTACAACGGCGAACTCGGCCTGCTCTCGCATCAGGACGACGGGGTCCCGCTTCCCAACGTCAACTACATGGTCGAGCCGCGCACCCGTTTCTCGGTCCTGGACCCGGCGGATTTCGACCCGATAGACGCCGTCCGCCGCGGTGACCTCGGTGCCCAGCACGAGCCCGACCAAGGGGTCCCCGACCCCGCGGAACCGGAAACGCTCGATCCGGACCACCAGGTACCGCCAGGCACGTTCCTGTTCCACACCGACGACAACGGCCAGACCGACATGGCCTCCGGCCGCCCCGACTACGACGCGGGCGGCGGCGTCCGCTACGGGGCACAGAGGCATGTCGGGCACATGGGGAACGACGAGTACCCCGGTACCCGGTTCAACGGCGGCCACATCTTCGGCCACCAAGGGCAGGGTCCGAGGGAGCGCATCAACTACTTCCCGCAGTGGGAGGTGGAGAACCAGGGCAAGAACGCCTACCAGGTCACCCGTCCGGAGAGCTGGTACGGGCTGGAGGAACACCTGGCGCAACTCGCCCGGGACACCGGCAACAACATCACGGTCGACCGGTTCGAGTTCTTCGCCGAGCCCAACCGCAGCACCGATGGCGACCTCGCATACACCCCGCAGGTGATTCACGCGCGGTGGTCGCAGACCGATTTCAACGAGATCCCTCCGGTTACGACGGTCCATTACCGGACGTTCTACAACCTTCCACCGAACCAGTTCGGCACGCCGCCCACGATCCCCCACAACTCGGACGGCACTCCGAAGGGCCCGGCGCGGCCGTTCGGCTGGGCGGAACCAGAGGCCAGGTCGCCGGAGCCCCCGCATCCGGCCTCGCGCTCCACGGAACCACCGCCGCAGAACGGCACTGCAACGCACGGCGACACGCCTCCGCCCATCGACCCGGCGGCCCGTTCCGCGGAGCCGACGCCGCAGGACGGGCCGGAGCGCGGACACGGCGACTCGGACGGACCCGCGCCGGAGCACCGGGCGTCCGACGAGGTGATGCGCCAGGTCCACGACGATCCGCGCGTCCGGGAGATGCTGGACCGGGCCGGGGAGCCACTGGGCGAGCAGTTGCGCACGCAGTTGCAGGACGCGCTTCCGAACCACCCCGAGCTGGCCCGCATCGTCGCGGGACACGGCCTGAACGACTTGGAGACGTCCCTCCGCGAGTCGCTTCTCGAACGCCCGAAGACGCTGAACAGCGTGCTGAGCCACCCCGAGGCCGTGCGGATCCTCGAAGGGGCCGTGCACGACGTCAACGAGCGCGGCGCGGACGCCATCCTCGGCGGGGAGAGGGCGAAGGCGCAGCCGACGCCTCTCACGCCCGAGCAGGAGCAGGTCAGCCGGCGACTGGCCGACTCCGTGGTGCAAGCGCGGCGGCCGGGCGAGGACGCCGTTCCGCACGTGGCACCGGACCAGCCCGGTTTCGACCCGTCGAGGGTCGATCCCGAGGCCGGGCGCGACGACCCGTACATCAACGCCTACCTG
The DNA here is from genome assembly GCF_040492135.1 of Actinomadura sp. NPDC000600. Taxonomy (NCBI): domain Bacteria; kingdom Bacillati; phylum Actinomycetota; class Actinomycetes; order Streptosporangiales; family Thermomonosporaceae; genus Actinomadura; species Actinomadura sp. NPDC000600. Next base: position 191,405 of record NZ_JBEUPD010000011.1, read on the forward strand.
GACGGCCTGTACCACGCCAAGCACGAGTCGGAGGCTCTGCTGCACGCGCTCGTCCACGACCCGGAACTCGGGGAGATGGGCGCCGACCCGAAGCTGCGCCCCGGCGACAAGGACCGGACCCGAGCTCTCGACAAGATCATGGGCGACTACGTCGGGGACGCGAGCCGGCTGAACGACCTGCTCGGTGCCCGCATCCAGTTCCGTTCCGTGGACGGGCTCTACCGGGCGCTCGGCGACATCGAACGGATCGCCGGAAAGCACGGCGTGGAGATCGTGTCCGTCAAGGACCGGATGCAGAGCCCGGTGCCGAGCGGCTACCGCGACGTCCAACTGACGATCCGCATGCCGAACGGGCACATCGGTGAGCTGCGGCTGCACCTGCGGTCGATCGACGACGTCGCCTCGTACGAGCACTCCCTGTACGAGGTGCGCCGGGACCTGCCGAACGTCGCGGAGGCCCAGAACCGCACCGTCACCCCGGAGGAACTCGCGCTCGACGAGGCGATCAAGCAGCGGGTGATCGGCCGCTTCCAGGAGGCTGTGGACGAGGCGCTCCACGGCCCGCCACCGCATTCCCGGACCGCGGCCCCGCACGACGCGGCTTCCTCCGAGCCGCCTCCGCACGACGCGCCTTCAGGAGACGGCCGGGCCGCCCGTCCCGAGACCGTGCCGAGGCCCGAGGTCGCCGCGAAGTACGGCTGGTACTCCGAGCCCGCGCCCGAGGCCCCCGCGCCCTCGCGCGGAACGCCCCCCGAGAGCGGCACGGACGGCGTCCGGCCGCCGCACTCGGTGGATCCCCCGCACGACGGCAACGGCAACGACCCCGCCGACAGGGACACGGCCGACGAGGGCACCTCCGGCAAGGACCAAGACACGGCGGACACCGCCGACGACCCGGTGCCCGCCGACCTCCCCGAGCACCTGCACGACCTCTACCGGGACAGCGAGAGCACCCCGGCCGGACGGTCGTTCTTCGGCCCGGACGAGCCCGCCATGCGCGACCTCGCGCGGCGCGTCGAGCCCGACCCGGACACGTTCGTCGTCGACGGCCACGGCGACCGGGACGGGGTGCTGGTCAACGGGCGGCGGCTGAGCGTCGACGACATGGCCGCGCTGATCCGCACCGACCCGAACTGGAACGGCCGCCAGGTCATGCTGCTGTCCTGCCGGACGGGCGAGGGCGACTTCGCCGCCCGGCTCGCGCAACAGCTCGGCGTCCCGGTGGTGGCCCCGCGCGGGCTCGCCTGGTCGGACTCGGACGGCAACGTCTTCGCCTCGTCCGGACGCCCCGGACCGGACGGGCAGCAGCGTCCCACCTGGCCGCCGGACGGCGGCTGGGACGTGCACCGCCCCGACGGCACCGTCCTCGCCGGGGACGGCGGCCACCCGCCCGGCCATCCCGGCGACGCCGGCCACCGCGAGCACGGCGGCGAGCCGCAGGACGCCGAGGCGCGCGGGCTGCGCGACTGGCTCCGGCCGGAGGGCCGGACCGATCCCGACGGGGTCCACCGGTTCGACACCGACCGGCAGGGCGAGCGGTACGGCGAGAACCGGCTCGGGCACGTGTTCCGCAACCTGCCCGACCATCTGCGGCGCGCAGCGTGGTGGTACACGCGGCAGTCCATGCCGAACCGGTTCCTGCGTCCGGGCGGACCGGACGTCGGCGCCCACCTGAACCGCCTCGCGTGGTCGGAGTGGTCGGCGAACCAGCTGCACCACCTGAACGGCGGGCGGATGCCGACCCGGCTGGAGGAGATCGTCCGGCTGCGGAGCCGCACGGACCTCGACCCGCACCAGCGGCAACTCGTCGACCGGCTCCTCGCGCCGCCGCTGACGTCGGTGACGGCGCGCCTCGAACAGCTGCGGGCCGACCACCAGGAGCGCCACTGGCTGCGCCAGTACCTCGGCGAGGAGCCGACGGAGCAGGCGTTCTGGCGGCGCATCGCCGAGATCGACCAGGCGCTGAACCAGCCGCTGCCCGAGCCCGTCCAGGCCGTGCGCGGGCTGGCGGACCTGAACTTCCTGCTGGGACGGGACGGCCTGCCGCTCTCCGGGCGGGACCCGGTCGCCAACCTGGTCGGCACGGTGCAGACCGACGGCGCCCCCATGTCCACCTCGTTCGGACGCAATCCCGCCGAGGTGGACGGGCAGTCGTTCGGCAACCGCGTCCACCTGGTGCTGCCGCCCGGGAGCCGCGGTCTGTGGATGGGCTCCAGCAGCGCCTTCCCCGACCAGCGCGAGCTGATCCTGCCGCGGGGCACCCGCTACCAGATCACCAGTGTCGTGCACACCGGCTTTGAGACGGTCACGCTCCGCGACGGAACCGTGCAGCGCAGGCCCACCTACGATATAGAGGCCGTGGTCATCCCTCCGGGACCGCCTACGCCCAGGTCAGGGTCATGATGGACGGACGTCGACGTGAAAGGTGCGCGCTGAGATGAGTGACCTGCCTCCCCCGTGGGACCCAGGCGCTCCCCCGCCGCCGCCCGGGTCACCGCCGCCCTTCCCCGACACCGGCCTGCTGCCGGCGTCGGCCTCGTCGTACGCGCACTGGACGCGGGAACCGCTGATCTATTACTGGGTGCGGCTGCGCGGCAGGCTGATCGGCTGCCTGTGGGGGTCGGTCCGGCACCAGGCGGCCGGGTTCCTGCTCGTCCCCGACGTGTCGGAGCAGGAGATGTTCGCCGCCGACTTCTGGGAGGACCGGCTCGCCGAGGCGTACGCGGCGGACGTGCCCGCCGCCGAGGCCGTCCGGCGCTGGAAGGGCGCCCCGGAGGACCCGGTGGGCGGCGGCATCCCGGCAGGCGAGGCGGAGCAGCAGGCTCCCGACCTGCGGGCCCTGCACCAGGTCGTCGCGCCCGGCTACCCGGTGCCGGAGGGTCCGTCGGTCCAGGACGGCAGGTTCGAGGACGGCACGCCCGCCGACCGGTCGCAGGGGTTCGGGCCGCTGTTCAGCGCCCTGCCGCCGACCTACCCCGACCAGGCGGCCGGGCCCGTCCGGTACCTGCCCGTCGTGCTCCAGGGGACGGTCGTGGGCTACGTGTGGGCTTCGGCGGACGGCCGGGCCGCCGGCTACCTGGGCCGGGAGCGGGCGGGAACGGCGGGCGAGGTCGCGGCCGGGCTGTGGAGGATGCGGCTGAGCGACGCCTACCAGGACGGCGCCTCCTCCCTGGAGGCGCTGCGGCGGTGCGCGCTCGCTCCCGAGGACAGGCTGTCGGGCGCCGTCGGCCGGGACGTGCCCGAGCAGGAGCTGCCGGGCCTCGACGCGCTGCGCGAACTCGCGCGCCAGTGAGGGGGCGAAATGGCTGAGGAGTATCCGCAGTACTACACCTATGAGCGGAGGCCGGTCGCGTTCGTCAAGGCGCCCGACGGCGGCCTGTTCGTCTGGGCGCTGTCCCCGCGGACCGGCGAGTTCCAGCTCGACAAGTCCTACCTGGACAAGATCTGGTTCGGGACCACCGCGGACATCGACACGCTTTCCCGGGACGAGTTCATCCAGCGGGTCGAGGAGTACCGGGGACGGTATCTGCGCGGTGAAGGCCCCGCGTACGCGCTCTACGAGACCATCAACGGCCTCTTGGACGCGGCCCGTGCCGAGCCCCGCCCCCTCACGCCGGAGGAGAAGGCCCTCGTCCACACGCTGCGCCTCCGCGTCCACGACCTCTTCGAGGCGGAGCTCCGCGCGCAGGGACGGCAAGGGACGCCCGAGGACGCGTGAATGACCCCTGAAACACTCCCAGAGGTCCCGCAGGACGAGCACGAACTCGTCGGGCGGCTCTACCCGGAAAGCGCCTGGACGTTCGTCTGGGCGCGCCGGATATTGCGCGACTTCGCCGGCGACCGGGCCTCGCGTTTCCTGGTGGGGCGTCTCGAACCGGGCTGCTGGTCGGTGCTGCGCGGGGACGGCGTATGGCTGGCCGTCCGCGGCACCGACGGAACGGCGTCCGCGCCCGCTCACACGGCTTCCTTCTCGTCGGCTCAGGACGCGGTCGCCCACGCCGCCGCAGGCTTGATCGTCGACGAGGACGCGGTGATCCACGAGGGTCTCCTGCGGGATCAGGGCATTTTCGACAGTACTTGGGACGAGTCCGCGAAACGCCTCGTCTGCACGCTGAAGGACGAAGGCCGACGGCTCGTGGCGGCGTCTCGTGACGCCGACCGCCCCCGGTACGGGGATTCCGGCGTCACGCTCGACCAGGTCCTCGAGCACCCCCGGGGATATCAGGTGCTCCCCCGCGTGCCGCGCACCGAGGACGGCCTGTTCATCTGGGCGCACGACTTCTTCACGGCGCACGTCCGGTCGCGCCTTCCCGGCGATTTCGGGGCGAGTGCCGGAGAGGACCTTCCGGTGGACACGCTGCTGGACACCTACGCCCCGTTCGACGAGCCGTATCTGTTCACCCTGGACGCGCCTTTCGAGCGGCGCGGGCTCTTCGGGACCGGACGCGACCTCGTGCGCAGGTTCTATCTTGTCCGGCGCCCCATCCGGGTGTATCCGGGCTTCCCGGTCAACGCGACCGCCATTCCCGCGCGGGGCCTGGGCCGCGTCCGGGAGCCGTCGACAGGAGGGCAGGGGTATCTTCTGCCGCGCCCGGTAGCGGCGCTGCTCGAGGCCGGCGACATCGTCCGGCTCGGCGAAGCGGAAGCGACCCGCGTCTACCAGCGGCAGCGCGAGTCGCAGCGCCGGGCGGGCGCGTGAGAACAGCGTCGGCGACGACCGGGAACGGGAGGTGAGAGCATGTTGGACACCGCGGAGCAGGACGCGCGCCTCAACGAGATCGCCGCGCTGCTCGTCCATCTCGCGCCCGGCGGCACGGAATCCATGAAGTTCGCCTATTCCGCCGTGGGCACTTCCTTCGAGCAGGCCGCCGTCCCCTATGGATTCAACCGGACGGAGGCGCTGCTCCCGTTCACCGGCATCTACTCCCTGCTGCGCGACCTCCGATCGCGCATGCATGTGGAAGGCGACGGCACGTGGCTGGAAATGGACCTGAAGGTCGAGCTGCGGCCCGCTTCCTCCTCACTCGCGGACGGCGGGATCCCGCGGTGGGAGGTCAGGTTCAAGAGCGTTGACGAGATCACGTTCATGGACGAGATCCCCCCGGCCGCCGCGGCCGAAGAGCTGCGCATGTTCCCGCAGGAACCCCATCGCGTCCCCGAGTGGATGGCGGAACTGGCGGCCGCGCAGGAGGCGGCGGACCGGTTCGAGCCGGACGGGTTCGCTCCGCAGCCCGAAACCGACCTCGAAGCGGCCCTGCCCGATGGCCTCGACGGATTGTTCGCGGCGGCGCGCGACCGGCTGCTCGACTTCCTCCCCCCGGAGAACGCCGACCGGTTCCTGGTCGGCCGTCTGGCGGAGGGATGCTGGTCGGTCGTCCACCTGGCTCCCGCCTGGCTGGCCGTGCGCATGAAGGACGGCGTGTGCGCCGAGCGGCACGCGTACACCGATCCCGCGGCCGCCGCCGCGGCCGCTGCCGGTGCCGTGATCGCCGAGGCCGGCGTGGAGGTGAACTCCTCGGTCCTGCGGGGCGCCGGCGTCCTGAGCGAGACCACCGCCCCCAGAATGAACATCGACGCCTGGACGCTCGACTCCTCCGCGCGGAACGGGATCAAGCAGATCCGCCGTACGATCGCCGCCGAGCGGCCACGGCCCGCCACCGGCCGAGGACGCCGCTACTTCGCGCTGTTGCCACTGGCGAACAGGCCGGGCGGGTACTTCGTCGTGCATCCCGGCCGCGTCCCCGCGAAGGGCGACTTCGTCAGCACGCACCAGATCTTCGAATGGCACGTCCGGTCATCGCTGCCCAAGGCCAAGGTCCCGCCGCCCGCCCCCGACGAAACGGTGACGCTGGAAGCCGGAACGGAACTGGACACCTACGACGGGGATAACCTCGGCACCCTCTTCACCATCGGCACGCCGTTCGAGAGACGGCAACTGCACGGCTATCCGGAGGACACCCCCTACCGGGTCTACCGGCTCCTGCGGCCGCTTGAGGCGACCGTCTTCGTCCCGGACTCCAGGACCGTCTACCGGCCGGGAGAACGCGGACCGAAGCGGCTGCCCGACGAACGCGGCCGGGCCTACGTCCTCGAACGCTCGATCCGCGGCCACCTCGAGGCCGGTGACATCGTCGAGATCAGCGAGCCCGGGGGCACACCCGTCCCGCTCCGGGACGAATGGGACCTCGGGGAGTAGGAATGGCCAGGAGAGAGCCCGTACGGCTCGCCGCACCCGACGTCCCGCCGCAGGAGCCGCGCCCCTACGACGAGGAGCGCCATGCGCAGCTCCTCGACCGCATGAAGCAGACACTGGTCGCCGTCGCTCCGCAGGGCTGGAAACGCATCGACCTGAAGATCCTCATGCTGGTGGGCGTGTGCGATGCCCAACTGACGGTGGTGCGGAAGAACGGCGGTAGGCCCTTGGTGGAGACCGTGCCGGAACTCGTCGAGACGGCTGCGGAAATACGGTCGCTCATGTACCGGCCCGACCAGGGGACCTGGTTCGGAATGCGGTTCATGATGGACCCGCCGGACGCTTTCTGGGTGAGCTACAACCGCGCGTTCGATCCCTTGTGGGACCCGCCGCTCTCCGCCGCGGAATGGCGACGCGACCTCGACGTCTTCCCCCGCGCGGACGCGCACGTCCCGGAATGGCTCGGTGCGCGGCTGGGAACGCACGGCCCGATGCGGCGGGAGCAATAGACTTGCGCGACGAGGAGAGGAGCAGCGACACGATGAACCAGCCCCCCGCCGAGGCGCCGGTTCCGCCGCAGGAGCCCCGGCCCTACGATCGGCAGCGCTACGAGGAGCTGACGCAGCAACTCGGACGGGCGGTGCTGCAGGTCGCCCCGGCGGGCTGGCGGCGGATCGACCTGAAGATCCTCATGCTGGCCGGCGTCACCGACCTCCGCCTCACCGTCATCATGCCGGACGAGGGCTCCCCCGCCGTCGACCCGCCCCGCGAGTGCGCGCTCGTCGCGGGCGAGCTGCGGTCGATGATGTACCGGCCCGGCGAGGGGACCTGGTTCGGGATGCGGTTCATGATGGACCCGCCGAGCGCCTACTGGGTCAGCTTCAACGGGGACTTCGACCCCTTGTGGGACCCGCCCGTCCCGCCCGAGGCGTGGGCCCGCGACCTCGCGGCGTTCCCCCGCGCGGACGAGCACATCCCCGGCTGGCTGCGAGAGCGGCTCGACCAGGCAGCAGGCGCGGGCCGATGACCCTCGGACGGACGGAAAGAGGTAAGTCGTGAGCGAGAACGGGCCGCTGAACCCCGTCGAGCAGAACGACCTGCTCCAGCAGATCACCCTGCTGCTGACGCACACCCTGCCCCCGGGGTGGGGGGAATGCACGGTCGTGCACCGCTCGCTCGGGTCGCACACCGAGACCCTGGGGCAGCTCCGCATGGTCACCGGGCCCGGGCTGCCCAGCCCGTTCGACGTGCCCGCCGCGCTCGGCGAGCTGTTCGAGCGGCTGCGCGCCGGCATGTACGCCCCCGGCCTCGGCACCTGGTTCTCCGCCACCTTCAAGCTGACGTTCCCGTTCACCTATGACGTCCGCTACGACCGCGAGGGCGAGCCGCGCTGGCAGAGCCCGCCGCCTCCGGACGCGTCGGACGACGAACGCCGCAGGTTCCCGCGCGACTCCGAGCACACCCCCGCCTGGCTGAGCACCCCGCAGGCGCAAGGCATGCGCATCGCCAAGCCCTTCGACGGCACGGCCCCCGACGGGCGGCCCGAGGCGCGGCGGCCCGACGTCCCCGGCGCGGAGCGCGACGCGATGGTCCGCTACCTGGAGCAGGCCCCGATCGTGCTGGCGGCGCGCAGCTACGACAGCGACGCCCTCGACCCGGACCACGCGCGGAACGTCCCGCTGACCTTCCACACCGACGGCACGTGGATCTGGCCCGGCGCCGTCGGCTACTACCTGCGCGCCCACGGCGTCCCTCCCGAGCCCGAGCTCGCAGCCCACATCCGGCAGACCGGGTTCCGGGTGCCGGACGTCGCCGACGACGTCCGCTCCGCCGCGGTCGCGACCATCACCGGCTCGGAGTCGTCATGAACCTCCCCCCGCCGAACGGCCCGCAGGGCTTCCCCCAGGCGCCGCGGATCGCGGAGTCGAGCGAGTCGTACTCCTACACGACCCGCACGCCGATCGTGTACCTCCCCGTGATGCTGAACGGCCTCCACGTCGGGTACCTGTGGGCGGGCATGGACGACAGGTCCGCCGGCTTCATCCGCCGCAACCAGTACGTGCAGGAGGCGTTCGGAGCGCCCGCCGTGTGGTCGGAGCGGCTCCGGGAGTCCTACACGCGGGGGCTGCCGTCCCGCGAGGCGATCCGGCAGTGGATCGGCCGCCCCGAGGACCCGCGCGGCGGCGGCGTCCCCGCCGATGCCCGCGAGGAGACCGCGGACGGCAGGCAGGCCCTGGCCGAACTGGCCAACCCCGGCGCCGAACGCTCCCCGTGGGAGTCCCTCAGCCACGGCGAGTTCCCCGACGGCACCCCGATGGACCGGTCGGAGGGCTGGGGGCCGCTGCACTTCGAGCTGCCGCCGAGCTACGACCTGACCACCGACGGGCCCGTCCGGTACCTGCCGGTCGTGCAGGACGGCGTCGTCCTCGGCTACCTCTGGCAGGGCGGCACCGCGGCCCTCTTCCTGCCCCGCGCCGACGCGGCCGCCCTCGGCAGCGACGCCGCCGGCGTCTGGATCCAGCGGCTCCGCGACCTGCACGCCCGGAACGTCCCCGCGTCCGAGGTCCTCTCCCACTGCCGCACCATGCCCGCCGACCCCGTCGCGGGCGCCGTCCCCCCGGACGCGGCCGTGCAGGACTCGCCCTCCCTGGCCGCCCTCCGCGACCGCGCGGACGCGTACGAGCAGTCGCTGCGCCTGGCCAACAACCCGGTCCCGGGCGACCCGGAGACCATGAAGCGCCCCGCCCTCGACCCGGCCGAACGCGACGCGGTCCTGCGCTACCTGCGCGAGGCCCCGGTCGTCTACGACAGCGGACGCCTCTTCTCCGACGCCTTCGACCCGGCGCGCCCGTCCACCGTCCCCGACACCTACCAGACGGACGGCACCTGGATCTGGCTGGGCGGAGTCCCCCACCACCTGGAGCACCACGGCATCCCGCCCGAGCCCGACCTCCTGCACCACATCCGGGCCGCGAACGCCCAACTCCCCCCCGAAGACCCCGCCACCCGCGAACGAGCAAAACGCACCCTCCGCTGGCACCGCCTCCTCGTCCCACCCCCCATGTGACCCCCCGCAGGATCGACCGGGCGCCGCGAATACGCTGACAGGCCGCAGCCCCACTGCGGCTGAACGCAGGCCGGACCTATCGTGCGCGAGCCGCCCTCGACGACCGCAGGGAGTGACGGACGGGTCACATCAGTCGAACGGGTCCTTTCTGATCTGGCGCACCGAATTGATCAGGACGAGGGCCCCGGCACCGAATCCGAGGCACGCCGACCCCAGCATCACCACTCCCCCGACCGCATCGGACCTGGCCAGCGCGAACGTGATCAGGAACACTCCCATAAAGAAGTTCGCGACGACGACGTACTGCATGCCTTCCAGTCCCGTGCCTCGCCGAACCCGCAGCAGGCAGTTGGCTGACGAGAACAGGCTGAGCACGATGAGCCCCGCACCGACCAGCAGCTCGAAATGCTTCATTCGTCTCAACTCTGCTAGAAGAGGTCCTCTATACCGCCCCATATGCCGCCACCGCTGGAACCGATCAGGCCCCCGATGGCGGCACCCGTGCCTATCCCGGGAGGCCCCCCCACCACGCCGATGACGCCGCCGACGAAGGCCCCGACCGTACCTCCCACCCCCAACCCCGTCAGCGTTTTGCTCCCGGTCACCTGATCGAACAACGACTTCTCGCCGGGCACCTGCTCCCTGAGACCATCCTCGATCTTGGAGATGGTCTTCTGCAGCTCGCGGGGGACGTACTGGTTGTGCTCGAGGTCGTCCAGCGCCTTGACCGCCGACCAACCTCCCGCTTTACCCGAGTACAGCGCGATGAGTTTCTCGGCCGCTTCCTTCTGCGCCTTCTGGGAGAGCTTGTCGGCCTCCCGGCCGGCCTTGGCCTGCTCGGATCGCAGCGCGGCCTGCGCCACCCCCGGGTCACCGCCGAAGTTGGTCAGGCCGACGGTCCGCGCCAGTTCGTCCACTCTTTCCACAAGCTTCTTCTGGATCCAGGCCAACGCGACCGCCAGGTCCGCGATGACATCGCCTACACCATCCTCGAAGGTGGAGAGTTTCTGGGCGAACTGCGTGTCCTTCTCCCACGCCTCATTGAAGCTCTTGGCCGCGTCTCCCCGCCACCCCGCGTCCTTCGTCACGCGGTGAACCGACTTGTTGACGTCGGAAACGATCCGCTCGTCCGCGGACACGTACTTGTGCAGGGTGTTGGCCAGTCCCGCCAGGCCAACGAAGTCCACGCCTATGTTCCACTGCCCGCCGATCGTGTTGTACGGCAGAGCGACAGGGGAGTCTCCGTCCTTGGGAGCCATCTGAAAGGTCTCCTACTGAATCGCGTCGGGGTTGGCGAGCGCCTGCGCCAAGCGTTCGATCAGATCCCGGTTCTTCAATTCAGACGCCAAGTAGACGTCATGCGCGCGGCGCAACTTCACCGAGTGCGCCTCCATGGACGCGGCAACGGCATCATGCATGGCGCCGATCGCCTGCAAGACCTTCGGCAGCACCAGTTGGAGGGTCGGCTCGTTGACGTGCGGAGCCGGAGGGCCCGCCTTGGGGACGATGTCGCCGAACTCCTTGCCGTGCACATGAAAGGCCTTCGATGCCGCCAGCAGGTCCTTGAAGACCACCTGCACCTCGGTCATGACGATCTCCCCAGCTCTCGTCTGATCAGGGCCTCATGCTCGGCAGCCTCGCGGGCGGTCCACCGCTCCGCATCCGGATCCACGGTCGGATCGACGGCCAGAAAGCGCGCACCCATGAGGTCGACCAAGGTCTCAAGTCTGATCGTCACCCAGGGTTGGACGGCGCCGAGCTGCTCCACGAGCTTCTGCTCGCTGGAGAAGACGGGCAAAGCCGAACGCCCGGGTTCGAGCTCCCGGGTCTCGTAGCCGATGACGACCTCGCCGTCGCGGACCAGCGGATGAGCCGGTACGTACATCGACTGGGATGCATCGAGCGCCGAGGAAGCCCCCTGGACGGCCTCACCGCCACTGGCAGACGGCAGACCTGCTTTCGGCTGACATCTTCCCGCATATGGCGTATTAGTATTGAGTAATTTCTCGATGGAATCAACGTCTTTCTCATTTGCCATAATCTTCCTGTCATCACGATTGATATCACTTGGCGCACGATTTGCCCATTAGCTCGTTGGGGAGAATAACAGCTTCATTGACCCGTGTCACCAAGTACGTGAACATCGGCTTGCCCCGACGCCGGCGGCCGGTTCGATGTTCGGCCTGTCCGAAGCTGCCCGGCGACAGCTCACCGTTCGGGCGGCCGCCGGTTCGGGCTTGAACGCCGCAGGAGGGGAACGGGCTCGGCGTTCACGGAGATCGTCTCCGCTGATCAGTTGTGCCTGCGCCGGGGGTGGGGGGAAGGTGTTAGCCTCGCGGCGGAGTGTCGGCGTCGGGTTGGGGGCTCGCAACCTTGTCGGATGGGGGGCGTCCGGAGTTCTTGGCTCCGGACCAGCAGCTGGACGGGTCTGACCGGCTGGGCGAAGAGGCGCGCGTCGAGGTTCCGGAGTCGGTCGAGGTTTCAGAACCGGCCGTCGGGGGGCCTGAGGCGCATGTCGCCGCGCCGCATCGGTGGTGGGCGAGTCGGTGGGTGTTGGGGGCCGGTGCGCTGGTCCTGGTCGCCGCCGCCGGGGGCGTCTGGGCCGTGAGCGGGTCTTCGGGCGAGTCGGGGCCTGCTCGGTTCACGTCCATGCCCGAGCCGTGCTCGCTGGTGCCCGGGGAGACGCTCGAACGGTACGTGCCCATGTCCGACCCGCCCGTCCCCAGCAAGGCGAGGAACTCGCCGGACGAGCGGTACGAGGCGTGCGAGTGGGCGGAGCCGGTGGGGGCCAAGGGCGTCAGCACGTCCCGGCGGCTGAACGTCTCGGTGCGGCTGCATCTGGACGGGCTCGCGGCGGCGAAGTCCGAGTACGGCGCGGCGTGGGACGGGGCCCGGTCCATGGCGGGCACGGCGAAGGGCGCGCCCGGTTCCCTGCACGCCGAGGCCCCCGCCGCGATCGGCATCGGCGACCAGGCGTTCACGCAGCATCTGACGCTCACCGGGCCGCTCGGCCGGTCCGGTTCCGTCGCCGCGACGGTGCGCCTGCGCAACGCGGTCATCAGCGTCCGGTTCCGGGGGACGACGTCGCCGCTCGCCGTGGACGGCTCCCCCAAGATCGGCAAGGCCGTGCCGCTGGACGAGGCGGCCGCGCGGGCGGGCGCCGAGGCGGCCGCCCGGGAGATCGCGAAGACGCTCGCGGCGTGCGAGGACTGCCTGAGCCGCTAGTCCGGCGGGTAGCCCCAGGCGACGCAGACGTCCTTCAGCTGCGGCGGCGGAGGGCCGGGGACCAGCAGATCCGACTGGATCCGACCGGACTTGATCTTCTCCATCCAGTCGCCGAGCCCGGGGACGAAGGTGTCCGTGCCCGCCTTCCCGTAGTCGAGCATCTCCTCCTCCCACTCGACGCCGAGGAAGTCGCAGAGGCCCCGGACGGTCCCAGCCGGGTCGCCGACCAGGTCCTCGTACCGGACGGTCGGGCCCGGCAGCTCCGTGCGGGCGGCCTCGACCGCCTCGCAGTACCGGACGATGTCGGCGACCAGGTCGTCGCGGGAGTAGTACGGCCGGGCGTTGCGCCAGGACCGCAGGATCGCGGCCGGGTGGCGGATCAGGAAGACGAACCGGGCGTCGGGCCAGCAGGCCGCGATCTCGTCGCGGATGAAGACGTCGTTGGGCGACTTGTTGACCAGGTGCCGCTTGCCGCTGCGCGCGAGCTCCTCGGCGAGGACCGCGTCCCAGAGCAGGAAGCGCAGCTCGCGTTCGGTGTGCCCGAGCCGCTCCATCGAGGCGGCGACCTGGCGGGACTCGAAGCCCACCGTGATGTCGCCGAGGTGCGTCTCGTGCGGGGCGTGCAGTTCGGAATGCGCGCCGAGGACGGCGCGCAGCAGCGTCGAACCCGTCCGCACCGACGAGAGGATGAACGTCGGCGCGGTCAGCCTCCGGCGCATCCCGTCAGCGGCCGGGCGGCGGGTTCTGCGGTCCGCCGGCCGGCGGGCCCGCCGGGGGCCGCTGCTGCGGACCCGACTGGTAAGGCGAATGCTGCGGGCCGCCCTGGGGAGCGCCGAACGGCTGCGGCGGGCCCATGGGCCCCGGCATCGGCCCGGACGGCGCGGAGGGCTTCTTGCGCCCCCGCAGGACCAGGAACAGGACGCCGCCCACGACGATCAGCACGACCACGACGCCGACCACGATGAGGGTCGGGAAGCCGCCGGAGTCGTCCTTCTCGGCGGCCGTCTTCGTGGCCCCGGCCCCGGCCTTCTTGGCACCCGCGACCTTGTCGAGCCGCTCGTACACCGGGTTCGGCGCGCTGGACGGGACGTTCTGCTTGAGGGCGCGCGGGATGCTGATGACCCCGTAGCCGAGCAGATCGTCCTTACCGGGCGGGCCGAAGTCCTTCGCGGTCGCGGTGACCCGCTGGACGACCTGGCGCGCGGGCATCTGCGGGTAGTGGCTGCGCACGAGGGCGATGGCGCCGGAGGCCAGCGCGGACGCCTGGCTCGTCCCTTCACCGGCGTTGTAGGCGTGCCCTTCCTTGCCGAGGTACCCGACCTCCGTGCCCGGGGCGGCCACGGTGACGTAGGGCTGCCGCTGGGTCGACTTCCACGGCTTGCCGTCCTGGCCGAAGGCGCCGACGGCGACGACACCCGGGCAGGACGCCGGATAGTTGGGCTTGTTGCCGGCGTCGCCCGAGTTGCCGGCGGAGGCGACGATCACGACGTCCTTCTCGGCGGCGTACTTGACCGCATCGAGCAGCTGCGGCGGGCACTGGTTCGGGTAGATGTCGGCGGCTTCGCTGCTCTCGGAGATGTTGACGACCTTCGCACCGTGGTCGACGGCGAACCGTACGGCCTTGGCCATCGTCATGCCGCTCACGGAGGGGGCCGCGATAGGAAGGATCTTGGCCTCCGGGGCGACGCCCACGAAGCCGGTCCTGGTGCCCTGCGAGGCGATGAGGCTTGCCATGCCCGTGCCGTGGCCGTGGTTCTCGGTGTCGTTGTCCCGCCGTCCGTCCCCGCCCTGGCCCGTCAGATCGATGCCGGGGAGCACGACGGACCGCATGTCGGGCAGTTGCGCGTTGACGCCCGTGTCGATGACGGCGACCGTCACGCCCTTGCCCTTGGTGACGGGCCACACGTCCTGCTGGATGCCCCAGGAGTCGAACCACCACTGGTCCGCCCTGGGCCCCGGGGCGGCGTGCGCGGGGACGACGGGCGCCGCCGCCAGTCCGATCGCCGCCACCGCCGCCGCCGTCCGAAGCAGCCACCGCATCTGTCGCACACTCCCTAGTCCGCCGCGCCGGTGCGGGCGGACGTGGCCCGTGGCCCCGTCCGCCCGCATCACGTCCCGTTCGGGTTCAGCCGATCACCGGAGGAGCGGTGTCGTCGTCGGCTCCCCACACGTCCTCGTCCTCGGTGAGCCACGTGTTGCGCTCGCGCTCCTCGTCCTTGCCGCCCTGGGCGCCCTGCCCCATCGGCATGCCGCCCATGGGGCCGCGCATGCCCGCGCCGGCGCGGCCGGCTCCGCCGAGGCCGGCGCCGCCGCCGAAGGCGCCGCCGGGACCGCCCGCCGGGCCCGTGCCCGCGCCGCCGAAGCCGCCCGGGTCGGCACCGAAGCCGGGGCCGCCGCCCGGGCCGCCGCCAAGACCGGGGCCGCCGCCGGGGGGACCGCCGCCGGGCATGCCCGACAGATCGGTGCCCGTGTGGCCGCCGAACGGGCTGCTGCCCGGAACGCCGCCGGGCGGGTGGTACGGGCCCGTGTTGCCGGGCGGGTGGAACGGGCTGTTGGGGGTCCCACCCGGGTGGAACGGGCTGTTGTTACCGGAGGGCGGGTGGAACGGGCTCGCGGTGTCGGACTTCGGGAGGGGAACGCCACCGGGACCACCAGGCGGGCTCCCGGGGCCGCCGGGACCACCGGGTGGGCTCCCAGGGCCGCCGGGGCCGCCGGGGCTGCCCGGGGGCTTGTCGTGGACGTTGCCCCGCTGGTCCGCTGGGAGGTCCTTGGTGATCTTGAGCGGGTGGCCCTCGAAGGCCTCCCTCATCCGCGTGTTGTAGTTCTTCATCAACTCGCGGGCGCGCTCGTCGTCACTGTCGGTGTTGAAGTACCCGTCCTCCATCGTCTCGCCGGTCGTCTTGTACCAGTCGAGGATGCTGGTCTTGTACCAGTTGTAGAGCTGCGCGTTGTTGTGACTGTCGTCCGACAGCTTGCCCGACGTCTCGTACACCTGACCGAGCTGGTCGAGGGCCTCCTGGGCCACGTCGCCCTGCCAGTGCTTGACGATGCGCTTGGCGAAGTTGTTGCGCAGCTCGGCGGTCATCTCCGCGAGGACGTCGGCGGCGTCCTTGTACGCGGTCGACGCGTGGCCGACGGACTCGGGCTTGATGCTCTTGAGCTTGTTCTTGACGTCGTCGAAGTTCTCGTCGCCGAAGCTGTAGCTCCCGAACTCCATCCCGTCCCTGATCGGGTACGACTCGGGGTTCCGCTTACCCATGGGTCCCTCCTTCCAGGATGGCCGTCACTTGAGGTTCGGGTTGCCGTTGCCGGTCGGGTTGACGCCCTTGACCCGGGTGTTCGTGTTGTGGTGCGCGTTCTCGTACTGGTCCGCCGTCGCGTTGAGCTTGGTGATGACGCCGTTGTAGGCGCCCTCGATGGCGGAGATGTACTCCTGGAAGCCGCTCTTGCTGGAGTTCGCGACTTCCACGAACTTCTCCGAGCCCTTGGCCCCGCCGAGGTCGGCCGTGCTGATCTGGGTGGTGCCGACCTGGTTGAGCTTGCGCTTCCAGATGTCGAGCTTGTACTTCATGTCCTTCGCGAGCTGGCGGAGCTCAGCGGGATCGACGTCGTAGCCCTTCTCGGCCTTCATGTCCCACTTGCTGCGGTCGGGCTCCTGGCCGCGCGGGAGGGCGTTCTTCGGGTCGTCCCACTTACCGGCGTGGGCGCCCGCGCTGTACTCGTAGTACAGGTCGCGCTGGCGCCACTCCGGAAGGTCGTCCCACTCGTCCTGGGTCAGGCCGTGCACCGTGACGGTCTGGCCGGCGCTGTACTGGTTGGCCCCGACGGTTTCGGTGTACTCGACGTTCTTGAGCTGCTCGTCTGTCAGATGAAACTTGTCGCCCATCGCTCGCCCTCCTGGCGAATCATGTCCCTGCCCCCGGCACGACTACGCCGTGCAGACCCCCGGCCGAGGCCCTGCACGACGTAGACCAGGGCATGTGCCCCGGGGTCAGCCCGCCCAGATGTTCTGGTTGGCCCGCTCCGCACCGCTGTAGTTGCTGTGCGCGTCGCCGATGACGACACCGAGCTGGTTCAGGACCTGCCCGATGTGGGCCGCGGCGGAGTCCCACTGGCGCTTGGCGTCCCAGTAGGCGGCCTGGGCGCCGCCCTCCCACTGGGAGAGGTGCTGTTCGAGGTTCTTCTCGAGGTCGTCGAGCTCGTCGACGAGGGCGCGGTAGGCCAGCGTGAAGTCGGCCTGGGCCTGCTGCATCGCGCCGAAATTGGCCTTTGTGTAGCTGTCGCTCACGGGAGGAGTCCTTTGCGGTCGGAGGAATGACGGGAAAGGGAGCCGATCAGGTGCCGCCGTTGAGCAGCTGGTTGATCTTGTTCACCGCGTCCTGCTGCTCCTGCTCCGTGCTCTCGTACGTGATCTTCGTGTGCACGAGCTTCTGGTGCATGCCCTCGAGGGCGGTGCGCACCTTGTTCATCTCGGTCTGGAACTCGTTGAAGACACGGTCGAACGACACCGCGGCGTTACCGGCCCAGCCGGACATGAGCTGCGACTTGTGCCCTTCGAGCTGGCTCTGCAGGCCCTTGACGATGCCCGCGGAGTCCTCGATCCGCGTGGCGGCCTGCTGCATTGCTGCTCTGTCGGCTGCGGACGTGTTACCCACAGTGTCACCTCCGTTTGCGAATTCGGCTCGCGCGCCTCAGGAGAGTGGAGAGCGGCCCACCTCGCCGGGCTGGCCTGGGAGCACTCCTGACGACACGAAATGTCAGCGATCATAGGCGTTTCACGCCATCTATGTCGACGTTCTTGATGATCTAGCGGTTCGTGTGATCTGAGTCACCTCATGCCTTCGAGGTGGAGATCGGCTTGCGGGCGAGCGCCGGGTCGAGGGCGGGTCCCTGCGGGATGAGGTGGATGACGCTGGACGGGACGGGCGCCGCCTTCTTGGCGTCGTAGCCGAGCTTCTTGGCGATCTCCGCCGACGGCAGCGCGAACCGGATGCCCTGGTCGTTGACGAGCGACAGCGACCCCGAGCCGCCGCCGGAGCCGTCCCCGGAGCCGTCGCCGCCGGCGGGCACGAGGCTCATCAGCGCCGCGCCGCCGGGCGGCAGCACGATCTGGTCGATCGTGCCGGACGAGCCGGCGGTGCCGGAGCCGAGCACGCCCGCGGACGGCGCCGGAAGCGAGCCGCCCATCGTCAGCTGCGCCTTCGCGGAGCCGATCGGGAACACCGAGCACAGCGGCGTGGAGGTGTCCCAGGCGACGAACCTCGGAAGCGTCGGCGGCAGGTTGTTGTCGAGCAGCCGCGTCCCGGAGGCCCGCGCCTGCGCCGACGGGACGTCCGTCGGCAGCGGCCTGGCCTGCTCGCCCGGGTAGGCGGCGGCGGTCCTGACGTCCCGCAGCAGCAGCTGCGCCTGCGTCTCGTTGATCTGGGAGAGCCCGTCGGCGAGCATCACGTACCAGAGCGCCTGCCCGCCGGCGCCGGTCTCGGCCTTGAACACCTGCCCGACGCGGGCCGTCCCGCCGCGGGGGCCGGGGACCGCCTTGCCGCGGTCGGGGACGTCGGGCGAGCCGAAGTTGCCCGCGGCCGGGATCGCGTTCAGCCACGTCGCCGGGACCTCGACGGCGCCCGGGCCGCCGGTCAGCGCCGTCACCTGGTTCGCGGCGATCGTCAGCTGCATGCGGTGGTCCTTCCAGACCACCCACGGGACGCCGCCGGTCTGCACGACGACGGCCTCGCCCTCGCCCAGCCGGCGCCCGCCCACCTGCCGGCCGGCGGCCAGCGCGCTGATCTGCCGCTTCACGCCGGTCGGCCCGGCGGCCTCGCGGGTGCACACCGACCAGGGGCCGCGGATGAGCTGGGCGCTGTCCGGCAGCGAGTCGGGCGCGCCCTGGATGCCGATCATCGCGCCGCGCTCGAACTTCGCCAGCGACTTGCGCGACACCGTGCGCCGCTCGGGCGAGCTGTCGGAGTCGAGGGCCAGCAGCGCGGACGCGTAGTTCGCCACCGGGAACATCTTCTTGGTGTTGGCGTCGTAGATGTACTTGGTCCCGGTCTCTTTCTCGATGATGAGCTTGCCGGGTTCGTCCAGGCCCTTGGCGCCGCCCGGGGACAGGATCCCCCAGATGCCGAACACCGCGATGACGAGCAGCCCGACCATCACGCCCGCGAACGCGCCCACCGAAAGCCGCCGCATCGGCGACTCGGCGACGTCGGGTTCGCCCTGCAGCAGGGCCAGCCCGACCCGCTGCGTCATCAGGCGGTGCGCCTGGTAGAGATCCCGCCGGTTCTGCATCAGCCCGTCACCCGGCCAGCCCGCGCACGCGGGAGTAGACGTCCAGTACCGCGAGCGCGAGCGGGATCAGCGAGATCATCACGAGCATGTCGAGGATGTCGCCCCAGCGGCCCCAGACGGGGGTGGGGCGGTGGCCCGGCAGCCACAGCGTCACCGCGACGACGATCCCGGTGAGCACCAGCAGCGGGACGAGCGCCGCGGCGAGCGCGACCACCTGGCTCCCGTGCAGCGCCATCCCGATCGTCGTCAGCACCAGGCCGAACAGCCCGACCACGAGCATCCACGAGCGCTGCGAGACCCCGCGGAAGATGCGGGCCCGCAGCAGCAGCGACACCGACATCGTCGCGGACGTCGCCGGGCCGGCCCAGCCGTCCTCGCCGAACAGGAACAGCATCGCCCCCGCCGCGACCAGCGCGATCGAGGCGATGAGCCCGGTGGAGAACCGGTCGGCGGCCGCGGTGCGGGCGAGCACCTGCCGGCCGTCCACCGTCTCGGTGTCGCGGCGCAGGTCCTCGGCGCTGCTCGGGACGGGCGGCAGCGGCATCCGCGCCAGCTTGAACGACAGCGACGGGACGGCCGCGATGAACATCATCACCACCACCGCGGCGACGGCGGCGATGCCCGCGGCGGGCAGGCCGTCGAACGCGAACCCGACGCCCGCGCCGATCGCGCCGACGAACGCGGCGAACGCGACGCCGAGGAAGACCGGCAGCCCGTCGGCGATCGCGAACGCGGCGATGACGGCGGCGAGCGCGGTCAGCCCGAACCCTGCCAACAGGTGCGGGGCGCCGAGGTCGAGCAGTTCGAGGTTCTTGCGGGCGGGCGCCGCCAGCCCGGCGAGGAACGCGTACGGGAGCGCCGCGTAGCCGAGGATGACGCCGGCGCCGGAGTCGGCGACGGCCCGCGAGAGCACCGTCGCCATGATGAGGGTGACGAGCGCGACGAGCCCCGCGGCGACGGCCGGGACGATCCACGGCGGCCCGGACAGCGCGATCACGATCGCGCCCACGACCAGCGCGATCCCGCCGGCGCCGAGGCCGAAGGAGCGGGTCGTGGTGGGGCGCCACCGGTCGGTGCGCTCCCGGATCCCGGACGCGATGACGTCGGCGACGTCGTCGAAGGACATCTCCGGCAGCTGCGCCATCCGCGGCCGGAAGTACAGGATCTCCCCGTCCCGGACGCCGAGGGCGCTGGTGGTCTGCGAGGCGTCGAACGGGTCGCCGTCCAGCCGCTGCAGGACCCACCCGGAGTGGGCGAGCCCGGCGTCCGCCATGTCCTCGCCCGCGGCGCGCAGCAGCGTGGGGAGCATGTGCGCGAGCGGCACGTCGGCGGGCAGGGACACGTCGATGCGCCGTTTCGGCGCGACGATGGTGACCCTGCAGAGTTCGGTCGTGGCGGGCGAATTCACGGGAGCTCCCGTCTCCAGGTCAGATCAGGCGCGGATCCGATCGACGCGCAGCTTAGGATGTGACGTCCGCCTACGCTAAATCAACCACAAGCACCACATCACCCCCACGGGCCGGCCGTCCCCGCACCGGCCGCCCCGGCGTGAGAGCTCCCGGAGGAACGCCGAGGTGAGCACGATCCTCGTCAGGCGCAAGGAGCGCCGCAAACCACCGCCGGCCCCCAAGGGCGAGCTGCTGCTGGAGTCGCCTCCGGAGATCCCGGAGATGCAGAGCGGCGGCCTGCAGAACGTGCTCATGTACCTGCCGATGGCCGTCATGCCGGTCATGATGGGGCTGATGTTCCTGGGCGGCGGGACCAGGAGCCCGATGATGATGATCAGCAGCGGCGGCATGGCGCTGGCCATGGGCGGCATGATGCTCGGCCAGATCGGCCGCGGCTCGGGCGAGCGCAAGTTCAAGCTGAACGGTGCGCGCCGTGACTACTTCCGCTACCTGTCGCAGGTGCGGCGCAAGGTGCGGCGCGCGGCCGAGCAGCAGCGCGAGTCGCTGGAGTGGAACAGCCCGTCCCCCGACTCGCTGTGGTCGCTGGTGATGAGCGCGCGGATCTGGGAGCGGCGCCCCACCGACCCCGACTTCGGGAACGTGCGGATCGGCGCCGGGCCGCAGAAGCTCGCCGTCCAGCTGATCCCGCCGGAGACGCGCCCGATCGAGGACCTGGAGCCGATGACGGCGGGCGCGCTGCGCCGGTTCGTCCGGGCGCACTCGACGGTGCCGAACCTGCCGGTGGCGGTGTCGCTGCCGTCGTTCGCGCGCATCCTGCCGATGGGCGACATGGACGCGGTGCGCGCCATGGTCCGCGCGATGATCGCGCAGCTCACCGCGTTCCACTCGCCCGACGACATGCGGGTCAGCGTGTGTGCGTCGCCGGACGCGATGCCGCACTGGGACTGGATGAAGTGGCTGCCGCACACGATGCACCCCACGGTGACGGACGCGGCGGGACCGGTCCGGCTGATGGCGGGCAGCCTCGCCGAGCTGGAGCGGATGTTCGGCACCGAGGTGAAGGACCGGGCCCGGTTCACCCCCGGCCTCCAGCAGAGCGACCTGCCCTACCACGTGGTCATCGTGGACGGCGGCGCCGTCACCCCCGACTCGCAGATCGGCTCGGACGGCATCGAGGGCGTCTGCGTCATCGACCTGACCGGGCACGTCGCGCCGACCGCCGACAACACGATGCTGCGGCTGCGGGTCGCCCCCGACAAGATGGCGATGCTGCGCCGCGACCGCACCGGCAAGGACGTGCCGAACCTGCTCGGCCGGCCCGACCAGTTCAGCTACGTCCAGGCGGACGGCCTCGCGCGGCAGCTCGCCCCGCTGCGGGCCAGCGCCGCCGCCGGCCCCGAGCTGGACGCGCTGTCGGCCGCGACGACGCTGACGACGCTGCTCGGCGTCCCCGACCCGGCCAGGATCGACCCGCGGCAGGCGTGGCAGCCGCGGGCGCCGCGCAACCGGCTGCGGGTGCCGATCGGCCTGGACGCCGACGGCCGCCCGATCGAGCTGGACATCAAGGAGGCCGCCCAGGGCGGCTACGGCCCGCACGGCCTGTGCATCGGCGCGACCGGCTCCGGCAAGTCGGAGCTGCTGCGCACGCTGGTGCTCGGCCTCGCGATGACGCACTCGTCCGAGGTGCTGAACTTCGTCCTCGTCGACTTCAAGGGCGGCGCGACGTTCCTCGGCATGGACGGCCTCCAGCACGTCTCGGCCATCATCACGAACCTTGAGGACGAGCTCCCGCTCGTCGACCGCATGTACGACGCGCTGCACGGCGAGATGGTGCGGCGCCAGGAGTGGCTGCGCGCCGCCGGCAACTACGCCTCGCTGCGCGACTACGAGAAGGCCCGCGAGCAGGGCGCGCCGCTCAAGCCGATGCCGACCCTGTTCGTCGTGCTGGACGAGTTCTCCGAGCTGCTGTCCGCCAAGCCCGACTTCGCCGAGCTGTTCGTCATGATCGGACGGCTCGGGCGCTCGCTCGGCGTCCACCTGCTGCTCGCGTCGCAGCGGCTGGAGGAGGGCAAGCTGCGCGGGCTGGACACGCACCTGTCCTACCGGATCGGCCTGCGCACGTTCTCCTCGGCGGAGTCGCGGGTCGTGCTCGGCGTGCCCGACGCCTACGAGCTGCCGCAGGCGCCCGGCAACGGCTACCTGAAGATCGGCACCGAGACGATGACGCGGTTCCGCGCGGCCTACGTCTCGGGCCCGTACAAGCCGGAGGACGGCCGGGCGGACGAGTCGCCGCAGGGGCCGCGGCAGCTCGCGCAGATCGTCCCGTTCACGCCCGCGTACGTGCGGCCGCAGATGCAGGAGCAGGCGCAGCAGCAGCAGGGCCGCAAGGAGGACGAGGGCCCGCAGATCAGCCTGTTCGACCTCGTCGTCAAGCAGCTCGCCGGGCACGGCCCGAAGCCGCACGAGATCTGGCTGCCGCCGCTGGAGGATCCGTCCACCCTCGACCAGGTGCTGCCGAACCTCCAGCAGACGCCGGAGTTCGGCTTCACGACGGCCGGCTGGGACGGCCGGGGGCGGCTGCACGCCTTCGCGGGCATCGTGGACAAGCCGTTCGACCAGCGCCGCGACCCGATGTGGCTGGACCTGTCCGGCGCCGCCGGCCACATCGGCGTGGCGGGCAACCCGCAGTCCGGCAAGTCGACCCTGCTGCGCACCCTGATCACCTCGCTCGCGCTGATGCACACGCCGCAGGAGGTGCAGTTCTACTGCCTGGACTTCGGCGGCGGCGCGCTCGCCGCGCTGGCCGACCTGCCGCACGTCGGCGGCGTCGCGAGCCGCCTCGACCCCGACCGCGTCCGGCGCACGGTCGCGGAGGTGTCGGGGCTGCTGGAGTCGCGGGAGCGGTTCTTCACCGAGCGGGGCATCGACTCGATCGCCGCCTACCGGCGGATGCGGGCCGAGGGGCAGATCGCCGGGGACGGCTTCGGCGACGTGTTCCTCGTCGTCGACAACTGGCTGACCGTCCGGCAGGAGTTCGAGGCCGTCGAGGCGACGGTCACCGACCTCGCCGCGCGCGGCCTCGGCTACGGCATCCACGTCGTCGCCTCGACCAACAAGTGGTCGGAGTTCCGGCTGACGATCCGCGACCTGCTCACGACGAAGCTGGAGCTGAAGCTCGGCGACCCCTACGAGTCGGAGATGGACCGCAAGCTCGCCTCGAACGTCCCCGAGGGGCGTCCGGGCCGCGGCCTCACCCGCGAGGGCCTGCACTTCCTCGGCGCGCTGCCCCGCGTCGACGGCCGCGCCTCGGCGGGCGACCTCACCGACGGCGTCCGGCACCTGGTGCAGACGATCCAGGCCGGCTGGCAGGGCCGGCCGCCCGCGCCGCCGGTGCGGATGCTGCCGGACGTGCTGCCGGCCGCGTCGCTGCCCGCCGTCGCCGAGACCGGCAAGCGCATCCCGATCGGCATCGACGAGGACACGCTGTCCCCCGTCCTGCTGGACTTCGAGAACGACCCGCACTTCGTCGTCCTCGGCGACAACGAGTGCGGCAAGTCCAACCTGCTGCGGCTCATCGTCGAGTCGATCAAGGCCAGGTACACCACCGACGAGGCGCGGATCATCATGCTCGACTACCGCCGGGCACTGCTGGACTCCGCGGAGAGCGAGCACGTCATCGGGTTCGCGGCGTCCTCGACGGCCGCGGGCGGGCTGATGAAGGACGTCCACGGCGCCCTGGTCAACCGGCTCCCTCCGTCCGACCTGACGCCCGAGCAGCTGCGCAACCGGTCGTGGTGGAGCGGGTCGGAGCTGTTCCTGGTGGTGGACGACTACGACCTGGTCGCCACCCCGTCCGGCAACCCGCTCGCGCAGCTGGCCGAGCTGCTGCCGCAGGCCCGCGACATCGGCATGCACGTGATCCTGTCCCGCACCATGGGCGGGGCGGGCCGCGCGATGTTCGACCCGGTCCTGCAGCGGCTGAAGGACATGGCCAGCCCGGCGCTGATCATGTCCGGCAACAAGGACGAGGGCAACCTGTTCGACGTGCGGCCGAGCCCGCTGCCCCCGGGCCGCGGCACCCACGCCGACCGCCGCAGCGGCAAGCGCCTCATCCAGACGGCCTTCTACGGCCAGCAGCAGTAACCGGCGGGAACGCGGAACGCCCCGGGCCCACGAGCCCGGGGCGTTCCGCGTTCCGCGGTCCGGGCTTGACTTCAAGTCGGCTTGAAGTCGCAGCATGGGCGCCATGCCGACCCCGATCGAAGAACTCATCGCCCTGCTCGACGCCCACGACGCCAAGCCGGACGCCACGCGGCTGCGGGCCCGCTCCTACGAACTGCTCGACGTCGCTCCGGGCATGCCCGTGGCGGACGTCGGCTGCGGCACCGGACGCGCGGTCGCCGAGATGGCCGCGCTGGGCGCGCGGGCCGTCGGGGTCGACCTGAGCGAGAAGATGCTCGCGATGGCGCGCGACCGGTTCGCAGGCGGCGACTTCCGCCTCGGCGACGCGACGGCGCTGCCGTTCCGGGACGGCGAACTCGGCGGCTACCGGGCCGACAAGGTCCTGCACGCCCTTCCCGAACCCGCCGCGGCCGTCGCCGAGGCGTGGCGCGTCCTGTCCCCCGGCGGACGCGCCGTGCTGTGCGGCCAGGACTGGGACGCGTTCGTCGTGGACTCGGCCCACCCGGAACTCACCCGGACGATCGTGCACGCGCGCGCCGACCGGCTACCGTCCCCGCGGGCCGCCCGCCGGTACCGCAACCTGCTGCTGGACGCCGGCTTCCGCGACGCGGCCGTCGAGGTCCACACCGCCGTGCTCACCGATGAAGAGGCGCTGCCCGTACTGGCCAACCTCGTCGAGGCGTGCCGCACCGGCGGGGACATCACCGGCGAGGAGGCCGACGCGTGGCTCGCCGATCAGCGGGAGCGCGCCGCACGCGACCGGCTGTTCCTGGCCTTGCCGATGGTCCTGGCGTCCGCCGTCAAACCCTGACCCGTCCGGGGTCAGTCGCTCTCCTCGGCGGGGATGACCGCCCGGCCCGGGCGCCAGCCGCGCCGGCGGCCCATCGGGATGATCGCCCCGGCGAACGCGACGCACAGCGCGAGCGCGAGGGCGCCGCCCGCCACGGCCATCCCGATCGTGCGGGCCCGGTGGTCGACGGGCGCCGGCTTCGCGATCGGGACGGCGCCGCTCAGCGGGCGAGCCTGCACCGCGCCGGGCGAGGCGTTCGGATCGACCAGGGCCGACACGGCCTGGAGCGGGCTGATCATGCCGTGCCCGCTGCCCGAGCCGTTGCCGCCCTCCGCCGTGATGAGGATCCGGTTGATGACCTGCTGGTAGTTCAGCTTGGGGTGCCGGGCGCGGACGAGGGCGGCGACGCCGGCCGCGTAGGGGGCGCCGAAGCTCGTGCCCTGCAGGCCGCCGACGTAGCCCTTGCCGAGGGTCGAGATGACGTTCTGGCCGGGCGCCGAGACGTCGATGCGGGTCTTCTGGTTGGAGAACCCGGTGATGGTGCCCGCCTCGTCCACCGCGGCGACGGACAGGACGCCCTTGTAGCTCGCCGGGTAGGCGGCGCTCTCCTTGCCCCGCTGGTCCTGGGTGACGTTGCCCGCGGCGGCGACGATGAGCGCGTCGTGCTTCTGCGCGCCCTCGACGGCCCTGCGCAGCGCGGGCGTGTCCGGCGCTGCCGACGACACGTTGATGACCTTCGCGCCGTGGGCGACGGCCCAGTCGATGGCCTTCGGCAGGAGCGAGTTGTCCTGCGTGCTCTCGCCGCTGGCGAACTTGGCGTTCAGCAGCCTGACCTGCGGCGCGACGCCGACGAACGGGACGTTGCGGGCGCGCATGTCGGTCGCGGCGATGATGCCCGCGACCTCCGTGCCGTGCCCGAGGCAGTCGTCGGTGGTGCTGCCGGTCGCGTCGTAGCTCGCCGCGATCTTGCCCTTGAGCTGCGGATGGCTCGCGTTGACGCCGCTGTCGACGACGGCGACGGTCACGCCCCGGCCGCGGGTGATCGGCCAGGCCTGCTCGAAGTCCAGCCGCCGCTGCGCCCACGGCTCGACCGTGATCGCCGACGCGGGCTGCCCGATCTGCTCGTTGCACTTGGGCGCCGGGGCCTGCGTCGGAAGCCGCCGCGTCGGCTTCGGCTTGGTGGTGGCCTGCGGCTTCTTGGTGGCCGTCGGCTTCGCCGTGGTCGTCGGCGCCGCCTGGGGCCGGTCCGCCGGCGCCGCGGCGGCCGCCGGGGCGAACGCCAGAACGGACGTCAGGGCCAGGCTTGCGGTGCCCGCCGCGATTCGCCCTCCGCGCATTCCTCGTCTCTCCTGACGTGTGCGAACCACACGACTCTAAGGGATCAGCAGCGTACAGATCACGCCGTCCCGGACACGACCGGCGCGCTCCCGATCCCGTGCGTTGGGACCGGGCGCGTTACGATCTGGCGCGTGCTGCCCTCCGCACCGGCTCCCCCTCCCCCGGCAGGTCCCGCGCGCCGCGCGCCGCGGCCGCGATGGCTAGCGCCCGCCGCGGCCGCGGGAGTGGCGGCCATCCTGGTCCCGGTGCTGTGGGTGACGGGCGGGTTCAAGGAGACGCCCAAGCAGCCCGCCGCGAAGCCCGGCAAGCCTCTCGACCTGGGGTTGTTCGAGGTGACCGTCCACGACGCGCGGATCGGGCAGGTCGAGGGCGGCTTCGGCGCCGGCAGGGAGCGCCGCCTCATCGTGCGGCTGCGGGTGCTCAACAAGGGCCAGGAGACCGAGTCGCTCGGCATCGGCGGCCTGTCCGACGGCGTGGTCGCGCTCACCAAGGCCGGCAAGTGGCTGAAGCCCGACGACGTGGAGGGCGTCGCGGGCGGCTCGAAGACCGGCACGACGCAGCCGGGGCTGCCGGTCGAGGCGTCCGCGATGTGGAAGATGGGACCGGCCGACGCGCCCACCGAACTGACCGTGGGCCTGCGCAAGTGGGAGTACGAGCACGGGTTCACCGACGACGACTACAACTGGCTGGTCGACCCGAAGAGCGACGAGCTCGCGGGCCGCCTCACCCTCCCGGTGAGCCCGCGGTGAACGGCCGCGAGATCCTGCTGCGGGCGGGCGCCGGCGTCGGCGGGACGCTCCTGCTCGCCGGCGCGATGTGGCTGCACTCCGTCCGCCCCCAGGTGCGGGCCGCGGAGCTGGACCCGATCCGGACCGGCGGTGCGGTCGGCGAGGAGGTCGCGACCCGGTACTTCAGCGTCCGGGTCGAGCGGGTGGACGCGGCGCGGTCGCTGGAGCCGAGCCTCAGCCTCGGCAACCCGCCGCCGGTCGGGACGGACGGCGTCTACCTCGTCGTGCGGCTGCGGGCGACGAGCCGGGAGGAGCCGCTCCAGCTGTCCTCCGCCGTCCTGGAGACGCCCGGCGGCTACACGTTCCGGGAGGACCCGCGGACCGGGTCGGCCTCCGCGGGCGCGCAGCCGACGTTCGAGCCGATGATCTGGACGCCCGCGACGTTCCTGTTCGAGCTGCCGAGGAACCGGGTGGCGGGCGCGCACCTCGTCGTCGGGACCGGCGGTCTGCTGCCGCAGCTGTCCGCCGCGGCCGACATCGACCTCGGCCTCACCGCGGACCGCGCGGCGGCGCTGCTGCGCGGCGCCCCGGAGCGCTACAAGGTCAGGGCGGACGGCCCGTGACCGCCGCCGACACCCACCCCGACGGGATCCCGCTCCCCACCCCGTCCGACCGGTCCCGGTTGCGGCCGAGGGACCGGCGCGTCGTCCAGGCGATCGCACTCGTGTGCGCGATGTCGGCGTACCTCGTCGTGCACTGGGCGGACGACACCCGCACCGTCCGCAAGAACCTGGATCCGCCGGAGAAGGTCACCACCGTCGCGGAGGGACGGATCGGTGAGCTGGCCGGCGCGCGATGGAAGGTCTTCGGACGGCAGAAGGCCGCACCGCTGGGCAAGGCCCAGGGCGACGTGACGGAACTGCGGCTGCAGCTCGCCGTCCGCCCGTCCGACGCGGCGAGCGCCAAGGCGGTCGGCGCCTACGGCCTGGTCTACCGGTTCCGCGACGACGACGGCCGCGCGTGGTCGGCGACGGCGCTGCGGACGCGCGAGCCGGCGGCGGGCGTCGCCATGGCCGTGACCGTCAGGGGGACGGTGCCCCGCGCCATGGCGGACTCGCTGGAACTGGAGATCCGGGCGCCGAAGACGTCACGGAAGCCGGGGGCCCCGCAGGTTTCGCTGCGGTTCTCGCGCTGACCCGCGCCATCACCAGGTTGAACGCCGCCGCGAGCAGGCACACGCGCAGGATCTCGAACACCAGGCCCGTCCCATACCCGACGAACGGCAGCGCCCGCATCCACCACGTCACCTCGTGCGGACCGATCAGCTCGTAGACGACCCGGCGGGAGGCCTCCTCCGCCACGTCCAGGCCGGCGAACAGCAGGCAGAACACCGCGAACGGCATCAGTCCCGACCGGCGCACCAGCCGCAGCCCGTACCAGGCGGGCAGCCACATCTCACGGAACCCGCGGGTCAGCAGCTCCCGGGGGCTGCCCGAGCGGTCGATCCCGCCGGCGCGGGCCAGCCGCCGCGCCGTGCGGCTCCCGCCGAGCACGACCCGCTCGTCCCCCGCGTCCAGCCCGAGGACCACCCCGGCGATCACGAGCCAGATCAGCGCGCCGAGCACGGCGTCCTTGAACGGCGGCCACAGGTCGAGGACGGGTCCCGTCGCGCCGTCCACCCACGCCCACGCCTGCCGCGCGGTGAACCAGTCGACGCCCTCGCCGCGCAGATGGTCGATCGTGAAGATGCCGAACAGCGCGAAGTTGATCTCCAGGAACGCCACCAGCGCGCCGATCGCGCGGGGCAGCCGCTCCTCGAGCCGCCACTCCGCGAGCACCTTCAGCACGAACAGGCCCGCGGTGAGGCCGATCGCGAGGCCGAGGTGCCGCTCCATCGTCAGCAGCATCCCGGCGCCCTTGAGCTGCCCATCGAAACCGCCCTCGGCGAACCCGCGGCTCGCGGCCATGCCCGCGAACTCGCGGGCGTCCTCGCCCTGCTTGCCCCACGCCAGGTAGAAGATGACGAACGGAAGCGCGGCGCGGCCGATCGCGCCGAGCACCGACTCCTCGTTGCCCACCGCCCACGGCGTGAGGCCGCCGCCGGAGTCGCGGGCGGTGACCACGTCCAGGCCCTCCCGGACGCTGTGCACCATCAGCACCGTCACCGCCAGGGTGATCACCACCAGCAGGCCGACGGTGGTGATCGGCGCGACGTTCGCCGCGAGGCCCTTCATCGCGCCGAGCCGGTAGCCCGCGTACATCGCGCCGTAGCGCAGCAGCTCCCCCACGGTGAACCACAGGGCGAGCGGCAGGACGAACCGCCCCGCGAGCTTCAGCGTCGCCCAGGGGAGGACCAGCGGGGAACGCGCGGACAGAGCGGACATCGCGCCGATCGTAACGAACCCCGCCGTCCCGATGGGGGGACGACGGGGTTCGCGGACCCGGGCGCGGGTCGGACGGCACCGGTCGGCCGGCGCCGATCAGATCATGCCGATCAGATCATGCCGGTCAGATCGCGACCTCGAGGCCGGCGACCGTGCCGGTCTTCGCGGTGACGGCGGTGTCGACGCTCACGCCGCCGGCCGCCAGGACGCGGACCGTCCAGTCGCCGTCGGCGGCGAAGAACCGGAACACGCCCTCCTCGCCCGTCACCACCTCGGCGGTGAACTCGCCGGACGAGTCGAGCAGGCGGGCGTAGGCGCTCGACACCGGGACGCCGTCACGGGTGACGGTCCCCTGGATGACGGCCTCGTTGGTCAGGTCGACGGTCGCCGGAAGGTGCGCCGTCTGCTCGGGCGCTGCGCAGCCCTGGGTCATGGTTCCTCCAAGTGTGGTGCTGCCGGACTGTGCTGGCGGACTTACTTGCCTGCGCCGAGCTCGATCGGCACGCCGACGAGCGAGCCGTACTCGGTCCACGAGCCGTCGTAGTTCTTCACGTTCTCCAGACCCAGCAGCTCGCGCAGGGCGAACCACGTGTGCGAGGAGCGCTCGCCGATGCGGCAGTAGGCGATGGTGTCCTTGTTCAGGTCGACCCCGGCCTCGGTGTAGAGGGCGCGGAGCTCCTCGTCGGACTTGAAGGTGCCGTCGTCGTTGGCCGCCTTCGACCACGGGATGTTGGCCGCGGTCGGCACGTGGCCGGCGCGCTGCGACTGCTCCTGCGGCAGGTGCGCCGGGGCGAGCAGCTTGCCGCTGAACTCGTCCGGCGAGCGGACGTCGATCAGGTTCTGCTTGCCGATCGCGTCCACGACCTCGTCGCGGAAGGCGCGGATGGCCAGGTCCTGGTCCTTGGCCTTGTACTGGGTCGCGGGACGGGTCGGGACGTCGGTGACCAGCTCGCGGGAGTCGAGCTCCCACTTCTTGCGGCCGCCGTCGAGGAGCTTCACCTTGTCGTGGCCGTACAGCTTGAAGTACCAGTACGCGTACGCGGCGAACCAGTTGTTGTTGCCGCCGTACAGGATGACGAGGTCGTCGTTCGCGATGCCCTTGCTCGACAGCAGCTGCTCGAAGCCGGTCCTGTCCACGAAGTCGCGGCGGACCGGGTCCTGCAGCTCGGTCTTCCAGTCGATCTTCACGGCGCCACGGATGTGGCCCTTGTCATAGGCGGACACGTCCTCGTCGACCTCGACGAGCACGAGCCCGGGGTCGTCCAGGTGGGCCTCGACCCAGTCGGTGTCCACCAGGACGTCTGAGCGGCTCATGCGGGAACCTTCCCTTCGGAGCGGACTTTCGCGGTGATGCGGCGGATGAGCAGATACATCTCGCAGCCGAGGCAGAACCCGAACGCCGCGTTCAGGAACGCCGCCGCCAGCGCGAGGGCGGTGGCACCGATGCCGAGCCAGGTGGTCCCCGTCGCGTACCCGGCCGTGCCCACGAGGGCGAAGGCGAGCCCGACACCCTGCGCGAAGCGGGGCGCGGCCTCGTCCTCCAGTTCCCTGGGGGGAGCGAGCCGGGGACGGATGAGCACTCTGAACACCAGTCCGTACGGGGCGTACCGAAGGCCGAGGAAGGTCGCGATGGCGAACACGACGGCCTGAGCGGCGAGCAGTGCCCAGCTTCCGGTCACCAGCACGGCGATGAGGATGACCGTGGTGACGGACGCGACGAAGCGCTGCCCACGCGGATCAACCTGCATCGGGGTGCTCCTGGCGGAGTGGAAGCGTGCGTACGAGCTAGAAGACGAAGTTTGCTCGGGGGGCGGACGGGCTCGATGCCTCAGGCCATACGACAGAGCGAGGCGGCCACGCGGCAGAAGTCGACCGCGCGGCGCTTCGTGAGCATCTGCTCTGTCCAGTAACGCACGGACACGATGTTAAGCCGACAATCCACGGGCTGTCACATCCGTCTCGCCTTGCGAGACAGTGACATTCGTCTTAGCGCAGGTCATCCGGGCGCCGCTCACGTAGTGGATCATGTGATGGCCTCCCCGAGAGCGGCGATGACGTCGGGTTTGCGGGGGGCTCCGGCCGCGCGCCGGACGACGCGTCCGGTGGCGTCCAGGACGAGGACGGTCGGAGTGCGGACGACGTTCAGCCGCCGGACGAGGTCGAGATGCGCCTCGGCGTCGAGCTCGACATGGACGACGCCCTCCACCATCTGGCTCACCTCGCCGAGGACGCGGCGGGTGGCCCGGCACGGCGCGCAGAACGCGCTGGAGAACTGCAGCAGCGTGGCCTTCTCGCCGAGCTCGGCGCCCAGCTCGTCCGCGCCGACGGTCTCGCCCACCTCGCCGCCCCTCTCCCGCCGGGCGCGCAGCACGCCGTCACGGCGCCGCCTCACCAGGCCGAACACCGTGGCCGCGAGGAGGACGCACGCGGCGACCACTGCTCCGATCATCGCCCGTACAACCCCGCGCCCCCGCCGCTTCTTCCCGGCGTGGCGGGGATCACTCTCCCGGGGGGGCGGGGATCACTGCCCGGTGGGCGCCTGCAGGTCGTTCAGCCGGACGTTCTCGGCGGTCGCGGCCACGCGCAGCCCCTCCGGCGTGGGCTGGATCTGGCTGATCCGCGACCCGACGGGCAGGTCGGAGACCGGCACGGTCCAGGTGAGCTGCGGCTTCACCAGCGCCAGCGGGATCTGCGCCGCGCCGTTCGACCCCACCGACACGGGCGAGATCGCGATGCCCTTCGCGGTCGGCTTGACCTGCACGACAGCGGTGCCGGCCAACTGGACGCCGAGGACGTTGCCGGTCAGGTCGACCGACAGGTCGTCGCCCTTCGGCCCGATCCGCTTGACCTCCTTGGGCGCCCGCTTCTGGATCACGTCGTAGGGGACGACGGCCGAGGCGGTCGCGGTGCGCGCGGTGACGTCGGCGGCGCTGCCCTTGGTGACCTCCGACAGCGGCGCGTCCACGCCCCGCATGTCGACCTTGACGCCGGTGACGGTCACGCCCTGCTGCGTCCAGTCGCCGATGCCCACCTCGATGTGCTTGTACTCGCCGCCGACCGCCTGGGTCAGGAACGGGATGCCGTGGATCGTGACGTCCGGCCGCTCCTGCAGGTTGTACTGCGCGGCGACCTGCTCACCGATCTTGTCCTCCGCGACCCGGACCCCGATCCGGTCCGCGGCGACCAGCCCCGCGGCGACCAGGACCAGCAGGACCAGCAGTACTTTCCGCATGTCTCTCCTTCGGCCTGCGGCACGCGCCCGCCACACCTTAGTGAACGAACCGCCCGCAAGGGGTCGCACCGGAGGATGACCTCTGAGACCGAAAAATCACCCCGTTGTGAGATCAACCACCTTATGCGCACCCAGTCACTGACCGTGACGCCGACCACCCACCGTGACCTCCGGCGGTGAGCTCAACCGCCCGCGAAGGGCGGAAGCACCTCCACGACAGCGCCCTCCGGCAGGGCCACGGTCGCGTGCGGGCGGGTCCCGACCGGGTCCCCGTCGATGAGGAACGAACTCCTGCCCACGACCCGGGCGAACTCGTCGCCGCGCGCGTCCATGGCGGCGGCCAGCGCGTCCGCCAGCGTCACCGCGTCGTACGGCTCCTCATGGGTCCCCGCCGCCGCCTTGGCGGCCGCCCAGTACCGGATCGTTCCCTTGGCCATGGATACAGGCTCTCATCCCCCGCTGACACGGTCCGGCCAGGTCGCGCCATGGACGCCGG
Source organism: Actinomadura sp. NPDC000600 (assembly GCF_040492135.1). Lineage (NCBI taxonomy): Bacteria > Bacillati > Actinomycetota > Actinomycetes > Streptosporangiales > Thermomonosporaceae > Actinomadura > Actinomadura sp. NPDC000600. Next base: position 224,737 of record NZ_JBEUPD010000011.1, read on the forward strand.
GGCCACCTCGGTTATGCTCAGGGGTGAGGGATCCGGGCGACGAGGCCATGGAGTTCATCCGAAAGGCCCTTCATGGTCACCTCGTCTTCGAGCCGCTGGCCGTGTGCCGGGGCTGGAGGGTGAGCCGCCTGGGTCCTACGTCTTTTTAGAGACGGGAGGCGGCATTTGAGCAGCTTGCTCTTGCTGACCAACGCGCTGGAACCCTCGGACGAGGTCCTGCCGGCGCTCGGACTTCTGCTGCACTCCGTGCGCGTCGCGCCCGCCGAGGCGTCCGCGCTCATCGACGCGCCACCGGCCGACGTCGTGCTGGTGGACGCCCGCCGCGAGCTGGTCCAGGCCAAGAGCCTGTGCCGCCTGCTGCGCACCACCGGACTCGACTGCCCGCTGCTCGCGATCGTCACCGAGGGAGGGCTCGCCGCGCTGAGCCCCGAATGGGGCCTGGACGACGTGCTGCTCCAGACCGCCGGCCCCGCCGAGGTCGAGGCCCGCCTCCGCCTCGCCGTCGGGCGCGCCGCCGCCGGAGCGGAGGCCGACGAGGTCCCGGGCGAGATCCGCAGCGGCGACCTCACGATCGACGAGGCCACCTACACGGCCCGGCTCCGCGGCCGCGTCCTCGACCTGACGTTCAAGGAGTTCGAGCTGCTGAAGTACCTGGCGCAGCACCCGGGCCGCGTCTTCACGCGCGCCCAACTCCTCCAGGAGGTCTGGGGCTACGACTACTTCGGCGGCACCCGCACCGTCGACGTGCACGTCCGCCGCCTGCGCGCCAAGCTCGGCGCCGAGTACGAGTCCCTGATCGGCACCGTCCGCAACGTCGGCTACCGCTTCGTCCCCGACCACCGCCCGGGCGACGCCGAGGAGAAGACTCCCGCCCGCGCCTGACCGTCCCGTGCCGCGCCGCCGAAGCCGCTGAGGCGGAGCAGCGGCGGAGTCAGGACGAGGAGGGCGACCGCGAGCGCCGCGACCGCGACCATGGCCCCGCGCAGCCCCACGGCGTCCGCCCACAGCCCGACGTAGACCGGCCCGGCGAGGAACCCGAGGTAGGACACGGTCGTGACGACCGAGGTCGCGCGCCCGCGGCGGTCCTCGTCGACGTTCCGCGCGACCAGGCGGAGCAGCGTCGGGAACAGCACGGCCGTCCCGGCGGCGGCCAGCGCGAGCCCGGCCCCGGCGACCGCCGGGGTGGGCGCGGCGGCGATGACGGCGGCCCCGCCCGCGGCCCCCGCCGCCCCCGCGAGAAGGACGCCGCGGACGGCGGTCAGCCCGCCCGCCGCGAACCGTGTGATCGCGACCGTCCCCGCGAAGACGGCGGGCGCGACGGCGCTCAGCCCACCGGCGTGGAACTCGTCGTGGAGGAAGACCGCGCTCCAGCTCTGGTGGGCGTTCTCGCTGGCGAACGCGAACGCCCCCAGCACCCCGACGAGCACCAACGGGACCGTCCGGCGCCGCCCGAGCGGCACCGCCGCCTCCTGCCGGACGACGTCCTCCTCAGGAGGCGCCCCGACCTGCCGAGACCGTGCCCCCGGCACGGCACCCGCCTTGAAGCCGACACTCGTCCCCGAACAGACAGCGGCCACGACAGCGAACGGAACGGCGATCGGCAGCGACGACACCAGCCCGGTCGCAAGGCTCGCCAGCACCACCAGACTGGAGAAGACACCGTGGGCACGGGTGATGACGGGCCTTCCGGCGGCCTTCTCGGCCCGCCCGGCGACCGCGTTGATGGCCACGTCGGCCGCCCCACTGGTAGCCCCCACCACGGCCAACCCGACGCAAAGGCTCGCCAGGTTCACAGCGGTGAACGCCACGAGGACTCCAGCGCCGCCGAGAGCGGCGAGGGCCGCGCCCGCGACTCCGGGCCCCCGGCGATCCAGCGCACGTCCGGCCAGGAGCATCGCCGGGAGGGCCCCCGCGCCCACGAACAGCAGCGCGAAGCCGAGCCCGCCGTCCCCGACGCCTGCCTGCTCCTGGAGCCGCGGCACCGAGGCGCCCCACACCCCCCAGAACGCTCCGAACATCCCGAAGCCCAGGTATGCCCGGAACGTCATCCGATTGCCGACACTCATTTGTGTAACGATACACATCTAAACTGAGGGCCATGGAACCCTCCCGAGGCGCGAAGCGGGCGACCCTGGCCCAGGTGGCGGAACTGGCCGGTGTGTCGGTGATGACCGCCAGCTACACCTACAACCGGCCGAACCGCGTATCGGACCGGACGCGGGCGAAGGTGCTGGCCGCCGCGACCCGCCTCGGCTATCCGGGCCCCGACCCGAGCGCCCGGTCCCTGCGCCGGGGCAGCACCCGCACGCTCGGCGTCGTGATGGGCGAGCACCTGAGCTACGCGTTCGACGACCCGGAGGCGGTGTCCTTCCTGGCGGGGATCGCCGACGTCTGCGCCGATCACGGCTACGGCATGACCATCGTGCCGATCACGGGCGCCGCCGACGACGTCTCCCGGATCACCGACGCCGCCGTCGACGGGTTCGTCGTGTGGACGACGTCCGACGACGACCCCGTCCTCGCGGCCGTCCGGGCGACGAAGCGTCCCGCGGTGGTCCACGGCGGCCCTGCGGTGGACGGGATGGGCCTGGTGAGCATCGACAACCGCGCGGCGGCCCGAGCGGTCGGCGCCGTCGCCTTCGCGGGCGCCGCGCGTCCGGCCATCGTGAGCTTCCCGCTCTCCCGGGACCGGACGACCTCGATCACCAAGGGCGCGGAGCTCCCCGACGTCCTGTTCCCGGTGACGCGCGAGCGCCTGGAGGGATATCGAGAGGCGGCCGAAGCCGCCGGGACCGCCTGGCATGACGTGACCGTCGCCGTATGCGCGCGCAACGACGCCGCAGAGGCGGAGCGCGTCGCAACGGCCCTCCTGACCTCCGCGGAGCCGCCCGACGCGATCGCCGCGATGAGCGACCAGCAGGCGTCCGGGGTCGTTCAAGCGGCGCACGCGGCCGGCCGTGCCGTCCCCGGCGACGTGGCGGTCACCGGCTGGGACGACGCGGCGGTGGCAGCACCACTGGGCCTGACCACGGTCGCCCAATCCCTACGCGACCAGGGCGCGGCCTGCGCCAGGGCGATCCTCGGCGGCCGGGAGCCGGACTCCCGGCCGGCGCCATGGTCCCTGACCCAAAGGACCAGCACCCGCCGGCCCTGAGGGTCGGGCGGTCAGCCGAAGCGGCCGGTGATGTAGTCCTCGGTGGCCTTCTGCTCCGGGTTCGCGAAGATCTTGCTGGTGTCGTCGATCTCGATGAGCTTGCCGGGCTTGCCGGTCCCCGCGATGTTGAAGAACGCGGTGCGGTCGCTGACCCGGGCCGCCTGCTGCATGTTGTGCGTGACGATGACGATCGTGTACTGCGTCTTCAGCTTCTCGATCAGGTCCTCGATCGCGAGGGTGGAGATCGGGTCGAGCGCCGAGCACGGCTCGTCCATCAGCAGCACCTGCGGCTGGACGGCGATCGCACGCGCGATGCAGAGACGCTGCTGCTGCCCGCCCGACAGGCCGGCGCCGGGCTTGCCGAGCCGGTCCTTGACCTCGTTCCACAGGTTGGCGCCGCGCAGCGACTCCTCGACGACCTCGTCCAACCGGCCCTTGCGGCGGACGCCGTTCAGCTTCAGCCCGGCCGCCACGTTGTCGTAGATCGACATGGTGGGGAACGGGTTGGGCCGCTGGAAGACCATTCCGACGACGCGCCGCACCGCGACCGGGTCGACGGCCGAGTCGTACAGGTCCTCGTCGTCCAGCATGACCTTGCCCTCGACGCGGGCGCCCGGGATGACCTCGTGCATCCGGTTCAGGGTGCGCAGGAACGTGGACTTGCCGCAGCCCGACGGCCCGATGAAAGCCGTCACCGAGCGCGGCTCGATCGTCATCGAGATGTCCTCGATGGCGTGGACGCCGCCGTAGTAGGCGTGCAGCCCGGATACCTCGATCCGCTTGGCCATGGGGTCAGGGTTCCTTTCTCTGGGTCAGCGGGCTCTGCGAGCCGATCGGAGGGGTCAGCGCCCTGTCGGCGCCGTGCGCCGCGCGACGAGCCTGGCGACCAGGTTGAGCAGCATGATGATCCCGATCAGCACGAGGGCCCCCGTCCAGGCCCGGTCGATCGAGTTCTGGTTGGGGTCGGCGGCCTGCTCCCAGATGAAGGTCGGCAGCGAGGCCTGCGCGCCGTTGAACGGATCGTTGTTGATCGCCTTGGTGAAGAAGATCGTGAGCAGCAGGGGCGCCGTCTCGCCCATCACGCGGGCGACGGCCAGCATCACGCCGGTGACGATGCCGGTCATGGCGGTCGGGAGGATGACGAAGCAGACCGTCCGCCAGCGCGGCACCCCGAGCGCGTAGGACGCCTCGCGCAGGTCGTTCGGGACGAGCTTGAGCATCTCCTCGGTCGCCCGCACCACCGTCGGGATCATGAGGATCGTCAGGGCGAGGGAGCCGGCGAACCCGGAGAAGTCGAAGCCGAACGTCAGCAGCCACAGCGCCAGCACGAACAGGCCCGCGACGATCGACGGGATGCCGGTCATCACGTCCACGGTGAAGCTGATCAGCTTGCCGAGCCGCCCGTTCCCGGCGTACTCCACCAGGTAGACGGCGGTGAGCACGGCGATCGGCACGGCGATCAGGCTGGTGATCAGCACCTGCTCCAGGGTGCCGATGATCGCGTGGTAGGCGCCGCCGCCGGCGTCGCTGCCGCTGACGGCGTTCATCGAGAACTGGAAGAACGTCGGGTCGAGGCGCTTGGCGCCGTTCACGATCACGGTCCACAGCACCGACACCAGCGGAATGAGCGCCAGCGCGAACGCGAGGTAGACCAGGCCCTGGACGACCCGGTCCTTGATCTTGCGTCCGGCGGAGACCGGGGCGAGCCGGGCGCCGGGCCGGGGCTTGCCGGTAGAGACGGCGGTCACACGAACTCCTTCCGGCGCGCGACGACCGCGCGGGCGGCCATGTTCACGAGCAGGGTGATCACGAACAGCACCAGACCGGAGGCGATGAGCGCCCCGCGGCCGGTGACGGACGCCTCGGCGAAGCTGTTGGCGATGTTGGACGCGAACGTGGCGCCGCCGTTCTCCAGGATGTGCCAGTTGATCCCGGGGACGAAGGTCAGCACCATCGCGACCGCGATCGTCTCGCCCATGGCGCGGCCGAGGCCGAGCATGGCGCCGCCGATCATGCCGGAGCGGCCGTAGGGCAGCACCGCCATCCGGATCGTCTCCCAGCGGGTGGCGCCGAGCGCGAGCGCGGCCTCCACGTTGGCCCGCGGCACCTGCAGGAACACCTCGCGGGAGATCGACGAGATGATCGGCAGGATCATGATCGCGAGCACCACGGAGGCGGTGAAGATCGAGCTCTTGCCCGGGGAGTCGCCGCCGAACAGCGGGATCCAGCCGAGCGCCCCGTTCAGGAACTTGCTGATCCCCTCCATGTGCTGCGACAGGAACGCCAGGCCCCAGAGCCCGTAGACGATGCTGGGCACCGCCGCGAGCAGGTCCACGACGTACCCGAGCCCGGAGGCGAGCCGCCGCGGCGAGTAGAAGGAGATGAAAAGCGCGATGCCCACCGCGACCGGGGTCGCGATGAGCATGCCCAGCAGCGACGAGACGACCGTCCCGAACGCGAGCTGCGCGATGCCGAACCTCGGCGGGGCCGCGTTCGGGTTCCACTCCTCGGCGGTGAGGAAGTTCGCCTTGTTGTCCTGCAGGGCCGGGATGGCCTTCCACACGAGGAAGACCGCGATCGCGGCCATGATCAGCAGCACGGTGATGCCGGAGCCGCGGGCCGCCGAGACGAAGATCTTGTCTCCGGCCCGTCCGGTGCTCATCCGCATCCCGGCCGCACGGCGGTCGACGCCGGCGGCCGCCCGGACACCGGTCTCGCTCGTCACGGGACGTCCTCCTTCGATCATGTCGGCGGAACCCGCGGCGGCCCCGCCGCCGAGGTCGTCGGCGGCGGGGCTGCGGTTTCCGTCTTCTGCTGTCAGGACAGGGCCTTGACGGACGCCTGGACCTTGGTCAGCACGCTCTGCGGGAGCGGCGCGTAACCCTTGTCGGTCAGGATCTTCTGGCCGTCCGCGCTGGAGGTGTAGGTGAGGAAGGACTTGACGAACTTGGCCTGCTCGGCCGGCAGCCCCTTCTCGCACGCGATCTCGTAGGTGACCAGGACGATCGGGTAGGCGCCCGGCTCCTTGGTCGAGTAGTCGATCTTCAGCGCGACGTCGTTGCCGGTGCCGACGACCTTCGCCCCGGCGACGGCCTTGGACGCGCTGTCCGGCGACAGCTCGGTGAACTCGCCCGCGCCGTTCTTGACGTGCGCGGTCTGCAGCTGGTTGTTCGTCGCGTAGGACATCTCCACGTAGGAGATCGAGCCCTCGGTGCTCTTCACCTGGCTGCTGACGCCGTCGGACTTCGGCGCGCCCTGGCCGGTGGAGTTCGGCCACTTCTTGGCCTTCTCCCACGTCCAGATCTTCGGCGCCGTGTTGTGCAGGTAGTCCGTGAAGTTGTCCGTGGTGCCGGACTCGTCCGAGCGGTAGACCGGCTTGATCGGCTCGGACGGCAGCTTGGCGCCGTCGTTCTCCTTGGCGATCGCCGGGTCGTTCCAGGTCTTGATCTTGCCGGAGAAGATGCTCGCGAGCGTCTCGGGCGAGACCTTGAGGCCGTCCACGCCCTTCACGTTGTAGACGACCGCGATCGGGCCGACGACCATCGGCAGGTTGAGCGCGTTGCTCCCCTGGCAGCGCTTCTGCGCGGCGGGGGCCTCCTCGGGCTTCAGCGCCGAGTCCGAGCCGGCGAACGACACCTGGCCGCTCGTGAACGCCTGGATGCCGGCGCCCGAGCCGCTCGGGTTGTAGTTCAGGTTGGCGCCCGCGCACTTGGACGAGTAGAGCTTCGTCCACTCCTCCATCGCGTTCTTCTGCGCGCTGGAGCCGGCCGCGTTGACGCTGGCCTTGGCGCAGTCGATGTCGCCGGACGGCGCAGCACTCGAACTCGCCGTCGTGTTGTTGTCGCTTCCGCAAGCGGAGAGGGCCAGCGCCCCCGCGACGACTACACCGCCCAGGGCAGCGAGTCGGGAACCGTTCTTCACCGGAGGGTCTCCTTGAGTTTCGTCGGGCGGGTCCCCCGAGCCGCCCCGGCCCATGTCGACCGGACGACGGGTTCGCCGTCGAAAACGACGCTAAGCAGGCGAGGTGACCAGCCGCCCCGATCCAGGTGAACGGCGAATGAACGCGGGCGAGCAGAGTTACGAAGAATGTCCCGATATGTCGTGGACACGGGGTTAACAGTGCAGCTCAGAAGCCCAAAATCCCGGTCGAGGCCGCCCCAAGGAGGGTTGGCCCGCCGGGATGCGGGTACCCGCGGGTTTTCCCAGGTCGCAGGCGCTGCGCGGGTCGAGTGCCGCGCGGTCGGGTGCTGCGCGGCCCGGGAAGCTACGCGGTGGTGGCGTACATGACGTCCACGGCGTGGCGGGTGAAGCCCAGCGACTCGTAGAGGCGGACGGCCGCGGCGTTCGACTCGTCCACGTACAGCATGATCTGGTCCATGCCGATGTCGCGCAGGTGGTGCAGGCCCCGCAGGGTGAGCGTGCGGCCGAGCCCGAGGCCCTGCGCGTCCGGGGCGACGCCCACGACGTAGACCTCGCCGATCCCGCCCGGGTGCACCTTCGTCCAGTGGAACCCGGCGAGCCGCCCGTCCCGCTCGGCGAGGAAGAACCCGGCCGGGTCGAACCAGTCCTCGGCCTCGCGCTCGCGGACGTCGGCCATCGTCCAGGCGCCCTGCTCCGGATGGTCGGCGAACGCCCGGGCGTTCACCTCCAGCCACGCGCCCTCGTCCCGGCCCGGTTCGAAGGTCCGGATCGTCACGCCCTCGGCGGCGCGCGCCTCCGGCAGCGGATCGGCGGCCGGGCGCCGCATCTGGAACAGCGCGCGGGCCCGCTCCATCCGCTCGGCGGACGCGAGCGCGGCGGCGGCCGGAAGATCACCGTGCGCCCACACCCGCAGCGGCCCGCCGGCCTCGTCCCGCAGGGCGCGCAGCAGCGCCCGCCCGTGCCCCCGGCGCCGGTGCTCGGGATGGACGACCAGCTCCCCCGCGGCGGGCTCCTCCCCGGAGGCCGGATCGAAATGGGCGTAGGCCACGACCGCGCCCCGGTCGGACACCGCGAGCCCGGACCGGCCGCCCCGCAGGGCCAGCAGAGCGTGCTCCGACAACGGCCCCACACCGTCGGCCTCGGTCGCGGCCAGCGCCAGCGCCAGCACCTCGGCGACCTCTCCGTCCCCCAGCGTCCCGCGCGCCCGCACCTCACTCACGGTCCACAGCCTATGCCGACGGCGACCGACGTAACGCACACGCCAAGCGAACCCCCCAGAGAGCATGTCCCCTGGTCAATTCGTCATAGAAACGTCATCAGGCCGCCGGGTACTGGATGCCGAGCGAATCTACCGTCCTCAGAATGATTCGACGACGCACCTTCCTGGCCTGCGCCGCGGCGGGGCTGACGGTCGTGGGCGTGGCCGCGCAACCCGCCGCCGCGCGCCCCGCGCCGACCGCGTCCGTGCGGCTTCTCGCCCTGAACGACTTCCACGGCAACCTCGAACCCCCCTCCGGAAGCTCGGGCACGGCCATCGACGAGAACGGCAACGCCGTCCCCGCCGGCGGCGCCGCCTACATCGCGGCCCACCTCAAGCAGCTGCGCAACCGCGACACCCTCACCGTCGCGCAGGGCGACCTGATCGGCGCCTCGCCGCTGATCTCGGCCGCCTACCACGACGAGCCGTCCGTGCAGTTCCTCGGCGACGCCGGCGTCACGGCGTCCGCGGTCGGCAACCACGAGTTCGACGAGGGCTACCAGGAGCTGCTCCGCATCCAGAACGGCGGCTGCCACCCGGTCGACGGCTGCTCCCCCGCGGGCACCTGGAGCGGCGCGAAGTTCGACTACCTCGGTGCGAACGTCCTGCTGAAGAAGAACGACCGGCCCGCCATCAGGCCGTGGACGATCCGCCGCGTCAACGGCGTCCGGATCGGCATCATCGGCGTCGTCACCAAGACCACCCCGAGCATCGTCACGGCCGAGGGCATCAAGGACCTCAAGTTCCAGGACGAGGTCGAGGCGGCGAACCGCGCCGCGCGCGAGCTGAAGCGCCGGCACGTCCGCGCGATGGTCCTGCTCGTGCACGAGGGCGACCAGGTCAAGTCCGGCTCGCGGCCGGACGAGTGCGGCGTCGTGCCGGGCGCCGGGACGCGCATCGCCCAGCAGGCCGACCCCGAGATCGACATGGTGCTGACCGGTCACACCCACCAGCAGTACGTCTGCTCGGTCAAGGACCCCGCGGGCAACCCGCGGCTGTTCTCCTCCGGCTCGTCCTTCGGCCGCGTCATCACCGAGGTGAACCTCAAGGTGGACCGGCGCACCGGCGACATCGTCCGGTCCTCGGTCACGGGCGACAACCACGTCGTGACGCGGGACGTCCCGCCGGACCCGGCGACCCAGCGGTTCGTGCAGACCTGGAAGGACCGGGTCTCCGTGATCGCCGACAAGCCCATCGGCAAGATCACCGCCGATCTGACCCGGGCCCCCTCCGCCGCGGGCGAGACCGCGCTCGGCGACGTCATCGCGGACGGCCAGCTCGCCGGGACCAAGGACCTCGGCGCCCAGGTCGCGCTGATGAACCCGGGCGGCGTCCGCACCGACCTCGTCTACAAGGCGAGCGGCTCTGAGGGCGACGGCGTCGTCACCTACGGCGAGGCGTTCGCCGTGCAGCCGTTCAGCAACGTGATGGGCGTGACGTCGCTGACCGGCGCGCAGCTCGACGCCCTGCTGGAGCAGCAGTGGACGCCGGCGGGCGAGAAGATCCTCCAGCCGTCGGCGAACCTGCACTTCACCATCGACCGCACCAGGCCGGTCGGCGACCGCGTCTCGGCGATCACCATCGGCGGGACCCCGGTCGACCCGGCCGCCGTCTACAAGGTCGCGGCGAACAACTTCCTCCTCGGCGGCGGTGACGGCTTCAGCGTCTTCACCGAGGGCAAGGACCAGGTCCTCGGCGCCATCGACCTGGACACGTTCGTCGCCTACTTCGCCGCGCAGGGCACGATCTCCCCGCCCGCGCTGGACCGCATCTCCGGCAAGTGATGATCTCCGGTAGGTGATCGATCACAGGTGTGGCCCGTGTCCGGGCGCCTCAGGCGCCGGGGCACGGGCCACACGCATGTCCGCTCGGCATTTCGCTCGGGGGCGGGCCCCGGATGTCACGCGCCGAAGAAGTGGACGACGTAGTAGACGATCGCCGCGACCGCCCCGGCGGCGGGCATCGTGAGCACCCAGGCGATCAGGATGTTGCCCGCGACGCCCCAGCGGACCGCGGAGAGCCGCTTGGTGGCGCCCGACCCCATGATCGCCGAAGTGATCGTGTGGGTGGTGGAGATTGGAGCGTGCCAGATGAACGCGGTCGCGTAGAGCACGAGGGAGGCGGTCGCCTCCGCGGCGAAGCCCTTCGGCGGATCGACCTCGATCACCTTGCGGCCCAGCGTGCGCATGATGCGCCAGCCGCCCGCGTAGGTTCCGGCCGACAGCGCGCCCGCACAGGCGATGATGACCCACCAGGGGACGGTCTTGCCGTCCGAGTGCCCGGTCGTGACCAGCGCGAGGACGATGATGCCCATCGTCTTCTGCGCGTCCTGCAGCCCGTGGCCGAGCGCGAGGGACGCGGCCGACATGGTCTGCGCGATGCGGAAGCGGCGGCCGACCCGGCTCGGGTTGGACCGCCGGAAGATCCACAGGATCGCGACCATGGCCAGGTAGGCGAGGCAGAACCCGACCACCGGGGACAGCACCATCGGCACCGCGACCTTGTCGACCACGCTGGTCCAGTTGACGTCCGACAGCGAGGCCAGCCCGGCCCCCACCACCCCGCCGATCAGCGCGTGCGAGGACGACGACGGCAGCCCGAAGTACCAGGTGATCAGGTTCCAGGTGATCGCGCCGAGCACGCCGGCCGCGACGACGGTGAGGCCGTGCAGGCCGGTCGGCGGCGTGATGACCTCGCTGACCGTCTTGGCGACGCCGACGCCGAGCAGAGCGCCGATCATGTTCATCGCGGCGGCCATGCCGAGCGCCACCCGCGGGGTGAGCGCCCGGGTCGAGACCGCCGTGGCGATCGCGTTGGCCGCGTCGTGGAACCCGTTGGTGTAGTCGAACACCAGGGCCACCACGACGACGAGGGCCAGCACCGCCAGCTGGGCGTCCGAGCGCAGGCCGAACACGCCCGCGATCATGACGACCAGCACGCCCGCCAGCAGCAGCAGCCAGGCGCGTCCGGACACCCGGCGGGTCGCCTGCTCGCCCAGGGTCTCGGCGCCGGCCGGGGACTCGCGGGTGAGGGTGGCGCCGGGGTCCTCGGCAGCGCTCATGATTCCTTGACCGCTATGGTCTCGACCGTGTTCGCCACGTGCTCGAACGCGTCCGCGGCGTCCTCGAGGCGGTCGATGATCTGCTTCAGCTTCAGCACGGTCAGGGTGTCGTACTCGCCGCTGAACAGCTGGGCCAGCAGCTTGCGGTAGACCTGGTCGCCCTGGTTCTCGAGCCGGTTGATCTCGATCCAGTACTCGTTGAGCTCCTTCATCGAGCGCAGCCGGGGCATGGCCTCGGCGGTCAGCTCGGCGGCGCGCTCCAGGACCTCGACCATGTGGACGACGCCCTTCGGGAACTCGTCGATCTTGTAGAGCACGACGAGGTCCGCGGCCTCCTCCATCTCGTCCATGACGTCGTCGATCGTGGAGGCCAGCCGGTAGATGTCCTCGCGGTCGAACGGAGTGATGAACGTTTCGTTCAACCGACGCATGATCGCGTGGGTGTTTTCGTCGCCCGCATGCTCGCAGGCGCGCATCTTCTCCGCGATCGCCGCGCGGTCGGCGCCGTCGCTGATGAGTTCCACGAGCAACCTGGCGCCGGTGACCAGGTTGTTCGCCGAGTCGGCGAACATGTCGTAGAAGCTGTCCTCACGCGGCGTGAGACGCAAGCGCACGTCGTTCTCCTGAAGTGCCGGAACAGTCCGCAGAGGATCGTAGGCGCAACCAGCCGTAAAAAGAACCTTTGCCCCGGCTTCGGCTGCTGTCCGCCATCCTCTCACCTACAAGGTTGCCCTAGATCAGGAGGTACATACCCCGCGAGAAGTCCCCAATCTGGGGGAACGCCCGTCAGAACGGGGCTTGCGGGACGGCCGTGCGCCCCGACAGGGATGACCACGAGTGAGATTCGTTACAGTGCCGCGACCTGGGCGGCGGGCTTCGGCGGACTGAAAAGACGAACCGGGGACGCCCCAAACGGCGTCCCCGGCAGCGGTGGTTCAATCCCGTGGCGTCAGCTCACGACGACCGGCCTCGCCGGACCGCACTCCGAGCACCATGTCGATCTCCGCGATGGTCAGCGGCCGCTCCGCCGCGGCCACCGCGCTCAGCATCTCGGCATAGAGTTCGATCTCGTCCAGCGCAACGCGGTCGTGGACGCGCAAATCGAGGTTCTGGCGCACCGCGTCCACCTCCGTTCGTTCCCCACACCCGTCGTCGAGGCTACGCGCCTCGCCCCGGCGGGCACATGACCCAAGAGGGCCATTCGAGGGCCACTCCGACCCTGTCCGTCCGGGGGAGGTCCCCCGCCGGGGGGTAGGCGCCGCCAGACAGCCGCGGCCCACCGATCCCGGGAGCCGCACCCCGGACTGCCTAGCCTTCCCAGGTGGCGCCCGTCTGATGCGCGCGGCCCGTGCCGCATGGCACGGACGGGCCGGTCACCGCCCCGGCCGGAACCCCTCCCGGGTCCCCTGGTGGAAGCCGCCGAGCATCTGCTCCAGCGACGTCTCGGGCAGGTCGCGGACCGTCAGCCGGGCCACGGTCGCGGCGTTGACGTCGGCGCCCGCGAGCCGGGCCGCCTGCCGCGCCACGGTCTGCTCGAACAGCGCGCGCACCGTCCGCGCGTAGGCGAACTGCGGGTCCTCCCGCAGCCGCGAGAACCGGTTGAGCAGCTCGACGCGCAGCTCCTCGTCCAGCATGTAAAGGTCGCGCTCGGCATAGCTCTGGAACAGCCGGACCATGTCGCGGTCGCCCATCCCGGTGAACTCCAGGATCCGCCCGAACTCGGCGCGGAACTCGGGACTGCCCGCGAGGAAGCCCTCCATCTCCGCCGCCGGACTGGAGCACACCACCATGAACCGGGCCCTGCCCTCCGCGCCCTGCCGCATACGGCGCAGCAGTTCCTCCACCACGGCGGGAGACCGGTCGAGCAGGTACGCCTCCTGGATGAGCAGCACGCCGCCGAGCGCCTGGTCGACCATGCCCGCGACCCGGTTCTCGGTGTCGACCCGGTCGCGGCCCGCCAGGTGGACCGGGCGGCAGGCGACCACGTGTCCGGAGTCCAGCAGCCCCAGCGCCGCGTAGATGCCGCCGACGAGGCCGGCGACGGTCGTCTTGCCGGTGCCGGGCGGCCCCGTGAACACCAGGTGCCGCGCGTCGCCGCCGGACACCCCGTACCGGGCCCGGTCGGCCGCGAGGCCCGCCTCCTCGGTCAGCTCCAGCACGGCCGCCTTCACGTCCTCCAGCCCGGTGAGCTGGTCGAGCTGCCGCAGGTAGCCGTCGATGTCGCCGGGCGGGCGCAGCGCCGGCTCGATCCCCTCGGCGACGCCCGCGAGGTCGTCCGGGGTCAGCACGAGCCGGTCGTGGGACGCCCCGGCGCGCTCCATGTTGCGCTGGGCCGCCTGGTCCAGGTACGCCTCGACGAGCCGCGCGTTGACCAGGTCGCCCGGTCCGCGGAGCCGCTCCAGGTCGGCGCGGACCACCTCCAGGGCCGACGCGCCGATCGTGACGCGCCGCTCCTCCGCCAGCAGGTGCAGCAGCGTCATCCGGTTGTCGAGGTCGCCGAAGTCGGGCAGCCGGTGGACGCGGAACGCCTGCACGAGCTTCGGGTGCTCCTGGAGCAGCCGCTTGTAGGCGCCCGGCCCGCAGGTCGCGATCACCGGGGTGGTGTTCACCGGGTCGCGGCGGGCGCGGCGCACCGCGCCGACGACCGCGGCCGGGTCGGCCGCGCCGGTGACGGCCACGTCCAGCCGCTCGAAGAGGATCACCGGGCCCGGCTGCCCGAGCAGCTGCCCGATCCGCTCCGGCGGCGCGTTCCGGACGTCCTCGGCGTCGTGCGCGCGGATCGACCCGTCGCCGAGCCCGGCGTTGGCCAGCGTCAGCGCGATCATCCGGGAGAGCCGCCGCTGCCCCGAGTGCGGCTTGCCGACCAGCAGCACACCGGGCACGCCGGCCTTGATCGAGCTCGGCGCGCCGTCCACGCGGGTGCGCTCGATGTCCTCGCCCGCCGCGTTCCACTCCTCGGCCTGCGCCTTCAGGTCGCCGAGCAGCGCCGCGGCGTCGTGCTCGCCGTACACGAAGCCGAACCCGAACCGCTCCAGGACGCGGCGGGTGCTGCGGTCGCTCGGCGGCGGGATCTCGCTGACGGGCTGGTCCGGCGAGGGCGTGTCGTCCAGGAAGTCGAAGTCGCCGACCATCGTCTGGGACATGACCTTCGTCCCCGGGCCGCCTCCCGGGACGGGCGGCGGCGCGGGGTTCGGCGGACCGTCCTCGAGGTCGTCCGGGCCGAGGATGCGCGTTCCCGGCGGCTGCCCCGGCGGGGCCTGCCGGCTCTGCTGGGGCCGGCCGCCCTGGTCCTCCACGCGCGTCGCGTACGGGTCGAACGCCTGGGGCTGCGGCTCGGCCGGGGACGGGGGCTGCGCAGGGCCCGCCGGACCCGGCTGCATGTTCGGCTGGACGTTCGGCTGTGGCGGAGGCGCCGAGCCCGCAGGCTGGTAGCCCAGCTGCGTGTACGGCGGCAGGAAGTCGGCGTCCTGACTCTCCTCCTCGGGAGGGGAGAAGCCGCCTGCCTCCTGAGGAGGCGCGGGCGTGTGGCCGGCCTGGACCGGCTCGGGCACGGCGGGCTGGGCCGGAGACGGCGGCTGCGCCGGAGACGAGGGCAGCGGCGGGCTCTGCATCGGCGCGGGCGGTGCCGGGCTCTGCATGGCTCCGGGACTCTGCACGGGTGCGGGCGGCACGGCTCCGGGACTCTGCACGGGTGCGGGCGGGGCCGCGCCGGGGCGCTGGAAGCCGAGTTCGGTGTACGGCGGCGCGGCGGCGGCCTCGTCCTTGTCGTCCTCGGCGGGCGAGTGGCCGCCCATCATCGGATCCGGGGCGGCGAACCCCGGGGAGTTGAACGCGGCCTGCTGCCCTTGGCCGGGCGCCGGGGTCTGGGCATGCCCGGCGGCGGGGCCGGGCGCGTTCTCCCAGCCGGGCTGCGCGGGCGGCTGGACGAAGGGGCGGTCGGGCTCGGACGGCGCGAAGTTCGCCCCGGACGCCCCCTGCGGCGACGCGCCGGGGGCGAGGCCGGGCTGGCTCGGCATGTTGAACGGGGACGGCTGCTGCGGCACCGGGCTGGGCGTGGACGTCGGCGCGGCGGCCGTGGCGCGGGCCCGGTTGCGTCCGATGATCCCGGCGACGATCGCGGTCGGGACGGGGAAGCCGCGGGGCCGGGCGGGCATGCCGCCGAGCCGGCACCACGCGAGGTCGACCTCGTACATGGCCGCCAGCAGCGACTCGGCGCCCGGACCGGATCCGGCGGCCGACCGCAGCGGCTCCGGAAGGCGCATGTCCTGCGGCCACAGCCGGCGCAGCGGATGCCCCCGCTGCTCCGACACCGCCTGCACGGTGTAGCGGATCTCCGGGTCCAGCCAGGGGACGATGGTGCCCACCATGTCCTTGCGGACGACGTCCAGATCGGCGGCCAGCAGCGCGGCGGCCACCAGCCGGGGCTCGATGTAGGCCGGTTCGGCGGGGTCGCCCGACAGGTCGGCTATCAGCTCGCTGAGCGTGTAGAAGGCGTGCCGGAAGTTGTCCCCCGGCGAGCTCTCGTTCCTCAGCGCGGGCACGAGGTTGGGCGGGCACCGCGTCAGCCACTGCTGGACGATCGCCTGGTCCCCGTAGGGCAGCGCCCCGTAGTCGACGGTGGGGTTGGACAGGGTGGTGCCGAGGATGGCGAGCAGCGCGTCCGCCCTCACCTGGAACCGGACGTCGTCGCGCAGCGCGCTGGCGACGGCCCACATCGTCCGCAGGACGACGACCGCCGCGTCCACCCGGCTGGCGCGCAGCCGCTCGGAGTAGAGCGCGACCAGAGACTCCAGGGCGGGCGGGGTGAGCCAGCGCGGGCCGTCCACGTCGGGGAGGGGCCTCGCGCGGTAGGGCTTCCACAGGTCGAGCATCTGGGCGTCCAGCCGCGAGTCGAACGCGGGCGCGGCGGAGCACCAGAGCATCACGCCCCAGGCGACGGCGACGGTGGACGGCGCCTCGCTCGTGAACTCCCGCCACCAGTGCGGGTAGTCCTGCGCGGCCAGCGTGGCGGCGGACTCGACGGTCGAGCGGACCCGCGAGGTCAGCTCGGTCGCGAACCCGTGCGCGACGAAGGGCAGCCCGGACGGCGGGTCGTAGGAGAAGTCGGGCCCGGCGGGGATGACGTGCGGCGGCAGCGCGGGCACCTGCCCGGGCCGCTGCTGCGCGGGCCGCGCGGCCATCCGGACGGCGGGGATGCGCGGCGGCGGGCACAGGTACCACTGCCCGTCGGACGGGTGCAGCCGGTACCAGCGGGCCCACGCCCCGAACAGCCACCACGTCCCGTCCGGCAGGACGAGCATGCGCCCCGCGATGGCGTGATGGCGCTGCTGCGGAGGCGCCGACGGCCACCATGCGGCGGCCACCATCGCCCTCGTGTCGCGCTCTGCCTCCGTGAACGGATCCTGCCCCGCAGCGGGGCTGGGCGGCGGAGCACTGCCATAGCCCGGTCCCCACACCACGATGGTCATGGTAGTCAGCAGAATCCGGCCGGGGCTCCCCTCACCGGCCCATTCGCCGTGTCCCCGCAGGTCAGCGAATTATCAGAGGCGGGAAACAGTGGGGCTGGGCGATCCGCGGGGCAGTTCGCGGTCGGCCGTACCGCACATTTCGGTCGGGCGAGCCGCTCAGCCCCCTGCGCGGTTCAGCCCCCTGGACGGTTCAGTCCCACTGGGCGGTGCGGTGCCGCTCGGCCTTCTGGACGTACACCTCGGGCGTGTACCGCAGGACCGCCCGGTCGTCGTCGGTGAGCTCCCGGACGATCTTGCCGGGGGTGCCCGCGACGAGCACCCCGGACGGGATCTTCTTGCCGGGCGGGACGAGCGCGCCGGCAGCGATCAGCGTCCCGGAGCCGATCCGGGCGCCGTTCAGCACGATGGCGCCGATGCCGATGAGCGAGCCGGCCTCGACGTGGGCGCCGTGCACCATCGCCTTGTGGCCGAGGCTGACCCGGTCCTCCAGGACCGCGGGCATGCCCGGGTCGGAGTGCATGCAGCTGAGGTCCTGGATGTTGCACTCCTCGCCGACGATGATCTCCTCGTCGTCCCCGCGCAGCACCGAGCCGTACCAGACGCTGGACGCGCGGCCCAGCGTCACCCGTCCGACCACGACCGCGCCGGGCGCGACCCACGCCGCGGGGTCGATCTTCGGCCGGTCCTCGCCCAACGCTCCCAGGTAGCTCATGGCGCCGATGGTAGCCGCCCCCCAGCGGAGGGTTTTCTCCGCAGATTGGATAGTTTGTCGCGCATGTCCAGGTGACGAAACGGCTGCGAGTAGTGCGGTTCCGGTTGCGCGAATGGGGTGGACCGGACAAGAGTCGTCCTGACGTTTCCCACCGTGGGCCGCTCACCGGCGGGTGAGGATCGCATCTCAACCGACCCTGACGGGGTGATGACCCCCGCCAACGACCCCTTAGGCATCATGAGCAACGAAGCCGAAATCCTGCCGAACCTCCTCCAAGAAGAGTCCTTCGAGATCGTCATGCGCGGCTACAACCGCCGCCAGGTCGACGACTACATCGCCCGCGCCCAGCAGAAGCACCGTGAACTAGAGGCGCGGCTCGCCCGCGCGCAGGACGAGGTCGAGCGGATCCGCCGCGAGATGGCCGAGGTCCGGGAGGCCCGCAAGCCGACCGGCGACGACCTCAGCGACCGCCTCCGGCAGATCATCAACCTCGCCGAGGACGAGGCCCAGGACAAGCTCGCCGAGGCCGAGGCCAGGGGCACCGAGATCCGCAAGGACGCCGAGCAGGAGTCCAAGCGGATCATCGACGAGGCCCGCTCGCACGCCGAGCGGAACCTCTCCCAGGCGCAGGAGAAGGCCGAGCACGTGCTCGCCTCCGCCAAGAAGGAGTCCGAGAGCGTCCTGTCGGCCGCCAAGCAGGAGGCCGAGCAGACGGTGACCGGCGCCCGGCTGGAGGCCGAGCGCACCCTCACCGCGTCCGAGCGGCGCGCCAGCGTGATCAACGAGGGCGCGACCCAGCGGCTCAC
This sequence comes from Actinomadura sp. NPDC000600, assembly GCF_040492135.1. Taxonomy (NCBI): domain Bacteria; kingdom Bacillati; phylum Actinomycetota; class Actinomycetes; order Streptosporangiales; family Thermomonosporaceae; genus Actinomadura; species Actinomadura sp. NPDC000600. Next base: position 243,117 of record NZ_JBEUPD010000011.1, read on the forward strand.
CGCGCTCACCAAGAACCACACCCAAGCCCTGCAGCGCCTCACCGAGATCAGCGAGACGCTGCACCGGCTGCTGACCGCCGAGAACGAGGCCGGTCCGCTGGAGAAGATGGTCGAGGACGCGGTCCGGCAGAGTTCGCCGCCCCGCGCCCAGGGCAAGCCGGCGCCGCAGGCGCAGCCCGCGCAGGCGGCTCCCCAGCAGCCCGCGTCCCCGGGCGCCAAGCCGGTGGCGAAGCCCGCGCCGGCCGCCGCGAAGCCGGCACCGGCCCCGGCCCCGGCCAAGCCCGCGCCCGCCGCCGCTCCGGCGCAGGCGAGCCCGGCGCAGTCGGTCCCGCCGCAGACCGCTCCCCCGCTCAAGAAGCCCGAGCCGTCCCCGGTCGGCGACGGCCCGGCGCCCTCCGTCCCGCCGCAGGCCAAGCCCGCGCGTCCGGACGAGGACTCCGGCGGCCCGGCGACCGCGCCCATCCCGCCGCAGCAGCCGCGCGGCCCCATCGAGCTCTAGCGCGCGCACCGCGGGCGGTGCGGCGGGTCCTGAGCAGGCCCGCCGCACCGCCCGCGGCGTTTCGGGGGACCGCGTTTTCCCGGGATATAGGATCTTGATCGTGAGCAAACGGACCCATCCGCGCGGAACCGCCCGCCCGGTCAGGCTTCTCGGGGACCCGGTCCTGCGCACCGAGTGCGACCCGGTCCGGACGTTCGACGCGTCGCTGGAGCGCCTCGTCGACGACATGTTCGCCACCATGTACGAGGAGGACGGCGCCGGCCTCGCCGGGAACCAGATCGGCGTCGGGCTGCGGCTGTTCGTCTACGACGTCGAGGACGACAAGGGCCGCCGCCACATCGGCCACGTCGTCAACCCGGAGCTGGTGGCCGCCGACGGCGAGCGGGTCGTGGAGTCGGAGGGCTGCCTGTCCGTCCCCGGCCTGCGTTTCGACACCCCCCGCCACCACCACGCCGTCGTCGGGGGCGTTGACGTGAAGGGCAGGCCCGTCCGCGTCGAGGGCACCGGGTACTTCGCCCGCGCCCTGCAGCACGAGTGCGACCACCTGGCGGGCAGGGTCTACATCGACGTGCTGTCCGGGGACGCCCGCCGCGAGGCCATGCGGGCGATCCGCGCGCTCCGCGAGTAGGCGGCGCGGGATTTTCCCGTCCCGTGCGGACCGCCTGTCCGGCGCGTGCGCTCAGCCTGTCCTCCGCGCGCATTCAGGAGACGTTCAGGTTGGGATGCGAACCTCTGCGATGATGTGGAGGGGGACTGTGCAAGTGGTCGAACGTGCGGCGAACGGTGGCAGGACGGCGGAGGCGACGCTCCTCGTCGTCGAGGACGAGCCCAACATCCTGGAGCTCCTCGCCGGCAGCCTGCGCTTCACCGGATTCGACGTGATCACCGCCACCAACGGGGCGGACGCGGTGCAGTCGGCGCGGCGGCACCGCCCCGACCTGATCGTGCTGGACGTGATGCTGCCCGACATCGACGGGTTCGACGTCGCGCGGCGGCTGCGGTCCGGCGGCGACCACACCCCCGTGCTGTTCCTGACCGCGCGGGACGCCGTCCAGGACCGGATCAAGGGGCTGACGATCGGCGGCGACGACTACGTCACCAAGCCGTTCAGCCTGGAGGAGGTCATCGCCCGCATCAGGGCGGTGCTGCGCCGGTTCCGCGGCGGGGCGACCGAGCCGCCGCCGCGGATGGTGTTCGCCGACATCGAGCTGGACGAGGACAGCCACGAGGTGTGGCGCGGCCGCAGACCCGTCCAGCTGTCGCCGACCGAGTTCAAGCTGCTGCGCTACTTCATGGCCAACGCGGGCCGCGTCGTGTCCAAGGCGCAGATCCTCGACCACGTGTGGAACTACGACTTCCGCGGCGACGCGGGCATCGTCGAGTCGTACGTGTCCGCGCTGCGCCGCAAGGTCGACAACACCGAGCCGCGGCTCATCCACACCCTGCGCGGCGTGGGCTACGTGCTGCGCGAGCCGACGAGAACGGGCTGATGGCCACGCGGGCCCCGGCGACCGCCGCCCCTCCCGAGGTGCGGGGCGCCGCCGGCGCGGCGCCCGCCGGGGGCCTCGCACGGACGTGGGCCCGCATGTCGCTGCGCGTCAAGCTGATCGCGGGGATGCTCGTCCTGGTCACCCTCGGCATGACGGTGATGAGCGCGGCGGGCGCGTCGGTGCTGCGGCAGTACCTCGTCGGACGGGCCGACGACCAGCTGCGCGGTTCGGTCGGGCGGGCGATCGACCAGGTCGTCCCGCAGCTGGAGAGCGGCCGGACGCGGATCACCGTGCGGATTCCCAGCGAGATGTACGGGCAGGTCCGCACCACCGACGGCCGCTCGCTCGGGCAGAACGAGGCGTGGAGCGAGACGGGCCATCCGCGGCTCCCGGCGAACCTGAACGGGCACATCGACCGGCCGTTCACCGTCACCGGGACCGGCGGGTCGACCTGGCGGATCCTGGCCGAGCCGATCTCCGACGGCACGGTGCTCGTGCTCGCGTTCAGCATGGAGGAGATCGACCGGACCGTGCAGCGGCTCGTGGTGATCGACGCGATCGTCGGGCTGCTGGTGCTGGCCGTGCTGGTGGTCGTGGGCGTCGCCGTCGTCCGGGCCAGCCTGCGGCCGCTGTGGGCGGTGGAGGCGACCGCGGGCGCGATCGCGGCGGGCGACCTGTCCCGGCGCGTCCCGGAGGCTGACCCGGGGACGGAGATGGGGCGGCTCGGGCGGTCGCTGAACACGATGCTCGGGCAGATCGAGGCGGCGTTCCGGGCGCGCGCGGAGTCGGAGGCCGCGGCCCGGCGATCCGAGGAGACGGCGCTGCGCTCGGAGGAGCGGATGCGGCGGTTCGTCGCGGACGCCAGCCACGAGCTGCGGACCCCGCTGACCGCGATCCGCGGGTTCGCCGAGTTCTACCGGCAGGGCGCGGCGCGCACCCCCGAGGAGGCGGAGCGGCTGATCGGCCGGATCGAGGAGACCGCGTCCCGGATGGGCCTGCTCGTGGAGGACCTGCTGCTGCTCGCCCGGCTCGACCGGCAGCGCCCGATCGAGCGGCGCCCGGTGGACCTGCTCGCCGTCGCCGCCGACGCTGTCCAGGAGGCGAGAATCCTGGCGCCCGAGCGCACGATCGACCTCACCGTCGAGGGAGGACTGGCGTACCAGGTGCGGGGTGACGAGCCGCGGCTGCGCCAGGTCCTCGGCAACCTGCTCAGCAACGCCGTCGCGCACACGCCGGAGGGCACACTGATCGAGGTGCGGCTGTCGCCGGGCACGTTGCGCGGCGAGCCGGCGGCGGTCGTCGCGGTCGCCGACCAGGGGCCCGGCCTGGCCCCCGAGCAGGTGGACCGGGTCTTCGAGCGCTTCTACCGCTCCGACGAGGGCCGCTCCCGCGACCACGGCGGCGCCGGTCTCGGGCTGGCCATCGTCGCCGCGCTCGTCGCGGCGCACGACGGCGAGGTCCGCGCCGACTCCGCACCCGGCGAGGGCGCGACGTTCACGGTCGTCCTGCCTCTGGCGGAAGACTAGAGGCGGCATTCAGGAAACGTTCAGGATCGTGGGTTCCAATGGACGCACAGGGCGCGCCCCGATCTCGACGGGGAGCGGGAGGCCGCGCCCTGGCCAGCTTGGACGGACGATCGGTGCGACCGGCCGGTCACCGCGGCCGAGGGGCCGACCCCTCGGCCGCTTTTTCATGACTGTAGGCGTTCAGCACACTTTCAGGTCGGCTCCAGGCGGCCTGCAGGCCCAGGGCGCACTCTTCATGGTGAGAGCGACAGGGGGATCCAGATGAACGCCGACAGGCCGCAGCAGCAGCCCTGGGAGCCCGGCGGAGCCGGGGAGCCCGGAAGGCCCGGATTCGACCCGTACCCGCAGTGGACGGGCAACGTCCCGCCGCCACCGACGGACGCTCCGTCCCGTCCGGGCATGTTCGGCGCGGGGATGTTCGGCACGGCGCGGCACAAGCTCGCCGCCGTGGGCGCCGCGACGGCACTGGCCCTGGGGGCGGGCGGCGCCGGCGCGGGGGTGACGCTGGCGCTGACGCACGAGAGCACCGTCTACTCGAGCCCGACGGCGGTCTCCGGGGTCGCGTCCAAGAGCACGACCGCGCAGGTCGCCGCCGCCGTCCAGCCGAGCGTCGTGTCGATCCAGGCCCGGACGGCGTCCGGCGTGGAGGGCGGTTCCGGCGTGATCCTCCGCTCGGACGGAGTGATCCTCACCAACGCGCACGTGGTGTCCGGCGCCCAGCAGGTCGCGGTGAAGTTCAGCGACGGCAGGACCGCGTCCGCGCAGGTCCTCGGCGCCAACACCGGGGAGGACGTCGCCGTCGTCAAGGCGGAGGGGGTGTCGGGCCTGAGGCCCGCGACGCTCGGCTCCAGCCGCGCCGTGGCGGTCGGCGACCAGGTCCTGGCGGTGGGCAGCCCGCTCGGGCTGGACGGTTCGGTGACGTCCGGCATCGTCAGCGCGCTCGGACGCGAGATCCAGGAGGGCGGCGACCAGCAGCAGCTCCCGCCGGGGCTCCAGGGGCGGCTGTCGCAGCAGCAGCAGACCGTGATCAAGAACGCGATCCAGACCGACGCCGCCATCAACCCCGGCAACTCCGGCGGCGCGCTGGTCAACGCCGCGGGCCAGGTGATCGGCGTCAACACCGCCATCGCCACGTCCGGGAGCAGCAGCGGGAACATCGGGGTCGGCTTCGCCATCCCGGTCGACTCCGCCAAGAAGGCCGCCGACGCGATCATCGCCGGCGCACAGGTCTGACCCGGGACGCCGTCCGGCCAGGGCTCTGGGGGGAGCGGGCGGACGGACGGCGGACCGGGGCAGAGGGTCCTCCCGGCCGGGCCGGGTGGGAGGACCCGGCAAGGGAGAGCGGCCGCGTGACCTGCCTGCGGGTCACGCGGCCGCTCTGTGCCGCCCGTGCTCTGTGCCGCCCCGCGCTCAGCTCCGCACCCGAACGGCCGGGCGCCGCTTGACCTTCGCCAGCATCCGCCGCGTCGTGAGCAGGTAGTACTCCCGCGGCAGCGTGCGGACCCGCAGCGGGAGCCGCGGATAGACGAGCGCGATCGCCCCGACCAGGAGGCGGAACCGGCGCTCCCGTCCCGGGGTCCACCTCCACCCGTACTGCTCGCGGATCGGCGCGGGCATCAGGCCCGCGGTGAGCAGCCGGATCGCCATCAGGCCGGGCGCATGCAGCGGCCCGCCCGGCAGCCTCGGGTGGAGCACCTGCTCGGCGATGGCCCGCGACGCGTCACTGATCTCCAGGCTGTGCAGCATGTCCGCGTAGTACTCGCGGAACTGCGGGTAGGTCTCCGGCATCCGCTCCTCCGGGCAGCCGAGGATCGTCGCGTAGACCTTGGTCTGCCCGTAGAACTCCGCGAGCTCCGCCTCGGTGAACGTCCGCCGGAAGACGAGCTGGTAGAACTGCACCGCCACCGCGAACAGCGTGGACGCGACCCACACCTGCAACTCGGGTTCGTTCGCCTCGTAGTCGGGGCCGGTGACGGCCGCGTGCCCCTTGGTGACGAGGGCGCTGAGCGTCTCGGCCTCCTCCCGCGTCCCGAACTGCACCGCGTAGAGCCACCCCATCGTGTTCCGCAGCCTGCGCAGCGGGTCGTCCGCCGTGTAGCTGTGGTCGTAGACGCCCTGCGCCACCTTGGGATGGGCCGTCTGCAGCAGCGACGCGGCGCCGCCCGCGGCGATCAGCACGCCCTCCCGCGTGATGACGCGGATGAGGTCGTCGTCCCGGAACAGTCCATCGTCCATGGCAGGCACGTCCATAGCAGGCGCATTCATGGCGCCCAGTGTAAGTAAGTACTTTCCTGGTCGCCAGCGAGGGCCGCGGGCCGGAAGTTATTGGAGCGACGATCCGACCCTTCCCTGCGACAATGGGGACATGCCCGCCCAGATCCATGTCCGCGGCTCGGTCTCCATTTCGGAGTCCGAGCTCGCCTGGCGCTTCTCCCGCTCCTCGGGGCCGGGCGGGCAGCACGTCAACACCAGCGCCACCGCCGCCGAACTCTCCTTCGACGTCGCGAACTCCCCGTCCCTCCCCGAGCCGCTGCGCGCCCGCGCCCTGGAGCGCCTCTCCGGTCGGCTGGTCCGCGGCGTCCTCACGATCCGCGCCGAGGAGTACCGCTCCCAGCAGCGCAACCGGGACGCCGCCCGCACCCGCTTGGCGACGATCCTGGCCGAGGCGACGGCCCCTCCCCCGAAGAAGCGCATCCCGAAGAAGGTCCCCCGCGGCATCAACGAGCGCCGCCTGGAGAACAAGAAGCGCCGCAGTGCCGTGAAGCGCCAGCGCAACGCCCGCTGGGACTGACCCCGACTCCCCGCGCGGACCGGGGCTCCTAGAATGATCTTCATGTCTGCCGGGCTCGTGCTCATCGACCTCGTCCTCGGCGGGCTCGTCACGACCATGGGCGTGGAGTCGACCGCGCGGGCCGCGAGCGACCACGGCTACGAGCTGGAGTTCGTCGCGGACGCCATGTCCGGTCTCACCGCCGAGGAGCACGACTTCGCCGTGCGGCGCACGTTCCCGAGGTTCGGAACGGTGCGGAACACCACCGACTACCTCTGACCGGCCTCCCCGGCGCCGGAGGGATGCTCCTATGGATGTCAAGCGGCGAGTTCAAGATCGCTTGATGTGATGATCTGGTAGAGCTCGCGGGCGATGTAGCGCTTGAGGCATCGGATGATCTCTTTCTTGGACAGGCCTTCGGTGGTGCGTCGTTCGGCGTAGGCGCGGGTGCGGGGGTCCCAGCGCAGGCGGCACAGCACCACGCGGTAGAGGGCGGCGTTGGCCTGCCGGTCACCGCCGCGGTTGAGGCGGTGCCGGGTGGTCTTGCCGGAGGAGGCCGGGATCGGGGCGGCGCCGCAGAGCATGGCGAACGCCGCCTCGCAGGTGAGCCGGTCGTGGTTGTGGCCGGCGGTGACCAGGAGCTGGCCGGCGACGTCGGTGCCGACCCCGTTGGCGGCGACCAGGCGGGGGTTGATCGCGGCCAC
>NZ_JBEUPD010000012.1:0-249858 GCF_040492135.1 Actinomadura sp. NPDC000600
GGCGTCGTTGAGCACCCGGTCGGGGGGGGGGGGGCGGCGGCGGGGGGGGGCCTGCCTGCCCCGCCCCCAGGACAGCAACCCTGGCCCGGCCCCGGCGGGCGCTCCACGCGCCGCCGCGGCGGCGCCGGCGGCGGCGATGGACGTCCCGGCGAGGGCCGCCGTCCAGCAGGCGACGGCCGTCCCCGGGCCGACGGCCGAGCGCCTGAGGAGGTCCAGCGCGGGCCCCGCCGCGCATCCGAGCAGGACCACCGAAACGACCAGGCCGGCCACCACGTAGGTCACGGGATCACGCGTCTTCGCCGGCGGTCCGCCGCCGCAGCGCGTCCAGGAGGTGCCGCGCGTCCTCCGGCGGGACGCTCTCGGCGAACCTCGCCAGGATGGCGCCGTGGTCCGCGGACTCGCTCAGCGCGTCCATCATCAGCTCGACCGCGTACTCCTCCCGCGCCCGCGTCGGGCTGTAGCGAAAGGCCGTCCCCTCCTGGGTGCGCCGCAGGAGCCCCTTCTGAGCCAGGCGCTCGGCCACGGTCTGCACGGTGTTGTAGGCCAGCGTCCTCTCCGTGTTCCGGTTCAGCTCGGCCAGCAGCTCGCGGACGCGCAGCGGACCGGACGCGGCCCAGAGCACGTCCATGATGGAGCGTTCGAGCGATCCTCCGAGTGCGGACATCGGGTCACCTCCGTCCCGCCCACATTCTGCCGGACATCCGCCCGGAACCGGCTTCCCGCGCCCGACGAACGGGACCGTCAGTCCGCGGCGGCGGCCAGCCCCCGCGCGATCAGGTGGAGGCCGAACTCGAACTGCTCCGAGGATGCGAGCATCGGGAGGTCGGAGGAGAGCCGCACCGTGCTCGGGAAGCGGTCGGCGGGCAGACCGGCGTAGAAGTGGCGGCGCTGGCGCCTGGCCTCCGGGTCGTCGCCCCAGGTGCGGGGCGTCTGGTAGCCGGAGAAGCCGAGCGCGTAGGTGATGAGGACGCCGTAGGCGCGGGTGGCGTCCGCGCCCTTGAGCCCCGCGGACTCCAGGCGGGCGAGGACGGCCTCCATGGCGCCGTCCAGGGCGTCGATGCTGTCGGAGACGCGGGTGGAGAGCAGCCGGACGACGCAGGGGTGGGCGAGCATCATCGCGCGGAAGGCCCGCCCGCACCCCACGAGGATGTCGACCGGGTCGTCCGTTTCGGCGGGCGGGACCTCCATCCCGCCGAGGACGTGGTCGGCCATCGCGTCGAGGATCTCTTCCTTGTTGCGGAAGTAGCTGTACAGGGTCATCGCGCCGACACCGAGCTCGCCTGCCAGGCGGCGGACGGTCAGGGTGTCCAGACTTTCGGAGTCACCGATGCGCACGGCGGTCTCGACGATGCGTTCGCGGGTCAGCGTCCGCGTGTCCTTCTTGGCCATGCCGCTCCGTGTCTCGTCGGTTTTTCCCGAGCGAGGGTAGCGCTCAGCGCTTGTACGGCTGGACGTTCGGCCTGCTCTGCTCGACCTTGCGCCGCCAAGCGGTGAGCGACAGGTCGGGGCGGTAGAGCTTCTCCGGCGGAGCGTCCATCACGTCGACCATCCAGGCGTCCTGCGCGGTGAACTGGCCGTGGAACAGCCAGCGGACGGCCGCGAGGTACCTGAGCTTGAAGAGGCCGGCGCGGGCGCCGGTCTCGAACCGCACCATGAGCTGGACGTACCTGACGTTGTCCGCATCGACCGGGACGTACCACTCGTAGTGAATGAACTGCGGGTAGGCGACGCGGAGGATGCCGGGCATCCGGATCGAGACGAAGCCGGGCAGGTCGAGGCCCTTGATCACGGGGTTGGCCTTCTGGGCCTTGCCGGGGGCGTCGGGCAGCGGCATGCGCTTCCACCAGCGCTTGTTGGTCCACAGGCCGAGGCCGGGCATGTCGGCCTCCCAGTGCACCTCGTCCTGGACGCGGACGAGCCATTCGCCGCGTTCGACGATGCGGGTCTTGTTCCACGCGGGCATGACCTTGAACAGCCGCCACAGCGCCGTGTTGTGCAGGTACTTGGCGTGGCCCTCGTCGAAGCCGTTCTCGGCGGCGAACCGCCAGTTGCCCTTGCGGATGTCGGTGCGGCCGCCGATGACGAGGGCGTTGCGGCGCAGTTCCTCGGGCAGGTCGTCGTCCAGCGGGTGGGGGTCGCCGTCGCCGATGTAGACCCACACCAGGCCGAAGCGCTGCCGGACGGGGTAGGTGCGGACCTTCACGCGGCCCTTGATCGGCGAGTCCGGGCCGTCGGTGAGGACGCCGCAGAGGTTGCCGTCCTTCAGGTCGTAGGTCCACCCGTGGTAGGGGCAGGACACCGTGCCGGGAAACTGGCGGCGGCCCAGGGAGAGGGGCACGCCGCGGTGGGGGCACCGGTCGTGCAGGGCGTGGATCTCGTCGCCCTCCCGGACGAGGGCGATCTTCTCGCCGAGCAGGGTCACGGCGACGGGCTTCCTGCCGACCTGCTCGGTCCACAGGACCGGGTACCAGTGGTCGCGGAACCCGAGCACGGCGCTCTCGTAGGTCGGCCAGGACGACCAGTCCTGGCCCGGCCGGCGCCGCTCGGGCCGGGCGCGGCCCGGGGACGTGGCATTGGTGGTCAACGGTGCCTCCTTAACAATGTTACGTACTTTGTACGGCGAAGTTCCGCCCTGTCAACCCCGGGTCTTGACGTGTTTGCAAAGTACCGTACATAGTACGAGCCATGTTGGACAACGAACGCGACCTGATCGTCCGCTCGATGGCCTGGGAGGCCGCCGGAGTCCTGTCGGTCACGCTGGCCGACCCCGGCGGCGCCCCGCTGCCGCCCTGGGAACCGGGCGCCCATCTGGAGCTCGACCTGGGCAAATGGGTCCGCCAGTACTCGCTGTGCGGCGAGCCCGGGACCTACCGGATCGCCGTCCTGTACGAGCCCGACGGCCGGGGCGGGTCGGCGTACGTGCACGAGGAGCTGCGGCCCGGCCACACGGTGCGGGTGCGCGGCCCGCGCAACCGGTTCCCGCTGGAGGACGCGCCGCGCTACCTGTTCCTGGCGGGCGGCATCGGGATCACACCGCTGCTGCCGATGATCGCCCAGGCGGCGGAGAGCGGCGTCCCCTGGCGCCTGGTCTACGGGGGGCGGAGCCGGAGCTCCATGGCCTTCCTGCCCGAACTCGCCAGGTACGGAGACGCGGTGACCGTCGTCCCCGAGGACGGCGACGGCCGGCCGGACCTCGACGCGCTGCTCGGCGTTCCCGAGCCCGGCACGGCGGTCTACTGCTGCGGGCCGGAGGGCCTGATCGCGGCGGTGGAGCAGCGGTGCGAGGCGTGGCCGGCGGGAAGCCTGCACGTCGAGCGGTTCGCCGCGCCGCGCGATCAGGCGCTGGACGGCGAGGACACCGCCTTCGAGGTGGAGTGCGCGCGATCCGGGGTGACCGTCGAGGTGGGTTCCTTCGAGACGGTGATGGACGCGCTGGAGCAGGCCGGGATCCAGGTCCCGAACGCGTGCCGCGAGGGCATCTGCGGAAGCTGCGAGACGCCCGTCCTGGCAGGGGTTCCCGACCATCGGGACGGCCTGCTGACCGACGCGGAGCGGGCGGCCGGGAGGGCGATGATGCCCTGCGTCTCGCGCTGCCTCTCGGACCGCCTCGTGCTGGATCTCTGACCCGCGATCCGATCCGGGGCATTGACTCCGGACCTAAGTAGTGTACATAGTACGCATCACCCGTTATCCACGGCTTCAGCTCGACTTTCTCGGACCGCGGCCCTGCTCGAAAGGCCGCCGGAGGCCTCCGCGAGGAGGCCGGAAGAACCGGAGAACCCTCCATGACCGCATCGATCGCCGGCACCTGGCACACCGTGCTCGGGTCCGCGCTGCGGGTCCGCACGATCGGCGAGGGGGCACCCACCGTCCTGCTGCACGGCGGCGGCCCCGGCTGCTCGGCCTGGACCGACTTCGCCGCCCTCGTGCCGGAACTGCCCGGCCGCCGGCTCGTCCTGGTGGACCTGCCGCAGTACGGCGACTCCGATGCGCCCCGGGCCGACCGCCCCCTGTTCTCCTTCCACGCACGCTACGTCATGGCCCTGCTCGATGACCTGGGCATTCGCCGCGCCGACTTCGTCTGCCAGTCCCTCGGCGGGGCGGTCGCCCTGCTGATCGCGGCGCGCGCGCCGCACCGGGTCGGCCGCGTCGTCCTCACCGGCAGCCGCCCCGCCGACCTCGGCGGGGCGCCCGGGGCGAGCGGTGCGGAGGTCCGCGCGGCCTACTACGGCGGGGACGGCCCGACCCCGGACAAGATGCGCGATCTCATCCGCCACTACGAGTGGAACGATCCCACGATGCTTCCGGAGGCGACTGTCTTCGAACGCTTCCGCAACAGCGTCAAGCTCGACGCCCTTGCTCTCGGAACGGATATGGAGGGGCGCGGCCGGCCCGAGGATCTCGGCCCCCTGCTGCCGGAGGTCGCCGCCCCCGTCCTGCTGCTGTGGGGCTCCGCCGACCCGTTCGCCGGCGTCGACTACGCGGCCCGCCTGGCCGCGGCACTGCCCGCCGCCGTCCTGGAGGTGCTGCCGGACACGGCGCACCACCCCCAGGAGGAGCGGCCCCGCGACTACGCGCGGCTCGCCGACGCGTTCCTGCTCGACCCCCGCCCCACGGACCACCGACCCGCCGACCGCCCTTCCCCCGACCCCCGGCTCGCACCTGTGGAGGCCGCCCGATGCGAATCCTGATCACCCTCGCCGTCCTGCTGGCCGCCGTCTTCGGCGTCCCGCCGCTGCGGCGCCGCGCCCTGGCCGCGTTCGTGCGCGGCACCGGAACGGCGGTGCGGACGGAGCCCGCCTCGTGACGGCGCCCGCCGTCGCCGCGCACGGCGTCACCAAGCGGTTCGGCGCGTTCACCGCGCTGGACGGGGTGGACCTCGACCTCGCGGCCGGGGAGGTCCACGGGCTGATCGGCTCCAACGGCGCCGGCAAGTCGACCCTGATCAAGGTCCTGTGCGGCGCGTACGCGCCGGACGGCGGGCGCCTGGAGGTCGAGGGCCGGAGGGTCGGCAACGCGACGCCCGCGCAGGCCGAACGCGCCGGCATCACCGTCGTCCACCAGGAGACGCAGCTGTTCCCCGAGCTGACGGTCGCCGACAACATCGTCGTCGCCGCCCCGAACCGGCGCGGCCGGCTGCTGCGGGACCGCCGCGCCGACCACGCCGAGACGGCGCAGCTGCTCGGCACGCTCGGCGTCGACCTCGAACCCGCGCGCCGGGCGGGCACCCTCGACCTCGCCGAGAAGAAGCTGCTGCAGGTGGCGCGGGCGCTGCGCGCCCGGCCGAAGCTGCTGATCCTCGACGAGCCCACGGCGGCGCTGGAGCCGCGGCAGTCCCGGCTCATCACCGACCTGGTGCGGCGGCTCGCCGGCGACGGCCTCGCGGTCCTGTTCGTCAGCCACGACCTCGACGAGGTCCGGCTGCTCTGCGACCGGATCACCGCGCTGCGGGACGGCCGGATCGTCGCCCGCCTCGGCCGCGGCGAGGCCACCCCCCACGGGCTGGTCGAGCTGGTCGCGGGCCGGACCCTCGCCAACGCCCCGGACCGCGCGCCGCACGAGCCCGGTGACGTGCTCGTCCACGCGGACCTGCCGGGCGCGCCCGAGCTGGACCTGCGGCACCGCGAGGTCGTCACGATGACCGGCCTCCTCGGCTCGGGCGCGGGCCGCTTCGCGCGCACCCTCGCCGGGGCGGGCCGGCCGCCCGGGCGCGAGCGCGCCGAGGTCGCGGTCGGCGGCCGGCGGGTCAGTCCGCTCAACCGCGTCGCGGCCGTCGCCGCCGCGATCGGGTTCGTGCCCGAGGAGCGCAAGCGCGACGGCGTGCAGCCGCTGCTCAGCATCGAGCGGAACATCGCCCTCGGCGACGTGGCGGCGTTCAGCCGGTTCGGCGTCCTGGACCGGCGGAGGATGCGCGCGACGGCGCTCCGGCTGATCGAGGACCTGGACATCCGCCCGGCCGACCCGGCGTTCCCCGCCGGGCTGCTCTCCGGCGGCAACCAGCAGAAGGTCCTCATCGCGCGGTGGCTCGCGGCGGGCGCCAAGGTCCTGGTCGTGGAGGAGCCGACGCACGGCATCGACATCGGGGCCAAGGAGCACGTGCTGCGGCAGCTCCGCGCGTTCGCGGACGAGCGCGGCTGCGTCGTCGTCGTGGCGCTGGAGAGCGAGGAGTTCCGCTCCATCACCGACCGCTACCTGGCGTTCCGGCGGGGACGCCTCGTGGCCGAACTCACGGCCGACGCCACGCACGCCGAACTGATGACGGCGTGCCTGGGCGAACACCCGGAAGGTCTTGCCTCATGAAGAGAACCGCCCCCGCGCTGGAGGACGCGTTCGTCCCGCTGCTGCTGGTCGTCCTCGCCATCGTCCTGACGTTCTCGACGGACTCGTTCCTCAGCAGCGGCAACATCCTCAACGTCCTGAGCTCGATGGCGATCCTCGCGATCGTCGCGTTCGGGCAGACCTTCGTCATCGCCGGCGGCGGGTTCGACCTGTCGGTGGGCGCGCAGGTCGCGCTGCACGGCGCGGTCGGCGCGATCGTCATGCGGGAGACGCAGAGCGTCGCGCTCGGCCTCGCCGCGGCGGTGCTGTCGGGGATCGTGTTCGGGCTGCTCAACGGGATGCTCGTGATCGCCCTCAAGGTCCACCCGTTCATGATCACGCTGGGCACGTCGGTGATCGGGGTGGGCGCCACGCTCATCCTCACCCACGCCGAGTCGGTCGGCGGGCTGCCCGCGAGCATCGCCGGGTTCGGCGTCGGGCGCCCGCTGGGCGTCCCGTGGATCGTCTGGGTGATGATCGTCTGCTTCGCCGTCTCGGCGTTCCTGCTGAGCGTGAGCCCGTTCGGGCTGCGCGTGCTGTCCAGCGGCGGCAACCGGGAGGCGGCACGGCTCGCGGGCCTGCGCGTCGAGCGGACGATCGTCGCCACCTTCGTGCTCGCCGGGACGTTCGCCGCCGTGGCCGGCATGGCGACGACCGCGCGGCTCCAGTCGGCGCAGCCGACCGTCGGCGAGGGCCTGGAGCTGTTCTCGGTCGCCGCGGTCGTGCTCGGCGGCAGCGCCCTGCACGGCGGGCGGGCCGCGATGTGGCGGACCCTGCTCGGCGTCCTGGTCATCTCCGTCATCCAGAACGGCCTCAACCTCAACGGCGTCGGCGACGCCTGGCAGGAGGTCGCGGTCGGGGTCGTGTTCATCCTCGCGATGTCGGCCGAGCTGCTGCGCCGGTTCTCCCGCCTGCGCACCGGGAGAAAGGAGGCACCGCCGCGCCCGAGCGCCGCGGACGTCCCGGCCAAGGCGACCGTCACCTGACCGCGCCGCCGCCACCCGACCGCCCCCGGCCCCCCGCCTCCCACCGAACCCCGCAAGATCCGCACGAGGAGACCCACCATGCGCATGACCCGACTTCGCGGGATCGCCGCGGCGGCGCTATGCATCGGCCTGGCCGCCACCGGATGCACCGGCTCGGACGCGTCCGAGAAGGGCAGGAAGACCATCGGCGTGAGCTTCGCCGCGCCGCGGATCGCCCTGTACGCCGGGATCCAGAAGGGCATCCAGGCCGAGGCGAAGAAGCTCGGCGTCGACGTCGTCTTCACCGACGCCGGCGGCGACCCGCTGAAGCAGGCCAACGACATCAACGACCTCATCGCCAAGCGCGTGGACGGCATCCTCGTCTCCGCGATCGACTCCAAGGCCGTCGTCGCGCCGCTCAACGCGGCGAAGGCGGCGCACATCCCGGTCATGACCGTCGCCCGCGACGTCGAGGACAAGTCCAGCCGCGCGTCCTACATCGGCAACGACTGGGGCAAGTCCGGTACGCAGATCGCCGAGTGGACGTGCAAGAACGTCGGCAAGGGCAAGATCATCATGATCAAGGGGCCGTCCGCGGCGCCCTACGTCCAGGAGATGACGAAGGCCTACAAGGCCGTCGTCGGCTCGGCCTCCTGCCCGGACATGACGGTCGCCCACGAGGTCAACGTCACCGCCCTCACCTCCGAGGAGGGCCTGAAGGCCGCCAAGGCGTCGCTGTCGGCGGTGCCGGACGCCAAGGTCGTCTACGCCAACCTCGACGACTTCCTCACCGGGGTCGTCCAGGCGATCAACGAGGCCGGCAAGACCGGCCAGATCACCGTGACGGGCTTCGACGGCATCCCCGCCACCCTCGCGATGGTGCGGGACGGGCGGGTCGGCTACGAGATCGCGCTCCAGCCGAAGAAGTGGGGCGCCACGGCCCTCCAGACGATGGTCGGCGAGCTGGACGGGAAGGACACCCCCAGCGTGGTCAACATCGAGACCCGC
This sequence comes from Actinomadura sp. NPDC000600, assembly GCF_040492135.1. Taxonomy (NCBI): domain Bacteria; kingdom Bacillati; phylum Actinomycetota; class Actinomycetes; order Streptosporangiales; family Thermomonosporaceae; genus Actinomadura; species Actinomadura sp. NPDC000600. The sequence continues at coordinate 8,292 of NZ_JBEUPD010000012.1, forward strand.
CCGTTCGACAAGAGCGACGCCGGCGACCTCACCGAGGCCGACCTGGAGTAGCACGCCGTCCGTCCGCACCTCCACCGTCTGGGGTCCTTCATGAACATCACCGTCAACGGGCGGGCCGGCGACGCCGCCGCGCCTCCCGGGACCGTCCTCGCCGCCGTCCTCCGGGAGCGGTTCGGGGCGGCGTCCGTCAAGCTCGCGTGCGAGCGCGGCGAGTGCGGCGCCTGCACCGTGCTCGTCGCCGGACGCCCCAGGCTGTCCTGCGTGACGCCCGTCGAACTGGTCGACGGCGAGGTCACGACGGCGGAGGGCCTCGCGGAGGAGTCCGCGGACCTGCGCGCGGCCTTCGCCGACCTGGGCGCGTTCCAGTGCGGCTTCTGCACGCCCGGCCAGGTCGTCCACGCCACCGCCCTGCTCCGCGCCGGCCTCCCCGCCGACGCGGAGCAGGCGCGGGCCAGGGTCCGCAGGGAGCTGTCCGGCAACATCTGCCGGTGCACCGGCTACGCGGCGATCGTCGAGGCGGTGTGCGCGACGGCCCGCGCGCGGGCAGAGGCGCGGAGGGAGGCGGAATGACGGACCGGATCGGGCGCAGCGTCCGGCCGCTGGACTGGCGGGACCGGTCCCTCGGACGCGTCCCCTACGTCAACGACCTGGCCGGGCCGCCGCACCTGCACGCCGCGGTGCTGCGCTCCCCCGTCCCCTACGGGCGGATCACCCGCCTGGACACGGCGCCCGCGCTGCGGATGCCGGGGGTGCGCGGCGTCATCACCGCGGACGACTTCCCGGCCGGCATCACGTACCTGCACCGCGGCGGGCACATGTCCGACCGGCCGCCGCTGGCGGCTGGCGTGGTCCGCTACGTCGGGCAGGAGATCGCGGCCGTCGCGGCCGACACCGTCGAGCAGGCCCGGGCGGCGGTCGCGGCGATCCGGCTGCGCATCCGCCCGCTCCGGGCGCCGCTCACCATCGCGGAGGCCCTCGCGCCGCGTGCCCGCGCCCTCCACGGACGCCCCTCGGAACGCAACGTCGCGATCCGGTGGAACAGCGTGTGGGGCGACCCGGACGCCGGGATCGCGGCGTCGGACGTGATGGTCGAGGGCGACTTCGTCTACCCGAGCGTCGCGCATGCCTGCATGGAGCCCAACGTCACGCTCGCCCGGTGGGACGCCGGCCGCGAGGTGATGGAGCTGTGGACCTCCACGCACGCGCCCTACTTCATCGCCAAGGAGGTCTCGCACCTGCTGGGGCTGGAGCACCGCCAGGTGGTGTGCCGCGAGGTCGCCACCGGCGGGAGCTTCGGCTCCAAGTCCAAGGCGTCCGAGCACGAGATCCTGGCGGCGGCGCTGGCCCGCAAGACCGGGACGCCCGTGCTGATCTCGCTCACGCGGGAGGAGGAGTTCGCCTCCAACAAGCCCCGGCACCGCTTCGAGACGCGGCTGCGCACCTACGCCGACGCGGACGGCAACCTGCGCGCCTTCGAGACCGAGGTGAACGTCGACAACGGCGCCTACTCCCACATGGGCTCGTCGGTGATGCGCGTCGGCGTCATCGCCCTGGGGTCGGTGTACCGGGCGGACGGCGTCCGGTACGACGCGCGGCTCGTCGACACCGCGACGCAGCCCGGCGGGCAGTACCGCGGGTACGGGACGCCGCAGGTGGCGCTCGCCATGGAGTCCCAGCTCGACGAGATCGCCGAGCGGCTCGGGATGGACCCGATCGACCTGCGCGTCCGCAACGCCGTCGAGCCGGACACCGAGACGCTGTGCGGGTACCGGGTCACGACGGCTCGGCTCGTCGACTGCCTGGAGACCGTCCGGCGGGAGCTGGACTGGGACGCCAAGCGGGCCGCGCGAACCCCCGGCCGCGGCCTCGGCGTGTCGAGCGCGGCGCACGGGTCCGGTGCCTACGCCTACCCGCTGTCGAACGTCAGTGAGGCGGGCGTGGACGTCGACGGCGACGGCCGCGTGCGGGTCCGGTTCGGGGGGTCGGACGCGGGCACCGGCCAGAAGACGATCCTCGCCCAGATCGCCGCGGAGGAGCTCGGCGTCGCCCCCGAGGACGTCGACGTGCTGTCGATGGACGGCGAGCTGACGCCGCTGGACCTCGGCGCCTGGTCGTCCCGCGCCACGCACATGTCGGGCATGGCCACCGGCCAGGCCGCCCGGGAGATGGCCGGCCGGCTGCGCGGCCTCGCGGCGGACAAGCTCGGCTGCGCCCCCAGGGACGTCGAGCTGCGCGACGGCGAGGCCCGCCACGGCGGCCACTCGATGAGCTTCGGCGACCTCGCCGGCGCGCACGGCGGCCTCAGCCTGGAGTCCCGCTACGAGCTGGAGGGCACCGAGACGATCACGCCCGGCGAGGACAAGGCCAACCTGTCGCCCACCTACTCCTTCGCCGCGCACGGGGCGGAGGTCGAGGTCGACGTCCGGACCGGCGAGGTCACCGTGCTCGACTACGTCGCCGCGCACGACGTCGGGCGGGCGATCAACCCCGTCATGGTCGAGGGCCAGATCATCGGCGGGGCCGTGCACGGGCTGGGAGCGGCGCTCGGCGAGGAGCTGATCCGCACCGAGGGGCGCGTCGTCAACCCCGCCTACATCAACTACGCGATGCCGCGCGCCGCCGACGTCCCGAGCGTCCGGCCGTTCATCGTCGACGGCCGTGACGACGCGGGGCCCTACGGCGCCAAGAGCGTCGGCGAGATCCCGATCATCCCGCCGGGCGCGGCGATCGCCAACGCCGTCCACGACGCGGTCGGCGTCCGCATCCGCGACCTGCCGATCACCCCGGACAAGGTGCTGCGGGCGCTGGCGGAGAAGGAGGGCCGGGTCCGCGACCACCGGCTGCGGCGGCGGCCCTCGCGCTGGTGGATCGCGCTGATGCGCGCCGCGTACCCGCGCGGCGTCCACGCGCTGCTCCACCGGTGGGGGACGCGCCTCGGCCGGCAGGGCCGGTACCCGGACCTGGCGCCGCCCGTCCCGGACATCGCCGAGATCGCCCGTCCGGAGAGCATCGCGGAGGCGCGCGCCGCGCTGCGCCACGGGACCGCCATCGGCGGCGGCACCGACGTGCTGCTCCAGCGCCGGCAGCGGCTGGGCACAGCGGACCGCCTCGTCTCCACCGCCCTGCTCCCGGGCCTGCGCGACATCACCGAGGAGCCGGACGGGACGGTGGTCATCGGCGCGGCCGCCACGCTGGCCGAGGTGTCCGCCCGGTTCGCCGAGTCGCTCCCGGCGCTGGCGGAGGCCGCCGACTCGATCGCGTCGCCGCAGGTCAGGAACGCGGCGACGGTCGCGGGCAACCTGCTGCAGGCCAAGCGCTGCTGGTTCTTCCGCAACGGCTTCCCCTGCTACAAGCGCAACGGCGCCACCAGCCCCTGCTACGCGATCCTCGGCGACCACCGCTTCTACCACGCGGCCGTCGAAGGGCACCGCTGCCAGGCGGTCACGCCGTCCGACCTGGCCACGGTGTTCGCGGCGCTGGACGCCTCCGTCGAACTGTCGGACGGACGCCGCATCCCGATCGGCGACCTCTACACGGGACCCGGGGAGACGGCCCTGGAGCAGACGGACCTGGTCGTCGCCGTCCGGATCCCGGAGCCTCGCCGGGCCTGCGTGTTCGAGAAGCTCGCACTCTGGCAGGGAGACTTCGCCGTGGTGTCCGTCGCCGCGTCCAGCCGGTCGGCCGACCGGTGGGACGACTGCCGCATCGTGTTCGGCGCGCTGGCCCCCACGCCGTGGCGTCCCGCCCGCGCCGAACGCGCCCTCGACGGAAGGCCGTTCACCCCCGCCGCGCTCCGCGAGGCCGTGGACGCCGAACTCACCAGGTACGGGCACCCCCTGCCCGGCAACGCGTGGAAGCTCGACGCCGCCGCCGGACTCGCCGAACGCGCCGCCGAACGCCTCGCCCACGACACGGAGGAGTCCGCATGACGGCGCTGGACGAGGCGCGGCTGGCCCTGCTGCGCGACGCCGAGAATCTCGTCGACCCCGAGCGCCTCGCCGAGATCATCACGGGCATGACCGCCATCCCCAGCCCCACCGGGGAGGAGGGCGCCCTGGCCCGCTGGGCGGTCGACACCCTCGCCGCCTCCGGGATCGAGGCCGCCTACCAGCCGATCGACGACGCCCAGGGCAACGCCGTCGCCCGGCTGCGCGGCGACGGGACGGGACCCGACCTGCTCCTCTACGCCCCGATCGACACGCTGACGACCGGGAACCCCGAAGAGGACCTGCCCCGGGTCGGCACGTCGCAGCGCTACGACATGCTTCCCGAACCCGTCCGGGACGGCCACTACGTCATCGGCCTCGGCGCGAGCAACCCGAAGGGCCACGCCGCGTGCCTCGTCGCCGCGCTGGAGATCCTGCACCGGGCCGGCACGCCGCTGCGCGGCGACGTCGTCCTCGGGCTGGGCGCGGGCGGCATGCCGACGAACAAGCGCACCGCCCCCCGCGTCCGCCGGTACAACGCGGGGCAGGGCAGCGGATGCTCGTTCATGCTGGAGCAGGGCGTGTGGGCCGACTACGCGCTGATCGCCAAGCCCGGATGGGCCGTGTCGTGGGACGAGGTCGGCCTGTGCTGGTTCGAGGTCACCGTCGGCGGCACCTACTCCTACGCGGGCAGCCGCCACCGCATCGACTACCGCAACGCGATCCTCGGCGCCGGCACCGTCGCCGCGGCCCTGGAGGAGTGGTTCGCCGAGTACACCGCCCGGCACACGTCCGGGACCGTCGCCCCCCAGGGCAACATCGGCGCGATCGAGGGCGGCTTCATGCGGATGCCTGCCGTCTCCCCCGCGTCCTGCCGGTTCGTCCTCGACCTGCGCACGTCCCCGGCGTCCACGCCGATGAGCGTCAAGCGCGAGTTCGCCGCCGCCGTCGCGCGGATCGCCGCCGCGCACCCGCGGCTGGAGATCGGCTGGGACATGACCCTCGCGATCCCCGGCACGGCCACCGACCCCGGCTCGTGGATCGTCCGCGCGGCGGTCGAGGCGTGGGAGGCCGAGGAGGGGCGCGCGCACGAGCCGATCCTCGGCAACAGCGGCGCCACCGACGCCAACATCCTGCGGAACCGCGGCCTGCCCACGGCCCGGATCGGCATGACCAGGGCGGGCGCGGAGGCGCCGCTGCCCGTCGACTTCCCCATGGGGATGAACGTGGTCGACCTCAGGGAGATGTGCCGCCTCACCCGGCACGTGATGCGCACCACGATCAACACCTGTACCCGGACAACGGCGGACGTGGGCCTGTGATCCGGGAGAAGATCGAGTGGAGAAGAGTTCAGGACCTTGGGCGAGACGGAGCGAAGAGTGACGACACGGCGGCCCCCGCCCCGAGGACGCCGTCCGGCCAAGGCGCTGACGGCGCAGGACATCGTGGACGCCGCCATCCAGATCGGCGACCGGGAGAGCCTCGACGGGCTCACCATGCGGCGCCTCGCGGGCGAGCTCGGCTTCAGCACGATGGCCCTGTACCGCCACTTCAAGAACAAGGACGACATCCTCGACGCGATGGCGGACCAGGTGCTCGGCAACCTGCGGCTGCCCGAGGAGATCGGGCCCGACCCGGTCACCGAGGCGCGCCGCATCGCCGAGGCGCTGCTGGCCATGATGCGGGAGCACCCGAGCGTGGTCCGGCTGCTGTCCACCCGGACCACGGCGAGCCGCGGCTCGCTGAGCGGCGCGTTCGAACGCGTCCTGGCGCGGCTCCGGCGGAGCGGGCTGCCCCCGGCGGACGCCGTCTGCGTCTACGGGCTCCTCTTGACGTACACGCTCGGCTTCGCCGCCTACCAGATGCCGCGGCCGTGGGGCGGGGACGACGAGGACGCCGCCGAGCTGCGCCGGCAGCGGGCCCACTTCTACTCGGCGCTGCCGGCCGGCGAGTTCCCGAACATGGTCGAACTGTCCCCGGAGCTGGCCTGGCTGCCCACGGACCGGCAGTTCCACGCGGGACTCGACGTCCTGCTGAGAGGGCTCGCGGCCGAGCGCCCCTGACCCGCGTTCCGGCCGCCCACCGCGGGCGGGCGGCGACGACCACCCCGAGGACGGGGCGGTCCGTCGCCTCGTCCGTCCTGCGCTGGAGGAGCTGATGAGCGACATCGTGCTCGGCGTGGGTGCCTCCCACAGCACCCTGATGAACACCGACTGGGACAAGGTCGACCACCTGGAGGACGCCCACCGCTTCCGGGACGGGCTGGAGCGCGCCCGCGACCGGCTGCTCGCCGCCGCCCCCGACACCGTCGTCGTCATCGGGTCGAACCACTTCCGCGGGTTCTTCCTCGACATGATGCCCGCGTTCACGATCGGCGTCGGCGAGGTGCTCGGAGCCGGCGAGGCCGGGACGCCCGGCGGCCCGCTGCCCGCCGACACGGAGCTGGCGCGGCATCTGACCGCCTCCCTCGTGGACGGCGGCTTCGACCCGGCCTTCTCCCTGCGGCTCACCGTGGACCACGGCATCACGCACGGGCTCCAGCACCTGGTGCCCGGCCTCGACGTGCCCATCGTCCCGATCGTGATCAACATGTTCGCGCCGCCGCTGCCGTCCCTGCGGCGCTGCCACGACCTCGGCGCGGCGCTCGGCCGCGCCATCGCCGCTGACGGCGCCGGCAAGCGCATCGCCGTCGTCGCGTCCGGCGGGCTGTCGCACCGGCTGCCGTGGCCGAAGTGGTTCGAGACCCTCTCGGACGACGACCGCTTCCTCGTCGAGGCATGGCTGAACGGGCGCGGCTCGTGGGGCGACTACGAGGTCCGGCGGCGGCAGATCATCCGCGCCGCCGAGGCCGACGTCAACCCCTCGTTCGACGCGGCGTTCCTGAAGCTCGTCGAGCACGGCGACCTCGGCCCCGTCCTCGACCGGACCGCCGCCGACATCGACGCGGAGGCCGGCAACGGCGCGCAGGAGATCCGCTCCTGGATCGCCATGCTCGCCGCCCTCGGACCCGGCGCGCGCGGCGAGACGCTCGCCTACGCCGCCGTCCCCCAATGGCTCACCGGAATGGGCGTCGCCGTCGTCGAGCCCGCAGCGACCGAGGAGCCCACAGCAACCATGGAGAACGCATGAGCATCTGGACCGACCTCACCGGCGTCGACCACGCCGTCCGCTTCATCGACGCCGGTGGCGTCCGCACCCGGGCGCTCCAGGCCGGGACGGGAGAGGCCGTCGTGTTCCTGCACGGCACCAGCGGCCACCTCGAGGCGTTCGTCCGCAACATCCCGGCGCACGCCGAGCGGTACGCCTGCCACGCCGTGGACATGCTCGGGCACGGCTACACCGAGGGGGTGGACGAGCCGTACCGCATCCCCCGCTACGTCGAGCACGTCCTCGCCTACCTGGACGCCTGCGGCATCGAGCGCGCCCACTTCGTCGGCGAGTCGCTGGGCGGCTGGGTCGCGGGCCGCCTCGCCGCCGACCACCCCGACCGCGTCGGGCGGCTCACGCTCGTCGCCCCCGGCGGGACCGTCGCCAACCCCGCCGTCATGGAGCGCATCAAGACCAGCACCCGCAAGGCCGTCGCCGAGGACGACATCGACCTCACCCGCAAGCGCCTCCACCTGCTCATGCACGACCCGGCGAAGGACGTGTCCGAGGAGCTGGTCGAGGTCCGGCACGCGATCTACCACCGGCCCGAGTTCGTCAAGCGGGTCGACAACCTGCTCTGCCTCCAGGAGATGGAGAACCGCGAGCCCGACCTCCTCACCGCCGAGCAGATGGGGCGGATCACCGCGCCCACGCTGATCGTGTGGGGCGCGCAGAACCCGTTCGGCGACGTCCCGGAGGCGCACCGGATGAACGCGAGCATCCCCGGCTCCCGGCTGGAGGTCTTCGGCGAGTGCGGGCACTGGCCCCAGCACGAGCACGCCGCCCGCTTCAACCGCCTCAACCTGGACTTCCTCGGGGAGGCCCGGTGAAGGTCGGCATCCGCGTCCCGGCCTGCGACCGCCCGGACCGGCTCGCGTCCGTCGCGGCGAGGGCCGAGAGCCTCGGGTTCGACGAGGTCTGGTTCCCCGACTCGCAGCTGCTGTGGCGGGACGTCTTCTCCGTCCTGTCGGTGACCGCGCTGCGCACCGAGCGGATCGGGCTCGGGACGGCCGTCACCAACGTCGCGACCCGGCACCCGTCCGTCGTGGCCTCCGCGGCGCGGACCGTCGCGGAACTGGCGCCCGGACGCTTCACCCTCGGCCTCGGCGTCGGGAACAGCTCCGTCGTGCCGATCGGGCTGCGCGCCAGCACTCGCGCGGAGCTCAGCGAGGGGCTCGCCCAGCTGCGAGCGCTCCTCGCCGGGGAGGAGTGGGACTACGGCACGGTGCGGTCGCGGCTGCGCGACCCCGCGCCGGCCGTGCCCGTCCACCTCGCCGCGAGCGGGCCGCGCAACCTGCGGCTGGCGGGCGCCGTCGCGGACGGTGTGGTCCTGCTCAGCGGCGTCTCGCCGGAGACCCTCGCCGCCGCGGCGGCGCAGGTCCGCGAGGGCGCGCGGGAGGCGGGCCGGTCCGGCGACGTGCCGCTGACGGTGTCGGCGTTCTGCGAGGTCACCGACGACGTCCTTGCCTCCGCGCGGAAGCTCAAGCCCATCTGCGCGTCGATCGCGCAGAACGGCGGCGCCCCCTTCCTCGCCCTCGCGGGGATCCGGCTGTCCGTCCCGGACCGGATCGACGAGGTCTACCCGGACATCGGGCACGCCGAGGACTGGGACCACGCCGTCAAGGTCGCCGGCCGCTGGGTGTCCGACGACGACGCGCTCGCCTTCGCCCGCGCCTTCTGCCTGGTCGGCACCGCCGACGAGGTCGCCGCCCGGCTCCGGGAGACGTTCGAGGCGGGGGCGTCCGGCGTGTTCCTCCAGCACGTCGGCTCCTACGATCCGCCGCACGACCTCATCGAGGCCGTCGGCGGCGACGTCCTGCCCCGCCTGTGAGCACGCTCGGCGACCTCGCCGCCCGGGCCGCGCGGGCTCCCCGGGCGGCGGCGGAGGACGCCCGCCGGCTCGCGGCCCTGCACGTCCTGGACACGACGGGCTGCGTGGTCTCCGGCGCCGCCCACCCGATCGCCGGGCCCCTGGCCTCGCACTTCGGCGAATCCCTGCGCGACCGTGTGCTGCGCTGGTCGGCCCAAGCGCACCTGGACGAGTTCGACGCGCTGCACGCCGGAGCCGCCGTCGTCCCCGCGGCGGTCGTCGTCCCCGCGGCACTGCTGGTCGCCGAGCGCGAAGGGCGGCCGGGCGCCGCGGTCGTCGACGCGGTGCTCGCCGGGTACGAGGCGGTGGTGGAGGCCGGCCTGCGGTTCGGGGGCGCCGCGCTGTACGCGTCCGGCTGGTGGCCGACGGCCCTGTTCGGGCCGCTCGGCGCCGCCGCCGCGACGGCCGTCCTGCTGGACCTGGACGAGGAGCGGACGGCCTCGGCGCTCGCGGTTGCGGCGGCCGGGCTCGGCGGGCTGCTCTCGTCCGGGCGCTTCGGCGAGGCGCACTACCTGCTCCCCGGCCGGGCCGCCGCGGACGGCGTCGAGGCGGCGTACCTGGCCCGCGCCGGAGCGACGGGCAGCCCGGCCCTGCTGGACCGCCCGGCCGCGCTCGCGCTCGCCCGCCCACCCGCACCGGCCTCTCCCGTCGCGGGTGTCCATCTGGAGCACTGCGGGTTCAAGCCGTATCCGTGTGCCCGTCCCCTGCACGCCGTGATCGACGCGCTGCTCGAACTGGGCGTCCGCGACGCCACCCACGTCGAGGTGGCGCTTCCGTCCGGCCTGATGTCGTTCGTCAACGCGGACAGGGAGGTACCGGGCCCGGCCGAGGCGTCCGCCGGGGCGGCCTTCGCAGTCGCCGCCGCCCTTTCCGGTACCCCCGAGGACGTGTCGACGTTCCGCCGAGCCCGCCTCGCCGCCGATGTCCCGCCCGTGACGCTGGTCCCGGACCCCGCCCTGGACGCCCTCCTCCCCGACCACTGGGCCGCGCGGGTGACGGTCGAAACGCCCGCCGGGGAGGTCTCCCGGCGCGTGGTCGACGCCCTGGGCTCCCCGGCGCGCCCCCTCCCGGAGGAGGCGGTGCTCAAGAAGTTCGACACCCTGACCGCAGGCGTGCCCACCGACTGGCGCGACCGCTGCCTCCGGCTGGACGATCTCGACGACGCGGCGGCCCTGCCCCGGGACATCGCACGAACGATGGAACACCAAGGCGGCCGCTAAGGCCGCTTCTCGGACGCCGGGGCGGCCCGTTCACTCCGCGCCGGTTGCGGCTACGCCCACGGGCGCGGAAAGGCGTCGCCGTCCAGCCGCGCTCCCTTGACGAGGCCCAGGGAGTCGGTCACGGGGTGCGGGTCGCCGCTGAAGACGGTGTCCGCGTCCATGTAGATGACGACGTGCGCGAGCCTCGCCAGATCGGTGGAGTTCGGCAGGGCCATATGGGCGGTGTAGCCGCTGTGGAAGGTGCAGTCGCCCGCTCGGAGCGGGACGGTCACGCGCGGGATCCATCGCAGTTCGGGATCCGCCGCGAACAGGTCGTCCGCGTCATGGAGGTCCTGGGCGCGCAGGCCGCTGCGGTCCTGCGTGCCGGGCAGGAACGTCATGCATCCCCGTTCGGGCGGCACGTCGACCAGCGCGATCCACGCCGAGAGCGGGAGCCGGTCATCGGCGTGCGGCCAGTACGGGCGGTCCTGGTGGAACTCGGTGGCGGTGTTGCTGTGCGGTTCCTTCACCAGCATCTGGTCGTGCCACAGCCGCAGCGGGAATCCGGCCAGCTGCTCGGCGATCCGGCCGAGCCGCCGGTCGAACGTGAGGTCCCGCAGGGTCTCGTCGGGCTGCCAGACGTTGACCAACTGGCTGAAGGTGCCGCCCTTCTCCAGGCTGTCCCCGCGATGCGTGTCGAGGTACGCCTCCGCGGCGGCTCTGAAACGGTCGAGCTGCCCCGGCCCGAGCACCCCGCGGACTCGTACGAAACCGTGCTCTCGGTAGCTGCTGACGAGGTCGTCGGGCAGGCGTCCGTCCGGGCCGATGTCTGAGTTTCTGCTCATGCCGCCAGCCTTCCAACGGCGCGTAACCGCGGCTAGGCCGATCCCGTCCGGTACTCGTAGGATTCCGACATGGCGACCGTGCTGCACGAGCAGGGGCTGTTCGCGGACGGGCCGATCTGGGGAGGCCTGCACCGGCTCTCCTCGAAGGTGGAAGCGCACGCGCACGACTTCATCGAGATCGCCGTCATCGGGCCCGGACAGGGGACGCACGTGACCGCCCGAGGCGAGCACCGGCTGCGGCATGGCCAGGCCGTCGTGCTCCGGCCGGGCGCGTGGCACGGTTTCGAGGACTGCGCGGACCTCGTCGTCGCCAACTGCTGCCTGTCGGCGCAGGCGCTGCGTTCCGAACTGGGAGGCATCTACCAGGTCCCGGCCCTGCGTCGCCTGCTGTGGACCGAGCCCGTCGCCCCCGGCTCCAGGGGCGTGGCGGTCACCGTCCTCGGGCCGGACGCCGCCGACGAGGCCATCGACCAGATCCGGCGGCTCGAAGCGGACCTGTCCAGCGCGCGACCGCACGCGGGCCGCGCGCTGGGCAGGCTCGTCACCGTGCTCGGCATCCTGGCCGACGCGAGCGTCCCGGAGGCCGCCGGTCCCGCCCCGCACCCGGCGGTCGCCGCCTCCATCGCCCGGATGGAGGCGGCGCCGGCCGAAGCCTGGCGGCTGGACGACCTCGCGCGCGCCGTCAGCCTCGATCCCGACTACCTGGGGCGGCTGTTCGTCCGGCACGTGGGGGTGTCCCCGCTGAACCACCTGGCCCGGATCAGGGCCGAACGGGCCGTCGACCTGCTCGCCGGCTCCGACCTCCCCGCCGCGCGCGTCGGCGCGGCCGTGGGATGGGACAACCCGACCTACTTCGCGCGGCGCTTCCGTGAACTCGTCGGGCTGACCCCGACCGAGTACAGGGCCCGGACCAGACCGGCAGGAGGCGCGGACCGCCCTTCCCGGTGATGAACCCCGAGCACCGGCGAGGGGTTCGAAGCCCGGGTCAGGTGGACGGCTCAGGGGTGAGGCTGGGCCGTTCCGCGGGGCCGTCGGGCGGCAGGACCCCGGCGGCCCGGAGGCGGGCGCGGGCATGGGCGATCGCTTCGGGGGTGGTCGGGAAGACCAGGCCGTCGCGGCGCAGGTGCTCGGCGACGCCGAGGGCGGCCAGGATCTGGTCGTGGCCGGGTCTGACACCGGAGACCAGGACGGTGATGCCGCGGTCCTCCAGCCGGGTGATGGCGTCGCCGAGCACCCCGGCGCCGGTCGCGTCCAGCGCGGAGATCCGCGACATCCGCAGGATGACGAACCGGACGTCGCTCACCTCCGACAGCTCCAGCAGGAAGCGGTGCGCGGCGGCGAAGAACAGCGGGCCGTCGAAGCGGTAGGCGACGATGTGCTCGTCCAGGAGCCGCCGCTCCTCGGCGGTGTGGTCGCCGTCGCGGTCGCCGTCCTTGAGGGAGACCTGGTCGAGCCGGCCGGAGGCGGCGACGGCGCGCAGCGCCACCACGACGGCCAGCGCGACCCCGACGGCCACCGCGGTGATCAGGTCGAACACCACGGTCACCGCGAAGGTCAGGACCAGCACGACCGCGTCGCCGCGGGTGGCCCGCGCGATCGCGCGCAGCGACCCGACCTCCACCATGCGGACGGTCGTGGCCAGCAGCACCCCGGCGAGCGCGGCCAGCGGGATGCGGCCGACCAGGCTTCCGGCGGCGAGGACGATCGCGGCCAGCACGGCGGCGTGGGTGAGGGCGGCCAGCCTCGACCGGGCGCCGGCCCGGACGTTGACGGCGGTGCGGGCGATCGCCGCGGTCGCCGGCACCCCGCCCAGCAGCGGCGCGGCCAGGTTGGCCACGCCCTGCCCGAACAGCTCGCGGTCGGGGTCGTGCTTCTCGCCGACGCTCATGCCGTCGGCGACCGTGGCGCACAGCAGGCTCTCCAGCGCGGCCAGCGCCGCCACCGCCATCGCCGAGGGCAGCAGCGCCATCGCCGCGCCGGCGTCCAGGAACCCCAGGCTCGGCGCGGGCAGCCCGGCCGGCAGCGACCCGATGCGGGCGACGTCCAGGGAGGCGGCCTCGGCGACCAGGGTGGCGCCCACGATGCCGATCAGCGAGAACGGCACCGCCGGACGGACCCGGGCGCCGACGAGCATCAGCGCGGCGACCGCCACCGCCATGGCCGGGGCCGCGGCGGTGGGGTGCTGGGCGAATTCGACGGCGGCCTGCCCCGCGGCCCGCCACACCTTCTCCGCGTGCGGGCCGGTCACCCCGAGCGCGGCGGGCACCTGCTGGAGGGCGATGACCACGGCGATGCCGGCGGTGAACCCCTCGATGACGGGGGTGGGCAGCAGCGCCGCGAACCGGCCCGCGCGCAGCGCGGCCATCCCCAGCAGGATGAGCCCGGCCATCAGCCCGACCATGAGCACGCCGTCGGTCCCGTGCCGGGCGACGATCGGCGCGAGCACGACCGTCATCGCGCCGGTCGGCCCGGACACCTGCAGGTTGCTGCCGCCGAACACCGCCGCCAGCGTGCCCGCCACGATCGCGGTGACCAGCCCTGCCTGGGCGCCGAGCCCGGAGCTGATCCCGAACGCCAGCGCCAGCGGCAGCGCCACCACCGCCACGATCAGTCCGGCCGTCAGGTCCCGGCCCGGCGAGCGGCGCGCGGGCGTCCAGTCCGACCGGCGGGGCAGCAGCCCGCCCAGCCGCCGGACCATGGAGGCGGCGGTCACTGCGCCTCGGCCTTGAGCTCGGCCAGCAGCCGGCCCTGGTCGGCCAGCAGGTCGGTGAGGATCCGGCGGGCCGCGCGCATCAGCTCCGACACGTCCCCGCCGGCCAGCTCGTAGGTCACCGTCGCCCCTTCGCGGCGGGCGGTGACGATCCCGGCCCGGCGCAGCACCGCCAGCTGCTGGGACAGGTTGGACGCCTCGACCTCGATCGCCGCCAGCAGGTCCCGCACCGGCATCGGCCGGTCGCACAGCAGCTCCAGCACCCGCACCCGCACCGGATGCCCGAGCGTCTTGAACAGCTCGGCTTTGGCCTGGTAGAGCGGAACCGGCATCAGCGCTCCCCGTCCTGGTCGTCGGTGCCGCTCTGCGCCTCCTCGGCGGCGTCGGCGTTCTGCGCCGTGGAGGCGTCGACCCCCAGCTCCCGCCGCAGCCGCTCCAGATCGCCGCCCGCGCCGCCGTACTTCAGCCGGCGCGCGACCTTCGTCTGCTTCGCCTTAGCCCGCCCACGCCCCATGACGCCGCTCCCCTCGCTCGCGACCGCGCTCCCCGCACGACTCGACCCTGCCTTGCAAGGATAGCAAATTGAATAATTCTTCAATCCATGCCTACGTCACATGCCCGCCCCGGTGCGAGGACGGGCCGTCCGATTCCGGACGGCCCGTGATCGAGCAATGGACCCCCGCCGCGGGCGAGGCCGGCAGCAAGGCCCTCTGCCGGACGGCCTACCGGGAGCAGGGCGTTGGCAAACCGCTCCGCCGGCCCGGTAGGCCGCTGGCAGGTCCTTCTGGCCCGTCCGGGACCCCGTTCGTCCAGGACCCCGGTGTGCCCGGTACCGGGCTCAGAAGGTCCGGTCGGTGAACCAGGTCGCCTGGCTGGTGGGGTGGGCCAGGTCGAACGTGGTGCCCGTCAGGCGCCTGTCGGAGCCCAGCGAGCCGATGTAGCGTCCCCGGGACCCGTTGGACCATCCGATGGTGAAGGAGATGCTGGTGCCCTCCACCGCTCCTTCCTCGATCGTCCCGACCGCGTTGTCGCCGGACGCGGTCCCGAAGAGCCTGCCGCTGCCGTCCTGCGTCACGTTGACCTGCGGGGTGGCCCCGTTGCTCTGGAAGAGCCGGTAGGTGCCGCCGGCGTTGAAGCCGGGCGCGGCGAGCGCCGCGCTCTGCGCGGACGCCGGCGCCGCGGGCGCGGCCAGGGCGGCGCCGGGGGCCAGGGCCAGACCGCCCGCGAGGGTGAGTGCGGCGGCCGCGAGTTTGATGATCATGATGCCTCCTGTTCGGTGAAAAGGCTTCGTGCACTGCCACGTTCACCCACCCCGGACGGCCACAGCAGCCCCCTGACCAAGGGGGTTGCCATGACGCGTCGACTACTTCTCCCCCGGTTCGCGCGGTTTGTTCTGATTGGCCGGTGCGGGGTCCGGCACCCGTCCGATCGCCATGGTGACGTTGCCGCCACCTGCCGGAGAGACGGGTCCCCGGGCGGCGATGCGAATCGGCTTCTCGGGTGATACTGACCGGGTGACCGGGGTGGCGATCGGGGCCCGCGCCGCGTTGATCGGGGCGGCGGCGGAGGCCGGCACCAACGCGGAACTGGGCGCGGCGATCTCACAGTGGATCGGACGAGTGGTGCCGCACGACGGGTACATGCTCGCGGCCGTGGACCCGGTCACCGGCGCCGGGTCCTTCCTTGCCAGAGAGCACGGCTACAGCCCCGCGGCCGCCCGCCGGCTGACTCTGGGCGCCCGGGCGGAAGGCGACGATCCCGTCACGCTCGAACAGCTGGTCAACGGCCCGCGCCGTTCGATGGTGCTCAACACCGACGGCCCCGGGCCCTGCCGCAGTCCCTCGATGCGCGCGGTGATGGCCGGCGAAGGCGTCGGCAGTGAGCTGCGCGTCGCACTGGCCGGTGCAGGGGTCACCTGGGGCGGCCTGGTCCTCGTACGCGCACGGGGGAGCCGGCCGTTCTCGGCCGTCGAGGCGGAGCATGCCCAGCGGCTCGGCCGGGCCGTCGTCGCCGCGATGAAGCGCTATGTCTCCAGCGGGCCGCTGGAGCCCAGCAGTCTGGACCGGCCACCGGGCGTGCTCGTGGTCGGAGCCGACGAGACGGTCGTGGCCGCCACTCCGTCCGTGCGCGACTGGATCGCCGAGTTGGGGACCGTTCCCGCCGGCGTTTCCGCCGCCGCGCTCGCCGCACCTGCCGCGCCCTTGGAGAGCACCGTCTGGAACCTCACCCAGGCGACGCGCGGGACCGGGGCGCCCTGCCTGACCCGCGTCCCCACCCGCCGCGGATGGATCGTCCTGCGCGCCCAGCCCATGACCGGTGCGGGACCGGGCGCGGTGGCGGTGACGATCCAACCGGCGACCGGTACCGAGCTGCTGCCGGCGATGGCACTGTGGCATGGCCTGTCCCCCAGGGAGAGCGCGATCGTCGGCCACGTGCTGCAGGGCATGGCCGCCAAGCAGATCGCCCGGCGTCTGGAGATGTCCCCCCACACCCTGAACGACCACTTCAAATCGATCTACCGCAAGACCGGCGTCCGCGCGCGCGAGGAGCTCATCGCCGGGCTGCTCGGCTGAGGTGGCAGGACGGCCGGCGGTCCTGGTCGGCGACGCCGGCGGCCAGGCCGGGACTCCACCCGGCCCGCAGGATGGAGCATTGGCCCGTCATGCCCGCGGCGATGCGGCGATCCCTGTCGGGGCTCGACATGGTGGCCGATCTGGCCGCGTTCACCGAGCGGCTGCGCGACCATGAGGAGATCGACGTGCGCAGCGAGATCATCCCCGGTGAGCAGCACGCGACCGTATGGCCGGCCGCCGTGACCCGCGGCCTGCTGCACCTGTACCACACCACCCCGCCCCCGCCCTGACCTCGATAGGCGATGCCGCGGTGCCTCAGGAACGGTCGCGCAGCCCTGCGCCAGAGGGATGTCCCCTCCACCTGCCGCGACCTTCGCGCAGCGGTGGCGCGTCCACCGCGCAGTGGAAGCCCGGGGCCTGTGCCGGTCCCGGCGGGTTGCGGACGGCGGCCGCCGCGAGGATCCCGGCGAAGACGCACAGGCCCGCGGCGAGGAGCGCGGCGGTGTGGAAGCCGGTGGAGAACGCCGCCGGATGCATGTAGGCGTCTCCGGTGATCCCGGCGAGGGCCGGGAAGACGGCGACGGCGACGAGCGAGGCGGCTCGGGCCACGTCGTTGTTCACGGCCGAGGCCATGCCCGCGTGCTCGGCGGGGACGGCGGCCAGGACCGTGGCCGTCAGCGGCGCGACGGTGATCGCCAGGCCGAGGCCCAGGGCGGTGACGGCGGGCAGGGACTCGGTGAGGTAGTCCCCCGAGGGGCCGATGCGGACGAACAGGCCGAAGCCGGTGCCGATGACGATCGGGCCCAGGCTCATCTGTAGCCGGGGTCCGATGCGGGCGGCGAGGGCGCCGGAACGGGCCGAGAGGGCGAGCATGATCGCGGTGACCGGCAGGAGGGAGACGCCCGCCTCGAAAGCGGTGTAGCCGGAGACCTGCTGCAACTGGATGGGCAGCAGGAACAAGGCGCCGCCCAGCGCCCCGTACACGACGAAGGTGACGATGTTCGTCACGCTGAACTGCCGGGAGCGGAAGAGGCCGAGCGGCAGCATCGGGTGCCGGATCCGGCCTTCCAGCAGCACGAAGCCGGCGAGCAGGACCGTCCCCGCGATGATCGCCGGGATCCCGGCCGCGCCTGTGATCAGTCCGTAGGTCAGGCCGACCAGGCCCAGGGTGGCCAGGGCGCCGCCGGCGATGTCGATCCGGCCTGCCGCGTCCGGGTCGCGGGACTCGGGGACGTGCCGCACGGCCAGGACGATGACCACCGCGGCCACCGGCAGGTTGATCAGGAAGATGAGCCGCCAGCTCGCCGCCTGGACGAGCCAGCCGCCGACGAACGGGCCGGCCGCGGAGGCGACGCCGCTCAGCCCGGACCACGCGCCGATCGCCCGGGAGCGGTCGTCGGGATGGAACGAGGCCTCCAGGATCGCGAGGCTGCCGGGAGTGAGCAGCGCCGCGCCGACGCCCTGCAGGGCACGTGCGGCGACGAGGGTGCCGGGGGTCGGCGCGAACGCGCAGAGGGTGGACGCGAGCGCGAACCAGACGACCCCGGCGAGGAAGACGCGGCGGCGGCCGTAGTGGTCGCCGAGGGCGCCCGCGACCAGGAGCAGACCCGCGAGGGTGAGGGTGTAGGCGGTGACGATCCACTGCAGGGCGGCCAGGCCGGTGCCGAAGTCGCGGCCGATGGCGGGCAGCGCGATGCCCACCACGGTCGCGTCGAGCGAGGCGATCGCCGATCCGAGGACGGTCGCGGCGATCACCCACCGCCCCTGCGCCGTCGCGTACCGGATGCTCATGTCGTCAGCCGGCGATCGGAATCGCCGGGCCCCGCGCCGATGATCACACTCTCCATTGCGCCGCACCTCCACGATGAACCCGGACCGGCCTCGTCCAGGAGGGGGTCCGCCAGCTAAGACAGGGCCGCCCCCACATCTGTGACAGGCACCGGCGCGGGCCGGAGTTGTCACAGGACGCAAGGCCGCCCTGTCGTAACTGATGACCGAGGAGCGATGGAGGCCCCGGCGAGCAGGGCCACTCGGCAGTGGCGGCGTCGCCGACCACCGGCGTCGACACCCCCCTCACTGACGAGGGCAAGCGGTTCCCCATGGAAGGGCGGGACCGCGCAGGATAGGAGATGCGGTGGAAGAACTGGAAGTCCCCAAGCGGCACGTCGTTCAGATGCTCCTGACAGCGGGCCTGCCCGGCGTGGCGGACGAAGCCGAGCGAGTACTGCCGGACCCCGTCGAGTACGACCTCGCGGAGAGCTTCCTCGCCCGGTACGGCGTCACCAAGGACGAGCTCATCAGTTGGCGGGGAGGCAGTCCGTAGCGGGGCGTGCACCGACCGCCGTCCGCCCCCCGGCCCCTGTTGGGCCGGGGGGCACGCTCATGGCAGCCTTCTTCACCGCGGCCGGGTTCCGCGCTTTCTCATCGTCAGCCGGTCGAGCACGCTCCGGCTTGGCCTGGTCCGGCCCGCCGCTGCGGCTCCGCGTCCCCGGACGGCCTTGGCGGCCGCGTCGGCCAGCAGGACGGCCGGCACGGCGGTGAGGGCGACCGCCCAGCCGAGCGCGGACGGGAGGCCGCCGCCGAGCAGATGGGCCACCGGCGGAACCCCGAGGAAGACGAACATCAGCACCAGATCGGTCGCGACCGCCCACAGCAGCAGCGGGTTGCCGTTCCAGCGGAGCCGGCCCGCCCACCGCGATTCGCTGCGGCACGAGAACGCGGTCGCCATCTGCCCGAGCATGATGGCGGCGAACGCGGTGCCGGACGCCGTGGACAGCAGCGCGGCGGAGGGCGTCTCGCCCCAGCTCCATCCTCCGGCGACGAGGACGGCGGCGAAGGCGGCCATGGTCGCGGCGGCCTCGACGGGCCCGAGGACGCCGAAGACCCGGCCGAGGAGGCGGCGGTCGATGAGGCGGTCGTCGCGGGCGCGCCCCTCCAGGGTGTGCCGCCCGGCGGGTTCGGCTCCGAGCGCGAGCGCGGGCAGGATGTCGGTGCCGACGTCCAGGGCGAGGATCTGCAGCACGCCGAGCGCCAGCGGGAGCTGCCCGCCCGTCACCGCCCACGCCGCGAACGGCACCAGTTCGGCGACATTGTCGGTGAGGTGGTAGGTCAGGAACCGGCGGATGTTGGAGAAGGTCGCCCGGCCCAGCTCCACCGCCGCGACGATCGTGGCGAAGTGGTCGTCCAGGAGGACGAGGTCGGCGGCCTCGCGGGCGACGTCGGTGCCGGACGCGCCCATCGCCACGCCGATGTCGGCCTGCCGCAGCGCCGGGCCGTCGTTGACGCCGTCGCCGGTCATGGCCACCACGTGCCCGCGTCCCTGCAGGGCCCGGGCGATCCGCAGCTTGTCCTCGGGGGTGACGCGGGCGACGACCACGCCGTCGCCGTCCAGCAGCCGCCCGAGCTCGGCCTCGTCCCGAGGCAGGTCGGCCCCGGTCACCACCGGGCTCCCCGGCTCGGACAGCCCGACCTCGGCGGCGATGGCGTGGGCGGTCGCCGGATGGTCCCCCGTGATCATGGCGAGCCGGATGCCCGCCCGGCGGCAGGACGCGATCGCGTCGGCGACGTCGTCACGGGGCGGGTCCTGGAGGCCGACCAGGCCGAGCAGCGCCAGTCCGCGCTCGGCCTGGTCGGGGTCGGCGGGCAGGTCGTCCGGCAGGTCGCCGGGCAGGCGGACGGCGACGGCGAGGACGCGCAGGCCTCGTCCGGTCATGGCGGCGAGGGCCTCTTCGGCTCCCGGCACCGGCGCGCAGCGCGGCAGCACCGAGTCGGGAGCGCCTTTCAGGTGCAGTCCGCTGGCGGTGAGCGAGGAGGAGCGCCGCCGCTTCGCGTCGAAGGGGTAGCGGCGCCGCTCGGGCTCGTCGGACAGATCCGCCCCGGCCCGGAGCCCGAGCGCGTGCAGGGCCGCCTCCATCGGGTCCCCGACCGCTCGCCAGCGGCCGTCCTGGCGCCGCGTCCGCCCGGTGGAGCAGCGGTAGGCGGTGACGGCGAGCCTCCGGACGGCCTCCACCGCGTCCGGCCCGCCGATGAGCCGGCCGTCCGGGGAGTATCCGCTTCCCTCGATCCGCACTTCTCCGGACGGCGTCCAGACCTGGACGGCAGTCATCTCGTTGTACGTCAGCGTGCCGGTCTTGTCGGTGCAGATGAACGTGGTGGAGCCGAGCGTCTCCACCGCCTCCAGCCGCCGCACCAGGGCCTTGCTCCCGGCCATCCGCTGCGCGGCGCGGGCCAGCGACAGCGTGACGGTCGGCAGCAGTCCTTCCGGTACCAGCGCGACGGTGACGCCCACGGCCAGCAGGAAGCCCTTGCCGGGCGGCAGTCCGAGCAGCACGGCGACCCCGAAGAACGCCGCGCCGACGCCGACCGCGGTCAGCGCGACGACCCGCACCACCCGGTGCAGCTGCCTCGTCAGCGGGCTGGGGCGCCGCCCGGCGGTGCGGGACAGCGCGGCGATGCCCGCCAGCCGGGTCCGCGCCCCCGTGGCCGTGACCCTCGCCTCCGCCTCGCCCTCGGTCACGAACGTGCCCGCATGCGCGCGGCCGCCCGCCTCCGGCCGGGCCGGGACGCTCTCGCCGGTGAGCGTCGACTCGTCGACCGCCAGGGCGTGCGTCTCCAGGAGTTCGAGGTCGGCCGAGACCCGGTCGCCGGCCTCCAGCAGGACGATGTCCCCGGCCACGAGGTCCTTGGTGTCGATCACCGTGCGGTGCCCGTCCCGGCGGACCGTCACCCGGGCCGGCAGCAGCTCCCGCAGCCGCCTGCCGGCCCGCTCGGCCCGGTACTCCTGGGCGAACGCGAAGACCCCGTTGAGGACGACCACCACGACGATGGCCGCCGCGAGCTCCGGCAGGCCGCCGACATAGGCGAGGACCGCGGCCGCCCACAGCAGCAGCGCGAAGAAGTGCACCATCTGCCTCGCCAGCGACACCAGCGGAGAGGGCGGCCGCTCCGCCGGGAGCAGGTTCGGCCCGTCCCGCCGCAGCCGTACGGCGGCCTCGTCTGATGTCAGTCCCCGTCGGACGGGGTGGAGGGGCTTCTGCGTGATCATTGGACCGGTGACTCCATTGCGGACGTGCGACGCACCCGCACGCCTTCAATGCGGTGGTGTCGATGACACCCCCTCACCCTCCCCGGTCCATGGAGGCGAGGCATGACACGAACGCATGAGATGGCCGGCCGGCGAGCCTCGCTCACCCTGCGGAACCATTCCGGCACATGAAATCGCGGGTATACCGAAAGGCGGAGCCGTTCCCGAAGGAATGGTCCGCTTCCGGAGACGACCGTTAGGCTTCGGGGGTGAACCACAGTGAGCTCGAAGCGGACGTTCTCCGCCTGATCATCGGAGCCGCCGACGACGACGCTCGCGCCTTCGGCGAGGAGACGGTCACTCGACTGGTGCGGCCGGCGCTGCTCGACGGTGCGGCCGAGGACGAGCTTTCGGAGGAGGCACGGGCGGCGCTCGGCACCGCCTGCGCGAACGTCCTGACGCTCAGCGCCGCCGAACTGCAGGACGAGCTCGCGACGATCTATGACGGCATCCTGGTCGATGACGATCTGGACGCCGGAGTCCTCACCGCCGTCAACGCCTTGACGCACTGGCAGAGCTACCTGGAGCAGGGCCGGCGCGGCGAGCTCTACGAACTCGCCATGCGCTCCATCGAGGAGGTCGACCACCAGGTCTCCGCCGATCTCGACGACTTCCTCGCCACACCGGAGATGGCCGCCGAGCATGAGCGCATCCGCCGCCTCCTTGCCCCCGACGCGGGGCAGGCAGCCGAATATGTCCGCTAATCGGGCGCCGAACGGTCGGCAAAGACACCGCGGAGCATGCCCGTAGCCTGCCCGACCTCGATGAGATATCCGTCCGGGTCGCGCATGTAGCAGCGGATCTCCGCCTTGCGGTCCAGGGGCTCGGTCAGGAACTCCGCACCCTGGGCGGTGGCCTCGGCGTAGAACGCTTCGATGTCCGCCACCCGGACGTTGAGGAAGGCCGACACCGGATCGCCGGGCTCGGGCGGCCTGAGGACCACGTCGGGCTTGTCCGGGGTGGGGCCGCCGCCGGGGTTCATGATGATCCAGGTGTTGGCCACCTGCACGATCGCCGGGTTCTCACGGAGCACCACCTTGCCGCCGAGGACGTTCGCGTAGAACTCCCTGGAGACGGCCACGTCCCGGACGGTCAGGAAGTGCGTGACCACGAGCCCCTGGCTCGGCGCCGGAAGGTCGCCTTGGTCCGACATTCGGATTCCTCCATGCCGCAGGTACTGCCTCTGCCCCCGAGCCGGCGGTGCGCGTTTCCTCCGGCGCGGACGGGCCCGGCCGTGGCCACCGCCCGAACGACAAAGGAATCGTCCATTGTCGCCACAGCAGTACGCCACGTCCGGCGCTATCGAGTCGTCACCGAAACCGTCAAATCCTGGCTAAGCCGCCCCCGCCCTCATCACATTCCGTGGTCCCGCCGGTACTTGCGGAGCCCGGGCTGTGCGAGCCGTTCGAGCAGCGGCCGGATGCGAGGGAGGACGCCGGGGGTCAGGCCGGCGGTCTTGAGGAGCCACCCGTCGTGCCGGGGCAGGTTGGTCTCCAGGCGGGGCCGGTCCAGGTTGGCGACGACCGCCCGGGCGACGGCGTCGGGGCTGAGCGGTTCGCTGAGGAAGTTGAGAGCGGAGCCTCCGTTGGCGGCCTCGTGGCGGAGCATCGGGGTGTCCACGGCGCCGGGGTGGACCATGCCGACGCGCACGCCCGTCTCACGTTCGAGCATCGCGAGCGCGAGCATGAACGCCCGCAGCCCCGCCTTCGACGCGCAGTAGCCGGCGCTCTCCGCGAGCGGCATCATCGCGCCCAGCGACACGACGGAGACGATCCGGCCGGGGACCCGGCGCAGGGCCGGGTAGAGCGCGCGGCTGAGCTGCATGGGCGCCTGGAGGTTGATCAGCTGCTCGCGGCGGCTGTCCTCGACGGTCACCTCCTCGAACGGCCGGGTGACGACGATCCCCGCGTTGTTGACGAGCAGGTCGCACCGGCCACCGGAGGCCTCGACGGCCGCCACGACGTCCTGGTGGAAGCCGGGTTCGGTCAGATCGAGGCGCAGCCGTGTCACGGGACGGGGAAGCCGGTCGAGCCCGGCGGCGTCCAGGTCGACGGCGATGACGTGGAAGCCGCGCTCCTGGAGGCGGAGGGTGATCGCGGTTCCGATGGCTCCGGCCGCGCCGGTGACGACGGCGACCCTCATGCCGACCTCCGCTGCCGGTCGAACATGCCGGGGGTCAGGCCGGTCCAGCCCATGCGTCCGCCTATCGTGCCGAGGTATCCGCGGTAGGCGTGGGCGTCGACGTAGGACCGGTGACGCGCCGAGTCGAGGAAGCGGATTCCGCCGTCGAGCCTGGGACGGTCCTTCGCGATCATGCGGTCGAACCGCGCCGCGCGGGCCGGCGCGTGCTCCTGGTCGTGGAGGTACTGGGCCAGGATGTTGCTGATGTGGTCGAAGACGGTGTACGCGCTGGAGTTGATCTCCAGGTAGCCGAGGCCGAACAGGTTGCGGTGCTCGCGGCTGAACGCGGTCAGGTACAACTCGGGTCGGCCGTCGTTCCAGGTGAAGTACTTCTCGGCGTACGGGATGTCCCAGTCGTAGCCGGTGGCGTAGAGCACCAGGTCGATCCGCTCGCCGGTGCCGTCGGTGAAGCGGACCCGGTCGCCGTCCAGGCTCGCGATGTCCGGCCGGACCGCGACGTCGCCGTGCTGGAGGTGGTGGATCAGCTGACTGTTGAGCAGCGGGTGCGACTCGAACAGCTTGTGGTCGGGCTTGGGCAGCCCGTACCTGGTGAGATCGCCTTGGAGGAGCCGGAGCGTCGCGGCGAACAGCGGGCGCTCCAAGCGCAGCGGCAACCGCGGCCCTTTGGCGGCGAACTCGTCGCTGGGGACGCCGAAGATGTGCTTGGGGATCAGATGGTAGCCGCGCCGGACGCTGACGAAGGCGGCCTCCGCGCTGGCGGCGGCGTCGCAGGCGATGTCGGCGCCAGAGTTGCCCAGGCCCACCACCAGCACGCGCTTGCCGCGGAACTCCTCCGGGCTGCGGTAGGAGGACGAGTGCCGGATCTCCCCGGTGAACGTGCCGGGGTGCCGCGGCATGCGCGGCGTCCAGGTCACGCCGGTCGCGCACACGACCGCCCGGTAGCGGTGGCGCGAGCCGTCCTCCGCGGTCACGGCCCATGCGTCGCCGGACCGTTCCACCGCGCTGACGGCGGTGCCGAAGCGGATCGCCTCGCGCAGGCCGTAGGCGTCGGCGAAGTCCCGGGTGTACTGCAGGATCAGCCGGTGGCCGGGGTAGTCGGGAAAGTCCTCGGGCATCGGGAAGTCGAAGAACCCGGAGGTCTTCCGCGAGGAGATGAAGTGCGCCGATTCGTACATCGGCGTGCCCGGGTTGTCGAGACTCCAGATGCCGCCGACATCGTTATGCCGCTCGTACTGGTCGTAGGCGATGCCGAGCCGCTGGAGGGCACGGGCGGCCGACAGGCCCGCCGGCCCGGCGCCGACGACGCACACCCTCTCGGGTTCCGATCCGTTCCCCGCCATGAACACTCCTCTGGACGTGTGACTACGCTCGATCCAACGTCCAGGCTCGGGAGCCCGGGAGGGCGAATCCGGGCTAGCGTGGGGGGCAGACCGGACACCTAGGGGGGACGTGTGAGCGGCGACGCACGGCTCAACGAGGCGGTCATCCCCCCGAGCGTCCTCGTCGGGCTGGTCGAGATCGGGCAGCGCGAGGGCCTTCCGATCGTCTCCTGGTTCGCCGGCACCGGGCTGGAGCCGGCAGTACTGCTCACCTCGGGCACCCTGAAGGTCTCCTTCCGGCAGGCGAGCACCGTCCTGCGGCGCGCCATGCGGGCGATGCCCGGCAAGCCGCTCGGCATGCGGGTCGGCGGCCGGGACGTCCTGCTGTCGTTCGGCATGCTCGGCGTCGCCCTGCGCTCCTGCTCCACCGCGAAGGAAGCCCTCTCCCTGGCCCTCGAACTGCACCAGGCCGCGGGAAGCCTGCTCGACGTGGAGGCAGAGGCCTTCGGCGACACGGCCGCGCTCCGGTTCCATGAGCGGCGCCCCGACCCCGAACTGATCGCCTTCCTCTGCGAGGAGGCGATGTGCAGCACTCTCGTCCTCCTCCGCTCCATGCTGGGCGCGGACTGGTCGCCCACCCGCATCGAGCTGGCCTACCCCGCCCCGCCCTACGCCGAGGAGTACCGGCGCTTCTTCCGCTGCCCCATCCTGTTCGACGCCGCCGCCAACCGCATGGTCTACCCGGGCGCCCTGCTCGGGCTCGCCTTCCCCACCCACAGCGAACCGACCCGTGCCGCCGCCATCGCCGCCTGCCGCGGCCTCCTCGACCTCGGCACCGCCCGCTCCGACATCACCGTCACCGTCGAGACCCTGCTCGACCAGGACCTCCGCCGCCCGCTCACCATGGCCGAGGCGGCCCGGCACCTCCACATCACCGAACGCACCCTGCGCCGCCAGCTCGCCGCCTCAGGCGAGCACTACAGCACCATCCGCGACCGCGTACGCGAACGCCGCGCCACCTTCCTCCTCCTCGAGACCGCCCTCCCCGTCGACGCCATCGCCCACGAGGTCGGCTTCAGCGACGCCCGCGAGTTCCGCCGCGCCTACATCCGCTGGACCGGCCACCCACCCAGCACCACCCGCAAAACGTCCCCGGGGCAGCCAAGGCCGGCGCCCCCTGAGCGGTCGAGCACCCAGGCCGGTAACGGGACGCGGTGACGATGCGCCTGCCGCTTGCGTGCTGCACCCTTCAGACGATTGCGTTTGATCGCATCAGCCGCACTCGAGAAGGAGGTCTGGGAACATGGGTGCCGACGGCGGCGAGGTCTGGGATCCGTTCGGCACGCTTCGCAGGGTCCTTTGGATCGGTGGCGGGCAGTGGGCCGGCAAGTCCACCGTGGCCCGGCTGCTGGCCGACCGGTACGGGCTCACCGCCTACAACTACGACTACCACGACGCGCGCGGCCACAACGACCGCCGGATCGCCCGCCGGATCAGGCTCGGCCACCCGCCCGACGCCCCGGACCCCGACGCCGTCTGGGTGAACACCACCCCGCAGGAGATGGCCGCCGACACCCTCGCCGGCTTCCCGGCCCGCTTCGAGTGGGCCCTGGACGACCTGCGCGCCCTGATCCCCGGACGGCCCGTCATCGCCGAAGGCTGGGGCCTGCGCCCCGAACTGGTCGCACCCCTCATCGACTCGCCCCGGCGGATGGTCGTCATGGTTCCCACCGAAGCGTTCCGCGACCGGCAACTGCGCGAACTCCCCCGAGCCGCCGCCTCCGGCGGCCGTGTCAGCGACCCCGCCCGGGCCCAACGCAACCGGCTCGAACGGGACCGCCTCGTCGCCGACGACGCCGTCCGCTCCGCCCGGCGCCACGGCATCCGCGTCATCGAGGTCGACGGAACCCGCGACGCCGGCGCCGTCGCCGACATCGTCGCCGACCACTTCCGCCCCTACCTCCCGCCCCCAGAGGATCGCCGACCCTGACCGGCCCAGCCCCCAGGACAACGGCCCCTCAGCGTCGAACACGGTCAGCTGGTTCCTCCCTCCGGGAGTTGACCGGAGCCGAGGGGATGATGAGGGCGGCCAGTGCCGCCGAGGCCGCCACGCCCGACGCGAGTGCCAGGGCGCCCGGGAGGGACCGGGCCGCGAGCGGTCCGGCGACCGCCGCCCCCACGGCGAATCCGGTGATCTTGAGGCTGGCGCCGGTGGTGAAGATCTGGCCGCGCAGCTTCTCCGGGGCCTCCCGGTGCCGGATCGCGAACAGCGCGGCCAGCTGGGGGCCCTCACCGATACCGGCGACGACGACGGCCGCGATCAGCGCGGCCGGCCGTCCCGGGGCCGCCAGGGCGAACGCGGCGGCCTGGACCAGGGCCGCGACCCAGATGATCGTGTCGGGGTCGACGGCGCGCGGGAACCGGGCCAGCAGGGCGTTGGCCGCCAGGGCGGAGACCGCCGAGCAGGACAGCAGGACCATGCCGCGCCCCGCGCCGCCCAGGACGCGCTCCCCCAGCAGCGGGACGCAGGCGGTCAGCATGCCCTGAGCGGCGCAGCAGACCACCGAGGCGAGGGTCGCTCGCGCCAGGAGCCGTCTGCCGATGATGACCCGTGCGCCGGCGGCGAGATCGCCGATCAGTGAGGTCGCCTGAGCCGTCCGGGCGCGGACGGGCGGGGAGGGCAGCCGCCACGCGGCGGGCAGCGCCGAGACGATGAGTGCGGCAGCGGCCACCACGGCCATCGGCGCCCCCAGCGCCTCCGCCGCACCGCCCGCGAGAGCGGGACCTGCCAGGCTCGCCGCGCTGAAGGTCATGGCGTCGAGGGCGCTCGCCCGCGGCAGACGGTCGCCGGGCGCCACCCGGGGAAGCTGGGCCGTCCATCCGCCGGACAGGGCCGGTCCCAGCAGCCCCGCCGCCACGGCGATCACTATGGTCACGGCGAACGGCACGCGGCCGAGCCCCAGCAGGATCACACCCAGCCCCGCCGCGTACAGCAGGACGGCTCCGCCCAGCAGGCGGCCCGGCCGGCTCACCCTGTCCAGGAGCACCCCGAGCACCGGCCCCCCGACCGCCGCGGAGACCGTGATGCCCGCGAGCAGCGACGAGGCGTCGGTGGTCGATCCGGCCAGGGCGAAGCCCGCCAGCATCAGCGCCGGGCCGGACATCTCGTCCCCGAGACGGGCCGCCACCGCTCCGGCGAGGTACGAGCACAACGAGTAACGCCTCTTCATCGACAGGACGTTACGGAAGTAACTTAAAACATAGCAATATGCGTTACATTGACTGGATGCGGCCCACCGTCGACGACTGGTCCACCCGGCACTCCGTGCTGTCCATGGCCCGGCGGACCGCCGCCCTGGTCAACGCCCTGGCCGACGACCGCCCTGACCCGGCGACCGTTGCCGGCGTGCTCGGCGCCTACGGCGAGACGGTCCCCTCGCCGGGCCTCAGCACCGGCGATATCGCCGAGATGCACGCGGCCGCCGCTCTGCTCCGGGACGTCTTCGCCGCGGAGGACGCGGACGACGCCGCCACCGCCCTCAACCGCCTCCTGCGCGAGCACACCGGGCCGCTCCGTCTGACCTCGCACGGCGGCGGCACGCCCTGGCATCCGCACCTCGACCGCGACGACGAAGCCCCGTGGGGCGAGTGGCTCCTCGCCTCGTCCTGCATGGCCCTGACCGTCCTGGTCTGGGACCGGCAACGCCCGCCCGGCCGGATCTGCTCGTCGTCCAGCTGCCAGAACGTCTTCATCGCGCAAGGCAGCGGACCGGAACGCCGTTACTGCTCCCGCCGATGCGCGACCCGCGAACGCGTTGCGGCCCACCGGCGCGCCCACTCCGCCATGCAGCCCGGAGACCCCGGCGAGGAAGGACACCGCCGCCGCTGAAGCCGCGCTTCAGGGCGCGCGGCGTTCCGTGCGGGAACGCCGCGTGTACTCCTGGCCGAGCGCGAACAGCAGCCAGGTGAAGGCGGTGGCGTCGTCGACGATGCCGAACGGCAGGAAGACGTCCGGGATCAGGTCGACCGGGGAGACGATGTAGATCACCGCGACCACCATCGCGACGATCTTGCCGGTCGAGGTCCGGTAGTACGCCTGCGCGGCCCTGCCGGTCGGCCCGACACGGCGGCGCCTGCGCAGCCGCAGGATGCCCGCGATCAGCAGGACCGCGCCGACGGCCATGACGGCGGCGCCCGCCACGGTGATGTCGACGCCGCCCAGGTCACCTTCCGCGGTGAGAGCCGGGACGGCGCCCGCGACAAGGAGGACAAGCCCGAGCCAAACCATGCGCACCTCCGGGGGGACGTGTCCTCCGGTATTGCCGCCCCAGCCGAGTTCACTCCGATTCAGGGGCCACTGCCCGGCGTGAATGCGGCGAGGCGCCGCGCACACGGGCGGCGGGCAACGGTCGGCGGTCGGTGGGCGCACGGCCGGTGCGCGACTTCGAGTGACCGGCGCGTGACCGCGGCGTCAGCGCTGGCGGGGACCCTCAGATCACGGCTCGCGGACGGGACCCGTCCACGAGCCGCCCGTCCAGGCGGTCCGGGGGCCGCAACCACCGGAAAGAACAGAGAGGACACCGCGATGGGACACGGGAAATCCGCGAGCGGGCACCTGAACCTCGCCGACGCCCGCGGCGAGCGGAAGACGGCCGAGGACGCGTTCTTCGCCAGGTCCACCGCCGTCCGGGCCGTCCCTGCCAAGGAGCAGGAGAAGCGGTAGCCCGCGGCGGCGGACACGCCGCCCCCGGTCGCCGCGCCGCAGCCGCGGTGCGGCGACCGGCCGCCCATCACCTGGGAGGTGTCGCTCTTGACCCGTACGAGACCGTCGTGCCCGCATCCGGGCGGCGTCGGCGACAGGGAGCGGTCCGTCCCGGTCGCCGAGGCGCTCGCGCTCGCCCTCGACGCCGCGCGGGCCCATGGACTGCACCTGGCCTGGAGTCCCCCGGACGACACGCTCGACGACCGGGTGACTGTCTTCACCGCCGTCCTGTCGGACGCGGCCGGATCGCCGGTCGGGAAGGCGACGGGCAAGGGCGTGGGGAGACGATCGCTGGCCAGTGCCCTGTTCGAGGCGTTCGAGCACGCGGCGGCATACGGGACGCTCCCCGGCATACCTGGCGGACTCGGACGGGAGGTGCTGCCTCCGTCCCCTTTCCAGCAGTTCGACCTGCTCTACGACCACGCTCGCGGTGTCCGGACGGCCGCACCGCAGGCCACGGCGGAGTTCCGCACGCTCACCGGGCTGTACCCGGCCAGGGCGGGACGCCGAGTCGCCTACCCGCGGGCGGTGACCGATCTCGCCTACCACTGCGGCGACGACGAAGCGGACCTGGCCGTCCTGCAGCGGTACACCACGACCAACGGCTATGCGGCGGGCGCCACGCTCGACGACGCGCTCGTCCACGCGGTGAACGAGCTGGTGGAACGGGACGCGTTCAGCCAGTACCTCCTGTCGTCGGTCCTAGGGCCGCCCCGGCCGCTGCCGCGCATCGAGGGCGGCGCACCCGGCCCGCTCCGGCGGGCGCTGGAGACCGTCCAGGCCGAGGCCGGCACGGAGGCGACGGTGGTGGACATCACCGCTCACACCGGGTGCGTCGTCATGGCACACCTCGTCCCCCCGGAAGGCCCGTCCGGTCTGGCCGGGCTGGGCTGCTCCCCCTTCCCCGAGATCGCCTACGAGCGGGCGGTGACGGAGCTGCACCAGGAATGGACGGCCTTCACCAGAGGCGTCACCTTCGCCGACGAGGGCGGGCGCGAGCCGGCGGACCTCGCCCCCTATCCCCTGCTCCACCGAGCCGCCACCGTCCCGGAACCGGTGTGCGGGGAACGGCTCCGCTACGAGGAGTTCGTGCGCGGGCGCGGCCGGAGCGGGCCGGCGGACGGGACGCCGGTCCACCTCTTGCACACCCTGCGGAACCGCGGCTTCGAGGTCTTCTGGAGACCCGTCTGGCGGCACGTGGCCGGCACGCGGGACGGGGAGCACGGCGTGCACGTCGTCCAGGTGATCGCGCCGGGTCTGGAGCAGTTCCACGGCGTCTTGTTCTGCCGTCCGCTGGTCCCCACCGGGCGGCTGCACTCGCCGCGAACGTGCGCTCTGCTCCTGCAAAGAGAACGCCTGGAGGGAGAACGAGGATGAAACCGAACCTGACCGAGGGGCCCTACTGCGACGCCCAGCAGGTCGCCAAGGCTTCGTCGCGCTTCTACACGGCGGCCGGCATAGACCCCGGGGCCGCATCCGGCCTCGCCCTCCATCCGATGGTGGACCACTTGGCGTGCGCGCGGTGGTGCGGTGGGGACGCCGGGCCCGTCCCGCCCGAGTACCTGGAGCCGGTCGGGAACGGCACCGTCCGGGCGTGGCTGGACCGCGGCCATCCCGCCGACGCCGCCCTCATGAGGACGCTGAACTCCCTCGCCGACCGGGAGCACGGCCGCGTCGAGCCTGAGGACGAGCAGGGACGGACCGCCCTGGAGGCGCTGCTCACCGAGGCCGACGCTCTGCTCAGAGCCAGGATCCCCGAGCTGTGGGACCAGGTCCGGTGCTTCGTCACACGCGCCGCGCTCACCCGCGACGAGCACATCGCCGGTGCGTCCTGGGACGACCTCGCGGGTGCGGTCGTCCTCGGCACGCGGCTGGAGCACCGCCCGGACGCCGCCGCCGAAGCGCTGCTCCACGAGGCCGTGCACGCCAAGACCTACCGCCTCACCCGCGGCTTCGAGAGGGCCTTCATCGAGTCGACCCCCGAGTTCATCGACATCCCGTGGTGGCGGACCGAAACCTCCAGCAGACGCTGGGACAGCGACCGGGCGTTCTCCGCCTTCCCGGTGTACGCGCATCTGAGCCACTACTACGAGCGGGTCGTGCGGCTGTCGGCGGATCCGGAGCGGGACGGGTCGCTGCACTGCCTCCAGCGGACGTCCTTCCGCGCCAGGTACCTGGCGAACCTGGTCCTCCAACTCGACGACCGCCTGCTGGACGGCGAGCGGCGCGCCCTCGTGCGCCGGCTCGCCGAAGCGGTGCCCGAACCCCCGTGCCTGAACGCGGCGGGGGCGGCCGCGCTGCGCCTGGACCTGCGGTCGTTCCCCGGCGCCGAGCGGGCGCTGTGCTTCACGAGCTGACCGGCGGACGGCGGGCCGCGCCGCTGCCCGCGGTCCTGCGCGCCCGGCGCTGGATGCTGGCCGGGCTCACGGTGTCGATCGTCGGCAGCAGGGTGGTCGAGGGCGGCGCCGCGGGCACGGTCGTCCAGGGACTGCTGCCGGTGATGTGGCTGCCCGTGTTCGCCACCGCGGCCGAGGCGCTGGGCTTCGCCGCCCCGCTCACGACGCGGCTGCTCTCCCGGTTCCCCCCGGCCGCCGTCCTGGTGGCCTCCGACATGGCCGAGGCCGTCCTCTCCGCCGCCGCCTTGGCCGCGCTCGTGCTGGCGCCCGCCCACTCCGGCCCCGTCATGATCTGCTATCTGCTGCTCGCGCTCGTCTTCCCGGCGATCTGCGACGTGGTCGAGGAGCTCTACGCCCGGCAACTGGCACGCCTCTCCCCGGCCAACGCGCTGTCGTTCAACGCCGCGGTCTATTCCATGCTGGGGTTCGTCGGGCTCGTCATCGGCGCACCCATGGGCGGCCTGGTCTCGGGAAGCTCCTTCGCGCTGCTCGTCGGGCTGAACCTGGTGCTGTCGGCGTCCGGGGCCTGCCTGCGTCTCGTCAGCAGGCGGACCGTGCCGACCACCCCCGCGCGAGAGCCGGAGACGTCTGGAGCGCGCAGGTCGTGGACGGACGTAGCGGGGGTTCTCGTCCGCTCGGGGCCGACGTCGCCCGCCGTGGCGTTCGTGGTGACGGCCGGACACGCGAGCGCGGGCGTCTTCGTCCATCTCTGGACGGCCCGCGCGATGCCCTGGCCGCCCGCCACCTCGCTGGCACTCGTCGTGGCCTGCTTCGGCGTCGGCGCCACGCTGGGCCCCCACCTCGCACCCCTCGCGCAGCGCCGGCTGGGCATCCGGGGCGCGCTGATGCTCTCCCTGACGGGGGCGATCACCGGGGTCGCGGTGCTCGCCGCATGCCTGGTCCTGCTGCCGCCGGCCGCCGTCTGGCCCGTGGCCCTCGGCCAGGTCGCGACCGGGGCCGCCCTCGGCCGGATGCGGGACGTGCTGATCACCACGCTGCGCCAGGCGTCGTTCCGCGGTGAGGAGTTCGGCGCCGTCATGAGCTGGTCGTTCGCGCTGTCGTCGCTGGGCGTGCTGGCGGGCTCCTGGACGGGCGGCGGCCTCGGAGTCGCCGCGCGCCCGCTCCCGGGGCTGGGCGTCCTCGCCGCCGCGCTCGCCGTCGTCCTGCTCGTGGTCCTGCGCGCGGACGGTCTGCGGAACCGCGGCTGAGTCGCGCCCCCGGCGTCCCGCGCTCTCAGTGCGGAGCTTCGAGGTATCCGGCGATCGACTCGGCCAGCACGGCGCGCGCGTCCTCGATATCGGTCCAGGTGCTCAGGCGCTGCTCCAGATAGAGGCCGTGGACGGCGGCCGGCAGGAGGTGGCGCACGCGTTCCAGCCGGTAGGCGTCGACGACGAGCCCGCGGAACGCCCGCGCGTAGGCGCGCCGCCACCGGCGGTCCCAGAGGTCGAGCTGCTCGGCCGTTCGCGGGTACGTCTCGGTGAGCTCGGCCGTGTCGCGGGGCAGCAGGCCTCGCAGCGTCGCCACCGCCCGCCCGGCGGGCGAGTCGAGCCCCGACCAGATGGCGTCGACGATCCGGCTCATGCGTTCGGCGACGGAACCGTCGTCCAGCTCCTTCCAGGGCAGCATGTCGCCCTGGCTTCCCAGCTCCTCCAGGACCGCGGCCCAGAGCCCGTCGACGTCGCCGAACTGGTGCTGGACCGTGCCCCAGGTGACCCCGGCGCGTTTCGCGACGAGGTTGGCGCTGGCCTCGCCGCCGTGCCCGCCGCCGGCGAGCATCTCGACCGCCGTCCGGATCATCCGGGCGCGCGTCTCCAGACCGCGCCGGTTGAGCCGGGTGCCCCTCGCGTTCAGCGCAGGGCCGGTGACGCCGCGGCTCGCCGGGTCCTTCGGCTTCGCGCCCTGGGCGGACGAGGGCTTGGTCACGGTGCGAGTGTAGTCCGGGCGGCACGGCGAAAACGGACACACCGGGAAGCATCACATAGACATCTCTATGTGATGCTGGTGGCGCCGGCCCCGACGGTATACGGTCGGCGCATGACGAGCCGCCGCCCCTCGCCCGAAGCGTCCGCGATGAACGTCGGCGGCTTCGTCCGCGACGACACGCCGACCGCCGAGGTGGACCGCCGGGAGGCGGTGATGGCGTCGCTGGCCGGAACCGTCCGCGAGCTGGTCGACGCCACGATCCGCACGACCGTCGACGACGAGGAGGTGCGGCGGGTCCGCGACGACCTCGCCGCACTCGTCGAGCGGCTGCGGGCGGCCCAGCTGCCCGGTCCCGCCGGCATCCGGTACAACGCCGAACTCCGGGCGTGGAACTGGGGCAATGCCGTGATAGGGGCCGCGAACGCGATCGCGCCGCCCCTCCGCGTCGTCCACGGCCCGTCCGGATGCCACGCCGACGTCGTCCTCGGCGCGGCCTACGAGGGACCTCCCGGACTGGTGCACGGCGGGGTCTCCGCGATGCTCCTCGACCACATCATGGGCGAGACGGCGTCCGGGATGCGCCGGGCGACCTTCACGGGAACGCTCACCATGCGCTACCGGCGCGGCACCCCCCTCGGCGCCCTCCGCCTCGAAGCGGAGATCGTCCGCGAGGAGGGGCGCAAGGTGTTCGTGGCGGGGTCGATCGCCGACGCCGACGGCGTGACCGTCGAGGCCGAAGGGGTGTTCATCCAGCCGGCGGGGACGACGGGCGATAGCCCGCCGGAGCAGCCAAGCACATAGAGCCTGCCATGTCTTTGTCCATCGCGGTCGCGTCTTCTGGCGGCGACCACGAGTCAGGCGGGGGTCAGTGCCGGGGCGATAAGGAGAACCTGTCACCGGTGGAGTCCCCATGCGGATCGAACAGGGCGGCCCGCCCGGCTGGAGGCGGTGCCGCTCAACCGGATGCTCGCCGCGCCCTTCGACGCGATGCGGTCCCAGCGCCCCTCACCGGTCGACGGGCGAGGAGGATCTCCTGCCGATCAGTTGAAGCAGTCCTGGTCCTTCAGGTTCAGCGCCATCATGGTGACCCGGCCGCGTTCCACCTCGAACTGGTACAGCGCGCGGCGGTTGCCGGGCGCGGTGACGTCCCAGAAGCCGTGGACGTCACGCTGGACGCCCGGATAAGCGCGCTTGAGCTCCCGGAACGTGGAACCGACGTGGACGCCGCGCGGAGTGCGGGTGGCGCGGGGCGGCGCGATCATCGCGACCCCGTACTTCTTGGAGATGTAGACCGACACCTCGTCGCGGCCCGTGGGGTGGTCCTTCAGGTCGAAGCCGTCGCACCACTGTCCGGTGAACTTGCGCACCAGCATCCCGGAGCGAAGCGCGTCCCGCTCGGAACTGCCGATCTTCAGGGCACCGTAACCCTGGGAAGTGAGCTGGACGGCTTCGCCGGCGGCGAGCACCGCACCCGTCCCGGCGACGGCGGAGCCCGCGGTGAGGACGAGTCCGAGGACGGAGGCCGTGCCGACAACGGCCATAGTGGCGATGCGCATGAGTTTCCCCTGCTCCTTTGCTTCCAGGCGGCCTAGCGGTCTCCCCACTTCTGCCCGCACAGTGTTCGCATCAACACAGAGCGTGACGCATTTCGAGCATGCCGAAAGGTGAGCACCGTGTGACCCCTCACCACGCCACGAAGCGTCCGATGCCAAGCAGGAGCCGTCCGACCTTGGAGCGTAGATCCCGCTTCGGCCGGGGGCGGCGACACCTGGTTCCCCGGCCAGGTGGGCCGCCAGATACGGCATGGGCATGCAGAACCCGATGTTGATGCCGACCTGGTTGAGGATGGTCGAGCCGACGGTGTCGACGCCGACCAGCCGCAGATCCGGGAACGACTGGCGCAGCACGCGGGAGACCCCCGAGCTGTGCCCGCCGGTGCCGACCGAGCAGACCAGCGCGTCGATCCAGGGCAGGGCACCGATCAGCTCGGCCGCCAGGGCCGCGTAGACGGCCACGTTGTCGGGATTGCTGTACTGGTCGGGGCACCAGGCGCCGGGAACGCCGCCGGGCGATGCCTCGGCGGCCAGGGCGAGGCCCGGGACGGAGTCCATACGAGCGGCGTGTTGCCGATGGCGTACAGGAGCGACGCGTCCGGCGAGGGTGCCGGGTACGCGCCGACCGCCGCGGCGGTCCGATGGTTCGGGTGGTCCGAGCGCAACGCGGGGACCTCGGTCTTGTCCCGATCCGCGCCGGGCTGAGGCGGGCAGGCTGTGGAAGGACGCATGGCGGTACTCCGCTCGTGGCAGGGGATGCCGCGGGACGGCGTGAGGAGGCGGGCGAGCGGCACCCTGAAACGGCGGTAGCCGCCGAAGAACCGGCCAGGCGGCCGGCATCTATCCAGGGGCAAGGCACGGGCTGATCAAGATTGCGAACAATTGCCGCCTCGGCGTCCCCGTGGCGCCTGCTCGCCGACCTCATCACCACGCGCAGGGCGATCACGGTCGCCGACGCCCGACGGATCCACTCCTCCTGCCGTGGCGCGTCCTCGCCGCCCCGGAATCCGGCCTCGTCCGGCGGCAGGGGAGGCGGGTCAGGCGCAGGAGATGCAGAGGGCCGCGGCGGGACGGGCCGCCAGCCGGCCGGCGCCGATGGGGCCGCCGCAGGAGGTGCAGATGCCGTAGGTCCCCGCGGCGAGGCGTTCGAGAGCGCGGTCGAGGTCGTCGAGACGGTTCCGGGCCGCCGCCAGCAACGCCTCGACGTGGGCTCGCTCGAAACCGAGGGTCGCGCCCTCGGGGTCGTGCTCGTCGTCCACGGCCGACAGCCGCGCCGACTCCACGATCCCCTCGCGGTCGCGGTCGAGCGCGCGGACGGCGGCGAGCGTGCGCTCGCGCTCGGCCTCCAGCGCCTCGCGCGTCCGCGCCGCTTCCACGTCCGTCCCGTCGCTCATCTCTAGTAGAACTACCTGGCCGGCGGGCTCATTCCACACCGAGCCGGTCGGACGTCCCCGTAGGGTGTGTGGCATTTCGTGGCGCTTTGTCCATTGCGTTTTACACACTCACGGACATTCGTCCATGTCCGGCCGCGACGGCCGGGGCGGTGGGACGGGGGGGCGGCGGCGGGAGCGCCGTGCACGCCGCCGATGCGGCTTGGCGGGCCAATGCAGCCGGGGCGGTTCCCGCTCTGGCCTGGGTCGATCTCAAATCGAAAAAAGTGGCAACCTTCCCCCAACTCCGAGCGTCACACCTACCGGATCGCATGCAGCACTTAATCGTCACGCCGCAAATATGACCCGGAGGGGGCGCTATCTACACAGAACGGGCGGGGGCGCCAGTGGAAGAGACATTCACCCTGCAGAAGTCATCTTTCGGGCAATCCGGTCGGGTCACGGTCACTTTCACGCAGGGCGAGCTGGAGCACGGGGACGCGCTCCTCAGCCACCGCTACGGCCGCGCCGACGACCGCGACGTCCTCCTCAAGACGGCCCTCTCGCCCGCCGGGGCGAAGGTGCTGCGCCGTGAGGCCGAGGTCTACGACCGGATCGCCGGGCGGCAGGCGTCCGCCGGGCGGATGATCGGCTTCCAGGCGGCGCAGAGCCCCGTGCGCCTGATGGTGACCCGCCGCGGCGTGCCGGTCTCCCGGTGGGACCCGGCGCCGCGGCTCGACGCCGCGCAGCTCGGCCGGGCCGCGCGCGACCTGTTCGGCGCGCTCGCGTTCCTCGCCGACCTCGGCTTCGCGCACCGGGCCCTCTCGGCGGACACGGTGTTCTGGGACGGCCGCCGCGTCGAGCTGCACGGGTTCGGGCACGTGGAGCCGCTCGGCCCGCCCGAGGCGCTCGCCGGGTCCGCGCTCGGCTCGCCGACGGGGCTGCCGGTCAGCGACGTCCCGGACGTCCATGCGGCTGCCCACCTGCTGCTCCGGCTCGCGACCGGGTCGCCCGGCGGCGGCACGCCCGCGGCCCTCGTCGCGGAGCTGGCCGAGCTCGACGCCGACCTCGCGCAGGCGCTCGAACCGGCTTTCCACGCCACCAACGGCCATTCCGTCTCCCCCGGTGAGATCAAGGACCGGCTGTGGCGGAGTCGTCCGATGCCGCCGCCGCCCGCGGGCGGCCCGGAGGATCGGCACGTTCCGGAGGCCCCGCCCCGGCAGCCGCCCCCGGACCAGGCGACCTCTGGCGCGACCGCCCCTCAGACGACGCGGCCCGAGGCCAGGCCGCCATCGGCCGTCCGCGACCAGCGGCTCGCCGCGCAGGAGAACGGACGGGCCGAGTTCCGCGAGCTGCGCCGCCGGCAGCGGGAGTTCCGCGAGAGCCGCCGGATCGCGGCCGAGCCGCCGCGGGCGCAGGCCCCGGAGGGGCCCGTCGCGCCGCCCCGGCCGGCCCGGCTCCCGGCAGCGGACGGGACGCCCCCCGCCGGCGGGCACGGCCCGCTGCTCTTCCTCCTCCTCGGGGTCCTTGCCGTGGCCCTGATCGTCAGCGCCGTCCTGCTCGTGAGGTGAACGTGAGCGACCCCGAACCGCCCAGGCCCAAGCTTCCGCCGAAGCTCGACGGGCCGCCCTTCCCGATGCCCGCCGCGAACACGGACCTGGAGCTGAACCTGGCCCAGGTCGCGCCCCCGGGCCTGGACGCCCGGCCGAACGGCGCCGCGCCCGGCGACGCGCTCGCCGGCGCCACGGCGGCGGGAGCCATGGCGGCCGAGGGCACCGCGGCCGAGGGCACGGCCGGCGACTGGCCCGCCGACCCCCCGTACGAGCCGCGCCCCGAGACGGTGATGGGCGAGGACCTCGGCCCGGCGTCCCCGCACCGGCCCCGCGTGCCCGGCCCGCCGGACGGCCCCGACCGCACCATGGTGTGCCCGTACTGCCTGAGCGAGTTCGACTGGAACACCGCCCCGCTCGTCGACCGCACCGTGGACGGCGACGAGATCGCGCTGACCCGGGAGCCCGGCGAGGGCGACGTCCGCTGGCGCACCCGGACGATGCACGCCTGGCGGGTCTGCGAGGCCACCGGCAAGGACCACTTCGTGCCCGCGTCGCTCGGCGGCATGACCGTCCTGATCGTCGGGATGGTCGGCACGTCCGGGTCGGGCAAGTCGCACCTGCTCGCGGCGATGACCGAGGATCTCGACCAGGCCGCGCTGAAGATCTCGCACCGGCTGGACGTGCTGCCGCTCGACCCGCGGCTGCAGCGGGAGCTGTTCGCCAGGAACCGGTTCGACCTGCTGCGCGACCGCAAGCCGCTGCCGGTCACCCGCCGGGCGCTGAGCCCGGAGTTCACCTGCGCCTACCGGATCACCAGCGGGCACACCGGCGAGCAGTACGCGCTGCTGGTCTTCGACGTGCCGGGGGAGATCTTCAGCCAGGGCCACACCCGCGACGACACCCCGTTCATGAGCATCGCGGACGGGCTGATCTTCGTGGCGGACGGCACCGAGCTGGACGTCCGGCACGGCCGGCACACCGGCGACCCGGGGTTCACCGCGGTGCTCAGCCACATCGACCACGTCCGCGCCGGGCAGGGCCTGGAGTTCCTGCCGCTGCCCGCCGCGCTGGTGATCGCCAAGTCGGACACGCTGCGCGCGTTCAAGGAGGTCGACCGGTGGCTCGACCGCCGGGACGACCTCGAACTCGGCACGGTCGAGCAGGAGTCCGAGGACGCCTACGCCCTGCTGCGCTCGCGCGGCGCGGGGTCGTGGCTCGTCCCGGTCCAGAAGTGCGAGGACGCGACCCTGCACTTCGCGTCGGCGACCGGCGTCGGCGTCGACCTGGAGAGCGGCGAGTACCCCGAGCAGTCGTTCCGGCGGCAGCGGGTGCTGCGGCCGCTGCTGTCGCTGCTCGCGATGAAGGGCGTGCTGCCGCGCGGGGTGCTCGACGCGTCCGCGGACCGGGCGGGGGCGGCGTCATGACCACCGGTCCCCTTCCCGCGTCCGACCGCGTCGACCAGATCGTCTTCGCCTGGTCGGACCGGCTGCTGGCCGGCGGCCGCGGCCTCGGCCCGGTCGCGACGTCCCTCGACGCCGACGGGCTGCGCGTGTGGAACGAGCGGCTGGCCGGCGGCGACGTCGCCGTCGGGCAGTGGCTGTCCGGCCTGGCCGAGTGCGCGGCGCTCGGCGCGCTGCGGTTCGGCCGGCGGGGCGAGCACGGCGCCGCGCTGCGGCTGGTCCCGGCCCGCGACCCGAACGGCCGGCCCTCCCAGCTCGTGCACGCGCTCGTCGGCCCGGCGTCGGTGGTGAACGCCGCCCTGGTGCTCGGGCTGCACCGCTGGCCGGGGTGGAGCACGCCGGAGCGGCTCGACGGGACGCCCTCCGACCTCGAACCGCTCGACGCGACCGCGCTGCGGACCCACGCCCGGGCCGGGCTGGACGAGCCGGCCGCGCCCCGCGACGCGCTGGCCGGCCTGCTCGCCGGGGTGCTCGCCGCGCCCTGCGACTCGTACCTGGCCGACATCTCCCCGGACGACGTCGGCCTGGCCGCCGGGCTCGTGCGCCGGTTGGACGGGGTGGCCGGGACGACCCCGCTGACGATGCTGCTGGGCGCGCAGGTCACCC
Source organism: Actinomadura sp. NPDC000600 (assembly GCF_040492135.1). Lineage (NCBI taxonomy): Bacteria > Bacillati > Actinomycetota > Actinomycetes > Streptosporangiales > Thermomonosporaceae > Actinomadura > Actinomadura sp. NPDC000600. The sequence continues at coordinate 48,729 of NZ_JBEUPD010000012.1, forward strand.
GTCCCGAGCTGCGGCCCCGGCTGCTGGCGGTCGGCCTGCCCGACGCCAGGAACGGGCGGACGCCGCTGACGACCGCGGGCGGCGCCGAACCCGGTGCCGCCCGGGTGGCCGGGCTCCTCGCCGACCTGCCGCCGGGTTCGCTGACCCGGCCGCGCGCGCCGCTGACGACCGCCGCGGCGCTCGCGGACTGGGTGGAGGCGGAGCACCAGCGGGCCACCGGCGTCCTCGAACTCGTCGACCGGGCGATAGCGGGCAAGCTGGACGAGCGCGCGCGCCACTACCTGAACGGCCCTGACGCGCAGGAGCAACTGCGCGCCCATCTGCGGAACGCCGGCATGGAGTGGCTCACCGAGCGGCTGCTGCGCTGGACGGAGGCGAACCCGCACGGGCTGACCGAGGCCGCCCGCACGCTCCGGCAGGTCGCCGCCGCCCGGTACCTGGCGGAGGCAGGGAAGGACCGCGAGGCCGCCGAACAGCTGCTGCAGGCCGCTCGCCGGATGGGCCTCACGGCGCCGGAGGCGGGCCGCGTCCTCGCGAACTGGTACGCCGGGCTGCCCGAGGCCACCTCGGCGGACCGCTACAGCGCCGTGTACTTCGCGGTCGACGCGGGCATCGACCCCGCCTCCGACGACACCTTCGCCCGGCTCCTGCCCGGCATGAAGGCGGCCGACCTGCTGGGGTGGAGCAGGGTGCTGGCACCGAGCGAGCACGTGAGCGCCGCCCTGCACTTCCTGCGCACCGCGCACCGGCAGTGGAGCCGCGGCGACCGCCGCGGCGACGAGGACGTCCGCGCGCTGATGCGCGAGACCGAGATGTTCCACGAGACGATCCACGAGATCGTCTCGCGCTGCGGCCTGCGCCCGGAGGACGAGAACGAGCTGTACCGGAACGTCCTGCACCTGGCGTACGGCCACCCCGTCACGGACCTGGCCCCGGTGCTCGGCGCGCTGCCCGCCGACGCGGAGGCGACGCAGTTCCGGCCGTGGGCGGCCCTCGCCGAGGTGCTCGCGGGCGACCGCGCCCACGTCTTCCAGCTCGTCGCGCAGGCGCGCCGCCGGAAGGCCCCGGCGCCGGTGCTGGAGGACATGCTCGGCGTCATGTCCAGCGCCGACCTCGTCCGGGGGCTGGCCGAGCAGTCCGGGCAGCCGAGCCTCCTCGGGGCCGTGGGCCAGGTGCTGCGCAAGCGTGCGGCCACGCCCGCCGAGCAGCGCGCGATCCGCGAGGCCGCCCTGGCCGAGCGGTTCCTGGCCGGCCTGGTGGAAGAGGCGTGGCCCGACGAGCCCGGGACGCGGTTCGACGCGTACTCGTACCTGCTCAAGGCCGTCTACCAGGCCGGGGACCGGGCGGACGGCGGCGGCCTCACGCGGGCGGAGGTGGACGAACTCGTGCGGGACGGCGGCACGGGGCCGTTCCTGCTGGCCGTGGTCGCCCACGCGGCGCGGGACGCGGTCGTGCCCGCCCTCCTGCACGCGGCCCACCGGCACGCGGCCGACCTCGGGCTGCCGTCCGAGACCGTCGAGTTCGCGCTGCGCGGGCCGCACCGGGCCGCCGAGGCGCGGACCGCCGCGAGGACCCCCGCCGAACCGGCGCGCGGCGCCCTGCCGCAGCCGCAGGGCGCGCCCCAGGGGCAGCCCGTCGGGGGCGGCCCGGCCCGCGCCGCTTCCGCGTTCCCCGAGCAGTCGATCCCGCCGCAACACTTCGCGTTCGACCCGCCGGCCCCGCGCCGCGACCACTTCCCGTCCGACTCCGAGCGGGAGCTGCCGGGCGACGGCCGGCACCCGGTCGTCGCCTGGATCACCGGCCGCACCGTCCAGGAGTGGGCGATCGCGGTGCTCGGCCTCGGGGTCGCCGTCCTGCTCGGCCTCTGGTTGTTCGGCGGCTCGGACGAGGCCCCGCCGCCGCGGCGGGTCGCCCCGACCGTGACCGTCACCGTCTCGCCGTCCGCCTCCCCGACGTCCACCTCCCCGGCGGCCGGCGCCGAGTCGCCCGCCGCCGAGGGCGGGACGCCGGCCGGCGGCGGCCGGTCCCCGCAACCGACGACTGGAAAGACCCCCTGATGGCGCCTGGAGAGACGATCAGCCCGACCGAGCCCCTCACCTCCGACGACATCCTCAGAGGCATCAGCACGCGGTTCCACCGGTACGCCGACCGGGCGCTGCGGGACTCCCCCGGGGACGCCGCCAGCGGCCCCGCGCTGCTGAAACGCCTCGCCGACGACCTCGACCCGGCGGGCGGGCCGCCGCCGGCCGGCGTCGACCTCGTCACCGCCTACCCGGCGGACGCGCTGCTGCCCGACCCGGCGCCGCGCCGGTCGCTGGAGATCGCGCTGTTCTGGGGCCGGCTCTTCCAGAACGTGCTGGTCTTCGCACCGATCGTCGTCACCTGGTGGAAGCTGCACGACGCCCTGAACGCCTACGGCCGGGCCCACAGCGAGGGCTCGTTCCTGCTCGGCTGGCAGGCCGGCTCGTTCGACCCCGACCACATCCGGCGCGGCGTCCAGGATTTCGCGCCGCTGTCGGAGACCGCGTGGTGGGTCGTCCTCGCCGTCCTCGTCGTCATCGGGTTCACCGCCCTCGTCACCACCTGCGAGAACCTTCTCGACCGTCCGCGCTACGAGGCCGAGCGCGTGCAGATCGCGCAGGACGTGGCGCTCGCGTCGCACCTGCTGTCCGGCTCCCGGGACGACCGGGTCACCTACCGGGACCTCCAGGCGCTCGTGCGGCGGATGGAGACCAGCGTGGGCGGGCTGATCGGCCGCCTCGCGGCCACCGCCGAGGACGTCCGCGCGGCGCTGGAGGGCAGCACCGGCAAGCGGATCGAGGAGGCCGTCCAGACCTGGATCGACAAGGCCGAGTCGCTGGAACGGGCGATCGCGGGCATGCAGGCGCCCGCCGAGACGCTGGAGCGCTTCCGGGAGCTGCAGGGCGACATCGCGGCCGGGCAGCGCGAGCTGCGCGCCGAACTGGCCGCCATGGTGACGCAGGTGGAGCGGGCGACGCTCGCCACCACCGACCACGCCGAAGCCGCGCAGCACTACCAGGACGCCGGCAACGCGGTGCTCGCCGACGCGGTCACCCGGCTGTCCGCCGGCACCGACCGGCTGTCGAAGGCGCTCGAGCAGCTGGAGTACCTCGTCGACGACACCCGCGAGTTCGTCGCCTACGTGCGGCACGACGGCGGTGCGCACCGGTGACGGGGCCCGCGGGGAGGCGCGCGTCCCGGCGGGGACGGCGGACCTCCCGGTTCGGCGCGGCGCACCTCGCCGGGTGGCTGTTCGCCGACCTGATGCTCGTGCTGTTCCTCGTCGCCATGGCGGTGCAGCCGCGCGCGCAGCTCACCACCGGCCTGCCGGAGCAGAGGAAGCCGCGGCCGTCCGGTCCGCGCGTCCTCGGCCAGGACTTCTGCGACTTCCTGATCCCGGTGCAGGCCGGGGGGCTGCTCTCCGGCTCCGGCGGGGCCCGCGCCGACCTGCTGAAGAAGGTCGACGAGGCGCTGCGCGGCGAGCACCCGTCCTGGCTGTACGGGGACGAGATGCGGCGCGAGGGGCCCCGCGCCGCCTGCACGGAGCAGCTCCGGCAGAGGCTCCAGGTCGGTTTCTTCCTCGCCTACGGCGCGCGGAACGACACCGGCAGCGGCGTCACCCTCGGCAGGAACGCCGCCAAGGCCATCAAGTCCGGCAACCCCCGGTTCCGCGAGGCGATCTACCGGGCCGCGTGGACGGGCGGGGAGGGCGACGGCTCCGTCCAGCTCGTCGTCTTCTTCTACCAGAACTGATCCCAGATCGATCGACACAGGGACGTGACGGGGTGACCACCGAAACCGCACTGCTCGAAACGCCGTCCGGCGCGGGACGCGTCGAGTTCGCGCTGACCCTCGACCAGGGGAGCCGCGTCGGCGCCCGCTACAGAAGCCACTACGGAACGGTCCGGCCCGCGGGCGGCGCCGAGGTCGAGTGCGTCTACAAGGTCGCCACCGGCGCCACGGGGAAGCGCGCGCTGAGCAACGAGGTCGCCGTCTGGGGCGGCCTCCGTATGGAGGACGTGCGCGCCGACCAGTTCGGGACGCTGCTCGGCTTCGACGTCGACTCCCCCGACGGCCCGGCCCGGCTGGTGCAGACGCGGCGCGGCCGTCCGCTCGCCGGGACCTCCCCGCTCACCGCGGAGCGGCTGCGGCAGCCGGCCCACGACCTGTTCACCGCGCTCCGGGTGCTGGCGGACAACGCCTACGCGCTGGGCGAGCTGTCCCCCGGGATGCTCCTGTGGGACGGCAGGCGGCTGCAGATCGCCGACCTGGGCAACGCGGTCGGCCAGCCCGACGACCTCCGGGCGGCACGGGACGTGCGCGCGGCGGCGGGGCTGCTGTTCTGGCTCGCGTCGGGCGAGGTGTCCTCGTTCGGGCCGGACGGCGCGGGACCGGCCGACGCGAGTGAGCTGAGCTGGCTGATCCGGCACCACCCCGACCTCGGCATGGTGCTGCGTCCCGTCTTCGACGAGGAGGTCCCGACGGCCGTGGAGGTGCTGGCCCGCATGGACGGCTGGCCCGTCTCCGGCGACACGACGGAGCGGGACGCGTCCGCCGGGCAGGACTCCCCCACCGAGCAGGACGTCCCCGAGGACGACGACACGCGCACCGTAGAGATCCACGCCCCAGCCCATGCGTCGCAGGCCGGACGGAACACGAGCACCGGCCAGGCCGGGACGGCGGAACGGGCCGCGCCGAAGCCGCCGTCTCCGCCCGTGCCCCCGCCGGCGCCCCCGGCGGCAAGCGGCGCCGCGCGCGCCATCGAGAACTACCGGAGGGAGAAGCAGTGGCTCGGCCAGCGGAGGCACGGCGCGCCCGCGCACCCGTCCAGGGGAGCCGCGCCCCCGCTGCCTCCTGCGCCGGGCACGGGACGGGGCCTGGGGCCGGGAACCGGGCGGCCGGACACCGCGGAGCGGATCGGCGTCCCCTCCCTGCCCCGCGACTTCCCCTTCCGCGTCGGCGACGACGGCAGGCGCACGCCGCACCCCGCGCTGGTGTGGCCCGTGGTGTTCGTCCTGGTCGTCCTCGTCCTCCTGGTGGTGTTGTGACATGATCGCCCCGCCCTGGCAGCCCGGCCCCGCCGCCTACCCCGGCCCGGACCCGCGCGCCCGCACGCTCTGCCCGTACTGCCTGAACCACCTCGACTGGTCCGACTACGGCGAGGTCCCGCTCGTCAGGAACACCCCCGAAGGGCCGGAGGTGCTGACGCGGGCGCCGGACGAGCCGGAGGTCCGCTGGCGGCACCGGACGCTCGGCGCGATGCGGCAGTGCCACGGCGACGGCGACCCGCACTTCCTCCCGGCCGACTACGGCGACCTCGACCCGCTCATCATCGGGCTGGTCGGCGCCAGCGCGGCCGGCAAGACCCACCTGCTCACCGCGATGATCGCGCAGCTGGAACGGCGCAAGTCCATGCTCGCGCCCGAGCTGCGCATCGAGCCGCTCGACGGGCACCTGCGGCAGCGGTTCTACGAGGAGCGGATCCGGCCGTTCCTGGAGCAGCGCCAGGTCCTGCCCGCCACACGCCGCTCCGCGCGGGCCGAGTTCGTCTACGCGCTGCGCGTGTCCAGCGAGTACACCGGGCGGACCCACGCGGTCGGGTTCTTCGACGTCCCCGGCGAGCACTACCACCGTTACGAGTACGGGGAGACGCCGTTCCTCAGCCTCGCCGACGCGATCCTCTACGTCGCGGACGGCCAGCAGCTCCGCACGGGCGACGACTGGAACCCGTGGGTGCCCGACCCCGGCTTCACGCACGCGATCACCCAGTTGCTGCACACACGGCAGGCGAGCGACGGCCTGCTGCCGCCCGGCGCCATCGTCGTCGCCAAGTCTGACATGCTGGCCGAGGTGGACGGCACCGTCGCGCACTGGCTCGCGCGGGACGACGAGACGGTGCTCGGCGACCTGCGCACCGTCGAGGACGAGAACGAGGCCGCCTACGCGTTCCTGCACCGGCACGACGCCGAACTGTGGCTCGCCCCGTTCCACTCGGGCTCGCCCACGTCCCTCCACTTCGCGTCCGCGTCGGGCGTGCCGCCGATCCCGGAGGAGGGGGTGTTCCCGCACCGGAACTTCCGCCCGACGCGGGTGCTGCGCCCGCTGCTGTCGCTGTTCAGCGCCACCGGGCTGATCCCCCGGATCGACACCGAGGAGCCCGGCCAGTACCTGTGAGCCTCCGGGCGCCCGCTCGACGCCGGGCGGGTGCTCGGCTCCGCTGCGGCCCCGCGGCGGAGCCGAGCCTCCGGGCCCGGCTTGGGGCCTGGGCGGCGGGTCAGCTCCGCTGCGGGCCCGCCGCACGCCAGGCATGCGGGGCGAGGAGCTGCGCCACCACGAGGTCGGCGCGACCCTCCACGGTGGCGGGGTCGGCCGCTTCGGCGAGCCGCAGCCGGTCCGGCCACCACGGGACCTCGCGGGGCACGGCCGCGGCGAGCGCGCGGGCCCGCTCCGCGGCGTCGGCGAGCAGCGTGAGCTCCGCCGCCCACGCCCACAGCATCGGCCACTCCCGCTCCGACGGCAGCTCCGCCGGCGGCCGGCCCGCACGGCTCCGCAGGACCCGGCCGCGCAGCCAGCTCAGCTTCCCCTCCGCCCGCGCGACGATCTCCGGGACGTCCGCGTGCACCCGGTCCAGGACGGCGCAGCGCCCCCGGCAGCCGGGATGCCCGCAGCGGTGCCGGGCCGCGTCGGCCAGCACGCCGCCGTCCACGACCTCCCGCAGCAGCTCCCGGTCGGCGGGGCCGCCCCGGGCGAGCCCGAGCAGCCCCGGCGCGTCGATCGGACGGCCCTCGTAGCGCGGCGTCACGTCCGGGATGACCTGCGCGGTGAGCCTGATCAGCGCCCGCCGCGCCCGGTCGCCGCCCAGCCCGCGCAGGTACCGGACGTCGGCGGGGTCGGCGCCCTGCCGGACGAGCCAGTCGGCCAGCCGTCCGCCGTTGCCGGCCAGCCAGGCGGCGCCGTCCCGCCAGTTCCGCTCCAGGTCGTCGGCGAGGCCGCGGACGTCCCGGTAGGTGCGGCCGTTGAACCGCGGCGGCCGGTGCTCGTCGGCGACCCACGCCACCACGTGCTCGTACGTCCAGCGCCGCGCCGGGTCGACGACGAGCAGCCCGTCGATCAGCCGCCGCCACTCCGGGTCGGTCACGGCGTCCAGCGCGGGCCGCCGCCCGGCGCGCAGCAGCTCCCGCACCCGCGCGGACGGCGTCCCCTCGTACGGCGTCCGCCCGAGGAGCAGCTGGTAGGCGATGATCCCGAGGGCCCACCAGGCGGCCGGAGCGCCGCGGCGGCCCCGGGCGGTCTCGGGCGCCGCGTAGGCCCAGGTGGTCAGCAGCCCGCCCGGATCGCGCCCGTGGACCCGGACGTTGCGGGCGATGCCCCCGAAGTCGCCGATCAGCAGTTCGTAGGGGTTCCGGGACCGCACCAGGATGTTGGCCGGTTTCACGTCCGTGTGCGTCAGTCCCATGGCGCCGAGCCAGAAGTTCAGGCATTCGGCGAGTTCGGCGACGATCGCCCGCAGTTCCGCATCGCCGAGCGGGAGGGCGTCCCGGATCAGCGCGTCCAGCGAACCGTGCGCGCAGTACTCCTGCGCCATCCAGCCGACCTCGGCGCCGTCCACGGTGACGTTCCCGTAGTCGTGGATCCGGGGGACGTGCCGGGTCGCCTCCAGCCGCCCCAGCACGACGAGCTGGTCGGTCTCCAGCCGGGACTCCCGGTGCACCTTGACGACGACCAGGTCGGCGCCCGCGCACCCGCCGCCCAGCGGCTCCGCCAGGTGGACGACGGACTCGGCGCCGACCGCCTCGATCCGAACCGGCCGGTATCTCCCCCGCAATGCCACCGGAAATTCACCGGCGCCGCCGCCCAGCCCCAAAGAACGACCCTTTCCCCATCCGCCCCGAATCCCCCGATCCTATGTCGGCGGCCCGCCCCGAAATGGGTCCTCCGACACCCTTCCCACCGAATCGCCACGGCGAGATGAACCCTTCCGGCGCCGCCCCGCCGCGGACGTCCGGCCGTCCGGGCGGGCCCGTCCTCGCCTTCGGCCGGAGGTGTGATCATCGTCATCGCGCTGGACCTGCCCGGCGTGCGGGCGGCACGATGACCTTCGGCGGGAGCGCCCGAGCACGGCGCCCGCCGCACAGAGGAGGAAACGTGGGACGGGTCGAGACCCGGCACCGGCTGCTGTCGGTCCTTGCCGAACGGGCCGCCGCGGGCAGCCGGCCGGGTGCCCGGGAGGACGGGCACCGCGTGGCGCTGGCCATCGAGGGCGGCGGGATGCGCGGCACAGTTTCGGCGGGCATGGCCCTGGCCGTCCACGAGCTCGGGCTGCTGCCGCTGTTCGACACCGTGTACGGCTCGTCGGCGGGCGCGATCTCGGCGGCCTGGCTGCTCAGCTCCACTCCCGAGGGGGTGCGCGGCTGGACCGACCCCGTCTTCGCCCGGACGCTCATCCGCAAGCGCAACCTGCTGCGGGGCCGTCCGATCGTGAACGTCGAGCAGCTCGTCGAGGAGGTCTACATCCGCCGGTTCCCGCTGGACTACGCCTCGGTGCTGGCAAACCCCGTCGAGTTCCATCCCCTGGCCACCGACGTCGTCACCGGCGGCCCGGTGGACCTGCACGCCGCCCTCGTCGACGAGCGCGCGCTCCGGCTGGCGCTGCGGGCCAGCGCGGCGCTGCCCCTGCTGGCGGGACGCCCGGTCGCCATCGGACCCGGGCTCTACTACGACGCCGGGGTCGCCGAGGCGATCCCCTTCGGCCAGGCACTGCGGGACGGGGCGACCCACGTCCTGGTCCTCCGCTCGCGCAGGCTGAGCGACCGGGCGCCCGAGCGTCAGGCCCCCTCGTTCGGCTCCCGGCTGCTCGCCAACGTCGGGCTCCGCCGCTACACCGCGGAACTCAAGGCCACCTTCCTCGCCCGCGACACCCGGCTGGCGGAGGCGGACCTGCTCCTCGCCGGGTACGACGCCGACCAGGACCACGACAAGCCCGCCGTGCTGTCGATCCGCCCGCCGGAGGACTCGCCGCGCATCAGCCGCCTGGAGTCCGACGGCGCCCTGCTGCACGCGGCCTTCGAAGCGGGCCGCGCCACCGCGGCCGAACGCCTGGCGGACGCGGTCACCAGGTCTGGTCCCCGGCGCGGACAAGCATCTGGCTGACGGCGACCCGCCGCTCCCGCGTGACGATGTAGCCGATGGCGTCCGCGACGTCCTCCGGCCGCAGCGCCTCCATGCCGGCGAGCTGCCGGCGGGCCGCGTCCCGGGTGGTCTCGTTGAGGTGGTCCACCAGCTCGGTGTCGACGGCGCCGGGCTCCACGACGCTGACCCGGACCCGCTCGCCGAGCAGTTCCCGGCGGAGCGACTCGCTGAACGCGCTCAGCCCGGACTTGGTCAGGCTGTAGACGCTGCTCGACGGCCGGGCGGCCCGGGCGGCCGCGGAGCCGACGTTCACCACGTCCGCCGTCTGCCGCGGCGACGTCGACGCCGCGTAGATCAGGTGCGGGACGGCGGCGTGCGTGATGTGCAGCAGCGCCGCCACGTTGAGCGCGACCATCCGGTCCCACTCCTCGACGGCCGTGTGCAGCGCCGAGCTGAGGAGCCTGATCCCGGCGTTGTTGACCAGGATGTCCAGGCGCCCGAGCCGGTCCAGCGTCTCCTGCACCGCGCCCTCCGCGCGGTCCGGCTCGGTGATGTCGGCCTCCACCGCGACGGCGTGCCCGCCCGCCGCCGCGATGCCGCTCGCGACCTCCCGCAGGCGGTCGCGGCGGCGGGCGACCAGGGCGACCGCCGCGCCCTCCCGGGCCAGGCGGCGCGCGGTCGCGGCGCCTATCCCGCTGCTGGCGCCCGTGACGAGCGCGACGGCTCCGTCCAGCGGCTGATCGGACATGACTGCCTCATTCCCTTCCGCGATCACGGGAGGCGCGGTGACCGAGGGTCCAGGCGTTCCCGGGCTGCGTGCGGCGTGGCCGCCGACATCGCAAGCCTCGCGGCGGCCGCCGCCGGGCCGCACCAGGGTGTCTCCCTGGTCGGCCGGGACCAGGGAGCGGCGGTCAGCCCGGCCCCGTGCGGAACTCCCCGCGGGGCAGGGCGTCGGCGAGCTGCCTGCGGGAGCTGATCCCGAGCTTGGCGAAGACCTTCCGGAGGTGCCACTCGACGGTGCGGGGGCTCAGGAAGAGGCGAGAGCCGACCTCCGGGTTGGACGGGCCGTCCCGCACGAGCAGCGCGATCTGCCGCTCCTGCGGCGTCAGCCCCGCGCCCGCCGCGCTCTCGTCCCTCGCCGGCGCCTCACCTCGCGGTCAGAGCGTGCTCGGTGGGCGGCAGGACGTCGCGCAGCTGCCTGCGGGATGTGATCGACAGCTTCGTGAAGACCTTGCGCAGGTGCCACTCGACCGTGCGCGGGCTGATGAAGAGCCGGGTGCCGATCTCCGGATTGGTCAGCCCCTCCCGCACCAGCAGCGCGATCTGCCGCTCCTGCGGCGTCAGCTCCTCGCTGGACGAGACGTCGACCGCGCGCTTGCGGACGCTCTCCCCCGTGGCGAGCAGCTCGCGGTGGGCCCGTTCGGCGAACGCCTCCATGCCCATCGCCGCGAACATGTCGTACGCGGTCCGCAGCCGCTCACGCGCCTCGACCTGCCTGCGGTTCCGGCGCAGGAACTCTCCGTACAGCAGGTGGGCGCGCGCGAGCTCCGGGCGCAGCTCCGTGCGGCCCAGCCGCTCGACCGCCTCGCGGTGGAGCTCCTCCGCGGCCGCCCCGTCGCTGAGCAGGGCCCGGGACCGGGCGAGCACGCCGAGCGCCCAGTCCGTGCCGGACGGCTCCGCGGCGTCCGCCAGGTCGTCCAGCGCCGCCCGTGCGATCTCGTCCTCACCGGCCCGCACCGCCGCCTCGACCAGTTCGGGCAGCGCCCAGACCGACACCCACAGCTCGGCCATCCGGGTGCAGACCTGGGCCGCCGCCACCGCCTGCCGGTAGCGGCCGAGACCGTTGTAGAGCACCGCCGCCGCCCACTGGGCGACCGTGACGCCCATCAGCTGGCCGCCGGCGCCGACCTCCTCGATCGTGGCGGCGATCAGCGCCTCGGCCTCGGCCTCCCGGCCGCGCAGCGCGTTCAGCCGCAGCTCGACGTGCGGCGCGATGGGCACCCCGGTCGCCGCGGAGACGTCCTCGATCTCCGCGACGACCGCGGCGGCGGCGGTGAAGTCCCCGGTCCAGGCGATGGCGATCCCGAGCGAGGTCAGGCAGAACGGCAGCTCGGTCAGGGCGCCGGCGGCGCGCACCCCCTCGACGACCCGGCCGACGAGGACGCGCATCGCCCGGTCGTCCCAGGCCGCGGCGCTGACGCCGTTGGCCACCCAGCCCCATTTCAGGACCTCGCCCACCGGCAGGTCCGCGAGCGCGGCCAGCGCCCGCCGCAGCGCCGGGGCGGCGGCTGCACGGCCCTCGGTGACCAGCAGCGCGTAGCCTTCCAGCACGAGGTCGAGGGCGTGCGGGGGGCCCGCCGGGGCCGGAAGCGCCTTCACCGCCTTCGAGATCGCCATGAGGCTGTCGGAGTGCGCGGCGATCAGCGCCGCGGCGCCCCACGCGATCAGGTAGGTCTCGCGCGCGAGGTCCATGTCGAACGGCTCCAGCCGCCGCGCGGCCGACAGCAGCAGCGGCGGCGCCTCCTGGTCGAGCCCGGCCGCGAAGGTGATCCGGCTCCTGACCAGGTGCGCCCGGACGCGCTGGAACTCGTCGCGGGCGTTGCGGTCGGCGATGTCGGCGAACCGGCGCGCGGTGTCGAGGTCGCCGGCCTGGAGGGTGGCCTCGGCGGCGGCCACCGCGCGCTCGGCGCGCCGCGACGGGTCGACGGTCAGCGCGACGCACCGCTGCAGGAACGCCGCGGAGGCGGCCAGCCCGCCGCGCGCCTGCGCCCGGTCGGCGGACCGCTCCAGTTCCGCGGCGACGGACTCGTCCGGCGCGGGCGCCGCGGCCGCGAGGTGCCAGGCACGGCGGTCGGGGTCGACCTTCGGGTCGGTGACCTCCGCCAGCGCCAGGTGCACCGCCCGGAGGTCCTCCTTCGACGCCGACCGGTACACCGCCGACCGCACGAGCGGATGGCGGAACGTCACGCGCGCGTCCAGCGACAGCCATTCCCGCGTGCCGTCGGCGAGCGCCTCCGCCGGCGTCACGCCGAGCCGGGCCGCCGCGCCCCACACCAGGGTGGGGTCGCCGACCGGCTCGGCCGCGGCGATCAGCAGGAGCAGCCGCGCCTGGTCGGGCAGGCCGCGGATCCGGGCCAGGAAGCTCTGCTCGATCCGGCCGGGCAGCGTGTCCGAGCGCAGGAGACCGAACCCGCCCGCCATCTGCGTCACGGTCAGCCCGCGCGGCAGCTCCAGCAGGGCCAGCGGGTTGCCCCTGGTCTCGGTGACGATCCGCTCGCGGACGCGCTGGTCGAGACGCCCGTACGTGACCGAGTCCAGCAGGGCGTGGGCGTCGGCGTCCCGGAGGCCGGCGACCTCCATCTCGGGAAGCCCGAGCAAGTCCTGGGAGCGCTCCCGCGCTCCGAACAGGAGGACGACCGACTCCGCCAGCAGCCGCCGGGCCACGAAGCCGAGGACCTGCAGCGACGCCTGGTCCACCCACTGAGCGTCGTCGACCACGCAGAGCAGCGGACGCTCCCCCGACGCGTCCGACAGCAGGCTGAGCACCGCGAGCCCGACCAGGAACCGCTCGGGCGGCGCGTCCGCCCGGATACCGAACACCGTCTCGAGCGCGGCGCGCTGCGGCGCGGGAAGGTGCGGCAGCCGGTCCAGCAGCGGCGCGCACAACTGGTGCAGCGTGGCGAACGGCAGCTCCATCTCCGACTCGACGCCGGACGCGCGCAGCACCTGCATGCCCGTCGCCGCCTTCTCCGCGTACCCGAGCAGCGCCGACTTCCCGACTCCCGGCACGCCGTGCACCACGAGCACGCGGCTCTCGCCGGTGTCGACGGCCGCGAGCAACCGGTCGACGACGGCGCGCTCGGGTTCCCGCCCAAGCAGCGCGGCGTTCTCCCCGTGGCCCGCGCCGTGCCTGCGTTGTTCCACCGTTACCGCCTTCGTCGCGCGCCCGGACCCGTTCGACCGCATATCGGGACGCCTTATCGTGACCCAGAAAGGTCGCCCGCACCAATTCCACGAGCCCAGGGTCGGCGGCCCCTGGGGCGGCCCCGAGGCGAGCGCGCCGACCGCCCGGCCGTCGTCGGCCGGTCCTGCGGCCGCACTGAACCGGGCGGCTCCTCGCCGCCGACGGTACCCGCAGGTCATGGGCGATGCCAGCCCCGCGGCGCCGCCCGATCCGCGAAGAAACGGACCACGGCGAAGGCGTCGGCGACCGGCGCCGCTCGGCCCGGTCACCGGCGCGCGGAACGCCGGTGCGTAGGCGCCGAACGCGTCCGCCATGGTCTTCCTGGCTGGGGCTATGCCCGGCCGGTCATGCGGCATCGGCTTCCCGGGCGCGAAGGTGAGCAGGGTCGTCCGTGGGACGGGACACCCTCCGGGCCGCTCGGAGGCGGCGGCGCTCGGCCGGGGTGGTACCGGCCCAGATGCCATGCGGCTCGCCCGTGGTCAGGGCCCATTCAAGGCAGCGGCTCCTGGCGGGGCAGGCGGCGCAGAGCCGGCGGATCGCCGCGATCTGTGTCGCGTAGACGTTCTCCTCCGCCACGGGGAAGAACAGCTCGGGATCGAGCGATCGGCATGCCGCCGCCTCCTCCCAGTTCAGGGTGGTCTTGCTCATGGCCGCACCCGCGCGGGAAGAGGCCGTCCGGCGCGGCCTGTGCCGGTGCCGTCGTTGGTCGTCACTGTCCCTCCAGTCACGCCGTTCACCGGGGGTCCGTCGCCGCCCGGTCACCAGCCAGAGACAGCCGATCCGCCTCGCCTGTGACAGCTCCAGCGGAAATCGCGCGTTCGTCCGCATCTGCGCGAGGCCTGTCACGGATCAGGGAGCTGACCGGTCTTTCCAGGAGACCGATCCCGCCATTCCGCGAATGGAGCGCAGGACATGCCATCCCCCACGCAGGACGACAAGCTCAGCTTCGAGCAGGACATCAAGCCCTTGTTCCGGACGAAGGACCGCAACGCGATGCTGAGCTACTTCGACCTGTTCGACCACGCCGATGTCGCCAAGCACGCCGACGCCATCATGGTCTCCCTGGTGGCCGGCGACATGCCCTGCGACGGCACGTGGCCCGAGGCGGACGTGGAGAAGCTCCAGCGCTGGATCGACATGGGCAGGCCCGCTTAGGACCGGTCAGCGGCGAGGGCGTGTTCCGCCTCGGCGGACGGGTCAGGGAACCTTGCCGAGGGAGCCGTGATCGCGGATCGCGGCGCAGGAGCGGGCGGCCATGGCGAGGAACATCTCGTCGCCGCGTTCGGTGGGAGTTCCGTAGGCGCAGCCGAGCACGGTGATCAGTGGGCCTTGAAGGAAGGCGAAGGCGTAGTCGTCCCAGCACTGCTCCAGGGAGTAGCCGGTGACGCCGTGGCCGACCAGAGCGCGATGGTAGGCGGCGACCAGATCGCGCTCGTGGGTCCGGCGGTCGGCGACGGTGAGGCCGGTTCCCAGGAAGTAGGCGAGATCGCGGGCGGGCAGGCCGACGGTGAGGGTCTGCCAGTCGACCGCGGCGACCCCGGTTCCGCCGCCGGCCGCGTAGTCGCCGTGGACGAGGGCGAAGCGCTCCGGCCGCGCCGTGATCCACCGTCCGGCGCGGACGGCGACGGCCCGCAGGGTCGCCCTGTCCTCGGCGGCCAGCCGGTCCGCGAAGCGGTCGATGAAGATCTCAGTGGCCGGGGCCAGCGCGCCGGTCACCCCTTCGCCGTCCTCCGGGCCGGTGCGGTGCAGCCAGTCCAGCTCCAGCAGGGCCGGGTCGCACCAGCGCGGGCCGTGGAGCCCGGCCAGGTTGACCACGCAGTCCAGCGCCTCTGCGGCGGTGCAACCGGCGAGCTGGTCGCCCTGCGTGCCGGGGTGCAGGTCCTCCAGGAGCAGGACGAAATCGGTGGCGTCCTCGGTGAGCGTCCCGTACCGGCAGGCCGGGGTGCGCACGGCCACCGTGGAGGCCAGGTCGAGGTAGAACCGCGTCTCCGTCCGGTAGATGCCCTTGAGCATCTCCCGTGTGGCCTGGTCGGCCGCCGGGAGTTTGGCCACCAGCCGCGCCGGCACTCCGTCCCCGGTCAGTTCGCCCCGGAAGCAGCCGCTCATCTGCCCCGTCCCGACCGGCCGCCACCGGACGCCGGTCACCGTCGCACCGAGCACTTCGCTCAGCCAGGCGGCGTTCAGCCGAGCCGGTTCGGCGTCACTCACGAGTCGCCCGCACGGGTGCGGCCGGGGTTGCGAGGCAGTCCGTCGAACCGGTCAGCGGGTCGCACCGCCCGGTAGGCGTCGATGACCGGGGCCAGTTCGGCGGGGGTCGCTCCGTGCAGGACGACGCTGTCGGCACCGGCGTCGAACTGGTCGAGGACGCGTCGCGCGCACCGTTCGGGAGAGCCGGTCGCCGCCGCGTCCAGCCACTCCTGGGGAAGCAGTTCGGCCAGGCGGCGGAGTTCGTCCGGCGTGGCGAGCGCGTCGAAGGCGCCAGGGTAGCCGTCGACCAGGTCATCAGCGCGGAAACGGGCCAGGTCGGCCGGATCCCAGCCGTTGACCCGGACCAGCAGGTCCCCGTAACCCTGCAGGTAGGTGGCCAGGCGGCCGGCGAGCTTGCGCAGGCGGGCCTCCTCGTCCAGATGGTCGCCGACCGTGGCCAGGACCGACCACACCCGCACGGAGGCGGGGTCGCGGCCCGCCTCGGCGGCGCCCCGGCGGATCGCGGAGACCGCACAGGCCAGGGTCTCGTCGGTGAAGAAGGTGTGCAGGACGACCCCGTCGGCGACCCGGCCCGCGAACTCCAGCGTGCGCTCGCCCATCGCCATGAGCATGACCGGGATGTCTTCGCGGAACGCCGGGTCCTGGTTGAGGTACGGGTAGTTCCCGGCGGGACCGTCGTGCCCGACGACCGCCTCTCCCCGCCACAGCCGGCGCATGATGCCGATGAAGTCGTCCAGCTGGGCCTGGGTGACGCGGGGCAGGCCCATCACGTCGAAGAGCATGTCGAAGCCCCGGCCCAGGCCGAGCGCGAACCGCCCGCCGGTCATCCGGTGCATCGTCGTGGCGAACGTCGCGGTGACCAGGGGGTGGCGGGTGTTGTGGTTGGTCGCCGCGGTGGCGATGCCGATCCGGGTGCCGGCCGCCGCCGCGGCTCCCGCCAGCACCGCCGCGTCCTTGGTGTTGAAGCGCTCCGACAGGAACACCGAGCCGAGCCCCAACGCCTCGGCCTCCGCGACCTCACCGAGCAGGTCACGCGGGGCTCCCGAATGCCCGGCCAGTCCATAGAACCCGAGCTCTGGCAGATCGTCCACGAGGCCTCCTCCGCCCGCACCGGGCTTGACCGTACCCGAATTGGACACCTGTCCGAAAGCCTGTCCAGATGGGGGATGCCCTCGCTCAACCCTGCCGAGCGGGTCGGATGGTCAGATCCCCGATCTCGACGTCTTCGGGCTGGTCGATCACGAAGGCGATGGCCCGGGCCACCGCCACGGGGTCGATGCCGAGATCAGCCATGTTCTGCCTGGCCTGCTCGCGCAGAGCCGGGTCGTCGACGGCGTTGTCTATCAACTCGGTGCGAACGTAGCCCGGGGAGATCGACGTCGTCCGCAGGACCCCGTCGGTGCTCTCCTGCCGCAGGCCCTCCATGAGGGTGCGCACCGCGTTCTTCGTCCCGGCGTACACCGCCTGAGTGGGAACGATCTTCAGGCCTGAGGTCGAGACGACGGTGACAAGATGGCCGCTCCCCTGGCGGCGGAACACCGGCAGGGCCGCGGCGATCCCGTGCAGGACGCCCTTGACGTTCACGTCCACCATCGCCGACCAGCCCTCGACGTCCAGGTCTGCGACCGGGCTGATCTTGCTGACCCCGGCGTTGCCGACCAGGACGTCAAGCCGACCGAAGCGCTCGACCGCGAGGGAGACGAGCGACCGGAGGTCCTCGGGGTCGGTGACGTCCACGCGCGTGGCGGCGGCCTCACCGCCGGCGGCCTTGATCTCGGCGGCCAGCCGGTCCAGCCGCTCGGTGCGGCGGGCGCCGAGGACGACGGCCGCGCCGAGCGAGGCGAGGTGGCGAGCCGTCGCCTCGCCGATTCCGCTGCTGGCGCCCGTGATGGCGATGACCTTGCCTTGAACGGTCATGAAGAACCTCCACCTAGAATGGGACACATGTCCGGTTACGACGACCACCATAGCGGACACGTGTCCGTTTCTGCCGAGAGCCGCGGATCGCGACGTGCTGACGCGCAGCGGAACCGGGAGCGGATCCTCCAGGCGGCCCGCGATCTCGTCCACGAGCCGGGAGAGTTGAAGCTCAACGCGGTCGCCAAGGCATGCGGCATCGGGCAGGGCACGCTGTACCGGCATTTCCCGACACGCGAGGACCTCCTCGCCGAGGTCTACCGCCGGGAGGTGGAAGAACTGGTCGCGGAGGCTCCGCGGCTGCTGGCGGCCCACCAGCCGCTCGACGCGCTGGCGGCATGGTTCGACCGGGTGGCCGCCTACGCCCGGGTCAAGCGCGACATATTCGCCGCCGTCGAGGCGGCGACGTGGCAGGACCTCACCGCCCACAGCCTCGGCCCGATCGGTGAGGCGGTGGAACTACTGCTGGCCGCGGGCCGCTCGGCCGGCAGCGTCCGCGCCGACGCCGAAGCACGCGACGTCATCGTGCTCATCAGCTGGCTGTCCCGACTGGACGACACCGAACTCGACGCGCGAGCACCACGGCTGCTGTCGATCCTCGTAGACGGCCTCCGCACCCCCCGCCCCTGAACCGGACGCACCGCGAGCGGGTACTCACTCCAATGCTCGGAACCCGCACCGAAGCCTGCAATGGACCCATGCCATCGCCCGGGACGAGGGAGTAGGCGACTCCCCGCCGGTGAGCGGCCCCGCCCCCCTCGATCACGGCGGGGACCAGTTCCGTGCAGGTCCCTCCCGCTGCGGCCAGGTCCACGGGCGCCCGTGCGGCGGGGCGGCAGGCCGATGAAGCGGCAGGCCGGTGGGGCGATGGGGTCAGAAATCGCGGGTGCGCAGCACGCCTTCGAGCGGGGCGGGGATGGGGAGGTCCTCCCCGAGAGCGACCGAGAGGATGTGGGCGTAGTCGTCGCCGCGCGGCTCGGTGAAGATCACGGCCTTGCCGTCCAGGCGGTCGATCAGCAGGTAAAGCGGGATGTCGGCGGCGGCGTAGCCGCGCCGCTCGGGCCCGCGGTCCTGTTCGGCGCCCTTGCGCTCCCGCCGACTCCCGGACGTCACCTCCAGGACCATCGCCACCCCATCGGGTTTGCTGTGCCACTCGCGTCCCGCGAACGCGCCCTTGGGTTGCGGCGTGGCATACCCGTAAGGGCCCGGCCGTCGCGCGACGATCGGGTCTCTCATCTGGCCGGTCTCAGGTCAGGTCGAGGTGCCCGCCCTTGACCTTGCCCGCGAACACCTCCCACGCGGCGGCACCGAAGACCAGCTTCGGCCCGTCCGGGTCTTTGGAGTCCCGCACCGCCACCCCGGACGCCAGATCCGCCACCTCGATGCATTGGCCTCCGGTATCGGCGCTCCATGTGCTCTTACGCCATTCAGTCGAGATCGCCTTTAGAGGCGCTAGCTCGACGCACTGGTCTCCGGTATCGGTGCTGTAGCTGCTCTTCCGCCACTTTGGCGGAACCAACTCAACCTCAACACGCTGCCCTCGAGCTTCACCGCCGTGGCGACAGGCCAACCTTTGCATGGCCTGCGAGTCCTGTGCGCTCATAGACTCTCCAAGATCGTCTGGAGGAGGCCTAGGGAATCCTCAGCGCTCATCGCCGAGGCCCTGATCAAATCGAAACGTACCCCATACTTCCGGACAACCACAGGGTGATCGACGAGCTGACTGCCTACATGCCCCTCGACGCGCACAGCGTCTGGTGCATCTTGAAAAGCCAGGATCGTGAACGCACCCGGCAACCCCGGGTAGGCCCCCTTAGCCGTTGGGACGATCTGGATCGTGACGTTGGGCAACTCCGCCAGGTCGATGAGGTGTTGCAGTTGCCTCTTCATCACCTCTGAGTTTCCGATTGGGCGACGGATGGCACCTTCGTCAAAGATTGCAAAGACGTGGGGCGCGTCCTCCCGGTCGAGGATCTCCTGTCGCTCCATCCTCGCTGATACAAGCTGCTCCGCCGCCTCGGAGGTCTTGCCCAGCTTGAGGACCTCGTGCGCGTACTCGGGCGTCTGGAACAGTCCAGTGATGACCATGGTCTCAAAGATGTGGATCACCTCGGCCTCGCGCTCGCGGACGATGAAGTCCGGGAAGCCTGGTGGCAGGACAACGAGGCGCCCGAAGTCTCGGGTCCACTCCCAGATGCGGGAGAAGGTCCCGTTGGTCTTGAAGTATGTGTCGCAGTCCTTGGCGAACTCCTCCGAAGGTCCGTTTTTACCTGACTCGACCTGACCGATCCATTGCGGGGTGTATCCGAGCTTTTCGGCGAGTTGCGGTCGAGACAGGCTGGCAGCCTCCCTGAAGGCTCGCAGCTCCGTACCGAAGTACTCGACCGGGGAGGACGGAACACCGGGATCGCGGGGGCGGCGCGGCATGACGATCTCCAAGATTCGAAAGCAGGGCGATTTTCTTACGCCCCACCGAGGGGTTTCTCTCGTTGGACTTCTTGCTCTTCCCAAAGATAGTCCGATCACAGCAAGATGCAGAGCCATAACGGAGAGAAATCACACACGAAAGTCCAACGATCATGGAGACGCCCGTCAACCCCGCCGACCAGGCGTTAGCGCAACTCTGCGAAGACTTCCAAGGGCATCGTATCTGGCGTGCAAGACGCCAGGACGGAAAGGCCGGCGACTGGGTTGCCACTCTGCACGACCCCAAGGAAGGTGTAGACGCGACTGTTGTATGTGGAAGCGCAGAGGAGCTACGTGAGGCTCTAGTACACGAACGCAGTCGCGCGTCCACTCGACCTGGCAGCCAACCCACTAAGTGGGTGAGCTGGTAAATGAAATGGGTTGAACCGAAGCAACGGAACGTCGGCCCCCCAGCTTCATCTATAACGTGCCATCTTGACCGACTTGCCGAAGAAGTCGCCCGGCAGGGCTGGCAGGCGGTCCCGCGCTATGACGGACCGCACCCGCTCGTCCACGTCTTCGATCGGGAAGTCCCGCAGTTCGGTGAGAGCATCACACTTGTCCCAGGATCGGCGGCGGGAGTCTGGTGGTTCAGGTCCAGCACCGGCGAGGATCTCGCCCCGCACACCGACCCGACCCATGCGGCCAGGCAGATAACCCGCATCCTCATCCCGTACGTGACCGCCATACGCGCCGCGCGGTCGCACCGGACACGGAGAACCGGGGCTTCGTACCCCACTCCCCCGGCCGTGCCAGACCCTGCCCACGTGACCACGATCGCCGAACTGGAGAACCGGTTCGCCGGTGTCGTCTGCTGGTGGGGCCGCTACACCTACGAGTGGTGGGCGATCGTCCCCGGCGGAACCCGGTGGACGATCGTCAACGCCGAAGAACCGGACTCCCTGCTCCATGAGATCCTCAAGGCCTGGAAGCGCCGGTAACCCAAGCCGCCGCGCGGCCGGGATTCTTCCCCGCACATCCCGGCCGCGCGGCTTCCCCTTGCTAGGGCAGGCTGCGGCCTTGCCGGATCGTCCGGGAGCGGGTTCCGGCTTGACTTCAAGCGCTTGAAGTATCCGAGAGTGGACGCATGGCAGCGACACAGAACGTCGAGGACGCCGCTCCGCTGACGATCCAGGAGGTCTCCAGGCTCAGCGGCCTCTCGGAACCGACGCTGCGGTACTACGAGAAGATCGGCCTCATCGACCCGGTGGACCGCGACGAGAGCAGCGGCCACCGGCGCTACGACCCGGCGGCCGTCCGGACGATCGAGGCGCTGGGCTGCCTGCGGGCGACCGGCATGAGCGTCCAGGACATGCGGTCCTATCTCCGGCATCTCGCCGAGGGCGAGGGGGAGGCCGCGCAGCTGCGGGACTTGTTCCAGCGCAATGCCGACCGGGTCGCCGAGGAGCTGGAGCGCATGCGGATCCGGCTGCGGTACCTGCGGCTGAAGGCCGATCTGTGGGACGCGAGGGAGCGCGGCGACCTCGAGGCCGAGCACCGCGCCGTCGACGCGATCCTGCCGGTCATGCGCGAACTGCGCTGACGCGGCGGCACCACGGCACCGCGGCACCACCGCGGCACCGCGGCACCACCGCGCCGCGGCGATGCGGCCTGCCCGGCGCCGCTCCGGAAACAGCACGTCAACAGGGGAAAGAAATGACAGGCGAAACTTCACAAGACCGAGTCCTGGTGACCGGCGGAACCGGCTACGTCGGAGCGCACGTCGTCGGGCGCCTGCTGCGGGACGGCTACCGCGTGCGCACCACGGTGCGGTCCCTGGACCGCGCGGCGGAGGTGCGGGCGGCGCTGGAGGTGTTCGGCGCCGCCCCGGACGGACGGCTGGAGATCGTCGCGGCCGACCTCGCGGCGGACGGCGGCTGGGACGCCGCGGTGGCGGGGTGCGCGCACGTCCTGCACGTCGCCTCCCCGTTCCCCGCCGCGCGGCCCGCCCACGACGACGACGTGATCGTCCCCGCCCGGGACGGCGCGCTCCGGGTCCTGCGGGCCGCGCGGGACGGCGGCGTGCGGCGGGTGGTGCTGACCTCGTCGTTCGCCGCGGTCGGCTACAGCCGCAAGGCGGTCGGCCGCGCGTACGACGAGACCGACTGGACCGACCCCGCCGACGACAACTCCGCATATGTCAGGTCGAAGGCCATCGCGGAGCGGGCCGCGTGGGACTTCGTGGCCGCGGAAGGCGACGGCCTGGAACTGGCGGTCGTCAACCCGACCGGAATCTTCGGCCCGGTGCTCGGGCCGCGCCTGTCCGCCTCCGCCGGAATGGTGAAGGCGATGCTGGCGGGGACCATGGCGTCCGTCCCTCCGCTGTACTTCGGCGTGGTCGACGTGCGGGACGTCGCGGACCTCCACGTGCGGGCGATGACCTCCCCCGCCGCCGCCGGCGAGCGCTTCCTCGCTTCCGCCGGCGAGGCGATCAGCTTCCTGGGGATGGCGCGCATCCTGGCCGAGCGCCTCGGCGGGCGCGCCGCCCGGGTGCCGTCCCGCGAACTGACCGCCGACGAGGTGCGCGAGGCGGCCCGCACTGACCCCGCGATGCGCGAGGCCGCCGGTCGGCTGGGCGAGATCCCCGTCGTGAACACCAGGAAAGCGCGGACCGTCCTCGGCTGGGAACCGCGCGACACGGCCACCACCCTCGTCGACACCGCCGAGAGCCTGTTCCGCCTGGGCCTCGTGGACGTCCCCCACACCGTCCACACCTAGCCCCTGGTCCGGACGCGCCGGCTAACGACCTAAACGGCCTCAGCAAGAGGGGCGGCAACCTGGCTGTGTTCGCCTGGCGTACCGCTCATTGGCTCTGTGTCCGCTTCCACCGTTCGTGCATGCTCGCCATCTCCGCCGCGGCGAACTCGGAGAAGTCGCGCAGCTTGGCCAGACGCGCCCCGGCCTCGCCCTCCTCGCCGCCGACCGCCTCCACGCACTCGGCGGTCGTGTCGGCGAGTGAGAGCAGCCATCGGTTGCGGAACCCGAACATCTCCGCCCACAGGTCCTTCCCCAGCTCGTAGCGGTCGCGGCGGGTGCCCGGCACAGAGCCGCGGTGGACGAGCTCCACCTGAACGAGGTACTGCACCGCCTTGGAAACCGTGGCGGGGCTGACCAGCAGACGCTCCCCGATCTCCGCCGCCGTGAGCGCGCCGTGCGGCGAGGTCAGCAGGGCCGCGTAAACCCTGGCCGACATGCGCGGCATGCCGATCGCGGCGAACTGCGCGGCGAGGCGCTCGGCGGCGCGGTCGATCCCGGACGCGGGCGGCCCGGCGGACTCCGAGGACATCTCTTCTCCTCCCCGAGGGGCCGGTCGGCCGGAGTTGACCTTGACAGCATACGCAAGGCCTCGTACGTTTCCATTCTTCGAAACATTCGCATACTCGTGCGATGGAGGCGCGCCCCTGGAACTCCGACCGCGGGCGGCGAAGGCGGACGCGACGCCATGAGCCGGCCTCGATCGGACGGTCTCGACCGGACGGAGCACAGTGATGACCGAGCGGGTCGCCCTCACCGGAGTCCCCGAGACGATGCTGGCCACCCTGTACTGCAAGGCGCTCCAGAGCCGGGAACCCTCCCCGATCCTGGTCGACGACCAGGCCGAGCGGGCGGTCGAGCGGATCGACTACGACTTCAGCAAGCTGAAGATCGACAAGTCCACGGCGATGTCCACCGCGATCCGCGCCCTGTATCTAGACCGCTGGGCCAAGGAAGCGCTGGCCGAGTATCCGAACGCCGTCGTCCTGCACCTGGGCTGCGGTCTGGACACCCGCTTCGACCGGCTCGCCCCCGGGCCCGGCGTCACCTGGTACGACGTGGACTACCCCGAGGTCATCGAGATCCGCCGGCGCCTGTTCCCCGAACGCCCCGGCCATCACCAGGTCGCCGCTTCGGTCACCGACCCCGCATGGCTCGCCGACGTCCCCGCCGACCGCCCCGCGGTGATCGTCGCCGAAGGACTCGTCCAGTATCTGACCAAGGACGAGATCGCCGAACTCTTCACCCGCCTGGTGGCGCACTTCCCGGCGGGCGTGCTGATGTTCGACGCGTGGAACTCCCTCGCCATGCGCAGCGGGTCCCACCAGAAGGCCATCAAGGCGTCCGGCGCCAAACTCGGCGGCTTCGGCATCAACGACCCGCGCGTCATCGAGACCCTGGCGCCCGGCCTGCGGTTCGACGCCGAGCAGACCTTCCTGGACATCCCCGAGATGGCGACGTTCTCCAAGGCCAGCCGGACGGTGTTCAAGCTGATGGACCGCGTCCCGACCCTCCGCAACATGGGCCGCCTACTCCGCTACCGCTTCTGACCGAAGAGCCCGCCCGCGAGGCGATCAAAGAGGTGCACTCACGGCGCACTACCGGGCTCGCCGCCGGCCTTCAGGAGAGCGGCGAGCTCGTCAAATCCGCATACGACCAGGTCGCTTTCCACGCCGTCGGCACGGTCGGCGGTGAGAGAGGGGCCCTTCTCCAGCGGACGCTCCAGGAACGCGGTGGCGAGTCCGGCTCCCCTGGCGCCGTCGATGTCCCACTTGTGCGCGGCGACCATCAGCACCTCCGCCGGTTCCACGTCCAGCAGCCGCACGGCTGTCAGGTACGCCTCCGGCTCGGGCTTGTACGTGCGGGCGAGCTCGGCCGACAGGATGCAGTCGAACGGCAGCCCCGCCCCCTTGACCAGGTTCGTCAGCAGGGCGAACCCGCCGTTGGACAGCGCCGCCACCACGTACCTCTCCCGCAGCCGGGCCAGGCCTTCCACCGAGTCGTCCCACGCGGGCAGGCGGTGCCAGGCTCGGACGAGCCGCCGCCGCGCGTCCTCGTCGAAGGCGTCCGCGACGCCGTGCAGCTCCAGCAGCTCGTCCAGTGACTCGCGGTGCAGCGTGTCCAGGTACACCCACTCCCGCTCCCCGCCGCTGACCCGCTGCATCGACGGCAGGTACCGCTCGCGCCAATCGTCGGCGAAGGCCCCGCCGTCCAACGCGACACCGTACTCCGCGGCGATCGCTGCCACCTGCTCGGCGACCCCCGTCCGCCAGTCGACGGTCGTCCCGAAGATGTCGCAGGCCACCACTCGGATCGCTCCTACGTCGAATCCCACTGTGCCTCCCTCGCCCCGGATCGCCCGGTCGGTGCCCCTATCCCAGTCCTAACATGCCCGTCCTGGGCGGCAACCTTCAGCAGCAACGGGACTGAGCCCCTGCGCGAGAGGGCGACGCCTCACTCGTGTGGGACGGCTGCCATTCTGATCGTCTACTTCGCGAGCCGCTAGGCGCGGCCGGTGGCCGGCGGACCACCGGCGGAAGGTGCGGGCGGGTAATGCGCGGTGGGGCGGAGACGGCGCCGGTAGCCGTCCCCACCCGAAACCGTTGACCGACCGGCCGGCTCCCGGGGCCGGGCGCGCCGGCCCACGGCGGTCCGCTGCGGCGGGAGGTTCAGCCCTTTCGCAGCGTCGCGAAGAAGGTGCGCAGGTCCGCGGTCACCGCGTCGGGGACCTCCAGGGAGGCGAAGTGGCCGCCGGTGGGGAACTCGCTCCAGTGCACGATGTTGGTGTTGTCGCGTTCGGCGAGGGAGCGGATCGTCTGGAAGTCGTCGGCGAAGACCGCGACGCCGGTCGGCGCGGTGTTGATGGCCGGTTCGGCGCCAGAGTGCGCCTCGGCGTAGTGATAGCGCCCCGCCGTGGCCTGGGTGTTGGTGAGCCAGTACAGCGTGACCTGGGTGAGGATCTGGTCGCGGGTCACCAGGCTCGTGCCGTTGCCGAAGGAGTTGAACAGCTCGCTCCACGCCAGCTGGCCGACCGGCGAGTCCGCGATGCCGACCGCGACGGTCTGCGGCCGGGAGGCGTTGATCGCGTTGTAGCCGCCGACCGACTGGAACCACTGCATGTGCTCCAGCGCCGCGTACTCCTTGGGCCCGAAGCCGGCGAACTCGGCCGGGTCGCCCGAGGGGAAGGAGAACAGCTGCAGCACGTGCATGCCGAGGTATCCGGGCGGCTTGAGCAGTCCGAGCTCCCGGGAGACCATGGTGCCGGCGTCGCTGCCGTGCGAGCCGTAGGTCTCGTAGCCGAGCCGGCGCATGAGGGCGTCGAAGGTGCGGGCGACCCTCGCCATCGTCCAATCCCCGTCGGACAGCGGGGTGCTGAAGCCGAAGCCGGGGATCGAGGGGACGACGACGGAGAACGCGTCCTCGGCCCGTCCGCCGTGCGCGACAGGGTCGGTGAGCGGGCCGATCATGTCGAGGAAGTCCACGAACGAGCCGGGGTAGGTGTGGATCAGCAGCAGGGGGGTGGCGTCCGGCTCGGCGGAGGGCACGTGGATGAAGTGGACGTCCTGGCCGTCGATGTCCGTGAGGTAGTGCGGGAACTCGTTCATCCGCGCCTCCTGCCGCCGCCAGTCGAAGCCGTCGCGCCAGTAGTCGACGGTCTCGCGCAGGTAGCCGTTCGGCGTGCCGAGGTCCCAGTTGTCGACCGCGGCGGGACGGGGCAGCCGGGTGTTGGCCAGGCGCAGGGCGAGGTCGTCGAGCTCGGCCTGGGCGATCTCTACGCGGAAGGGGCGGATCTCGGGAGAAGCGGACTTCGTCGTCGTCATGTCTTCACAGTAGAAGCCATATAGGAAGACTTGATTCCTAATGATGCGGCATCATGCAGATCATGCTGGAAACTTCGGCGAGGCTGCTCGCCCTGCTCTCGCTACTGCAGTCGCGACCGTCCTGGCCCGGCTCTGAACTGGCCGAACGCCTCGGTGTGAGCGGTCGCACGATCCGCAACGACGTCGCGCGGCTGCGCGAGCTCGGCTATCCCGTGGACGCCACGCGCGGCACCACCGGTTCCTACACGCTCGGCGTCGGCACGAAGCTGCCGCCGCTGCTGCTGGACGACGAGGAGGCCGTCGCCATCGCGATCGGGCTGCGCGCCGGAACGGGCATCAGCGGCATCCAGGAGAGCAGTGCGCGTGCCCTGGCCAAACTGGAGCAGGTGCTGCCGCACCGGCTGCGCCGCCAGGTGGCGGCGATCCACCAGTCCACCTCGCAGGGACCGCAGAACACCGGTTCCAACGTCGAGGACCCCGAGATCGACCCCGCGCTCCTTTCCCAGATCGCCACGGCGGTCCGCGACTGCGAATGGTTCCGCTTCGACTACACCACCGGGTCCGACGCCCAGGCGGGCGAGCTGCCTTCGGGCACGGCGGCGACGTCGGGGCCCAAGCTCGTGGAGCCCTACCGGCTCGTCAGCTGGGCACGCCGCTGGTACCTGGTCGGCCGGGACCCGCAGTCCGGCACCTGGGCGACGTTCCGGATCGACTGGATCACCCCGCGCGCGCCCACCCGCCGCCGGTTCACCCCGACTCCGCTGCCCGGGCTCGACTACACGAGCTTCGTCCTGCGTGACGTCGCCTCGACGGGCTGGAAGGTGCACGCCCGGATCACCGTGTTCGCCTCCGCGCAGGAGGTGCTGTCGCGCATCAACGCCGCCGTCGGCGTGGTCGAGTCGGTCGGCGACGAGCAGTGCGTGCTCGTGACGGGAGCCGACAGCCTCGAGACCATCGCGGTGTACATCGGCATGCTCGGACTCGACTTCGAGGTCACCGGGCCACCCGAGCTCATCGACCATCTCGCGGTCCTGGGCGAACGCTACCTACGCTCCATCGGCCGGTGAGCAGGACTGCTCGCGGGTGCCCTCGACGAAGGGGCGCGACTGCATCGGCGGGCGGGAACGCGACCTGACGCGCTGTGGCCACGGCGAGGGCACGCACGTGGGGCCGCCCCTGCCTGGAGCGGCCCCACCGGGTGCGGGGGATCAGTTCGCCCGGGTCGTCGGTGCCCGCGTCAGCGCAGGGTGCGGCTTAGGAAGTCGCGGATGTGGGCGGCGATCTCGGGGCCGTGGGTCTCGAGCGCGAAATGACCGGCGTCAAGGATGTGGATCTCGGCGTCCGGCAGGTCCCTGGCGTAGGCGCGGGCGCCGTCGGGGCCGAAGATCTCGTCGTTGCCGCCCCAGGTGACCAGGACCGGCGGGCGGTGGGTGCGGAAGTACTCCTGGAAGGCCGGATAGCCGTCGAGGTTGAACTGGTAGTCCCAGAACAGCTGGAGCTGGATCTCCTTGTTGCCGGGACGGTCGAGGTAGGCCTGGTCGAGGGTCCAGGTGTCGGGGGACAGCCGGTCCATCCGGTCGGCGGGGACCCCGTGCGTGTACTGCCACTTGGTGGCGGCCGGCTCCAGCAGTTCGCGGACGGCAGGTTCGTTGGGGAGGCGGTCCTTGGCGTGCGCGAACAGGATGTCCCAGAACGGGGTGAAGCCCTCCATGTAGGCGTTGCCGCTCTGGGTGACGATGGCGGTGACGCGTTCGGGGTGGCGGCTGGCGATGCGCAGTCCGATGGGGGCGCCGTAGTCCTGGACGTAGAGGGCGAAGCGGTCCAGGCCGAGCTTGTCCAGCAGTTCCAGGGTGATCTCGGTGAGCTTTTCGAAGCCGTAGTCGAACTCGTCGACCGCGGGCATCGCCGACTGGCCGAAGCCGATGTGGTCGGGGGCGATCAGGTGGTAGTCGTCGGCGAGGTCGCGCAGGAGGTTGCGGAACATCGCCGAACTGGTGGGAAAGCCGTGCAGCAGCACCAGCGTGGGGTTGGCCGGGTCGCCCGCCTCCCGGTAGAAGACGTCGAGGCCCTGGATCGTGATGGTGTGGTGCCTGGTGGTCATGGTGCTGTTTCCTTTCGCGGTGTTCAGCGGGATTGCGTGGCGGTCGCCACGGGTCTGGGGGCCGCGGGCGCGATCAGCGCGGCGGCGGTGAGGCTGAGCAGGACGCCGAGGGCGAAGGCGCCCCGGTAGCTGCCGGACAGGGCGTGGACGGCGGCGGCCACGGCCAGTGCGGTGCCGGCCGAGAGCTGGTGGATCAGCCATGCCGGGGCCAGCGCGGTGAGTCCGGCGGCGAGAGCGCTGAGGGTGATCAGCCGTCCGGCGTGCGTGGCCGACCAGCCCAGTTCGGTGGCGTACTTGGGCAGCAGCAGGACCAGCATGTAAAGCGACGCCGAGTGCAGGGCGAAGGACGTCAGCACGCGGCCTCTGCCGCGCAGGGCGTTGGCGGCGGCCGGTGCGGGGCCGTTCCGCCCGCGGCCGTCCCGGGGCAGGATCGTCGCCGGCGCGGCGGTGACCGTCAGGCCGGTGAGGCCGAGCGCCAGGTATGTCCCTCGTACGCCGACCGGCTCCAGGAGCACCGTCGCCGCCCACGGGGCGAGCAACTGGCCGAGGTTGACGCCCACCGATGCTCGGGCCAGGGCGGACCGGCCTGATCGCCGTACCGGCGGCCGATCAGCGTGGTGACGGCCAGGCTGGACGAGGCTGCGATCGCCGGTGTCGCGGCGGACAGCCCGTAGGAGGCGGAGGCCGGTGCGAAGAAGACACCCGCCGAAAAGTTCAAGCCGAACGACACCGCCAGCGCCGCCAGCGCCACACGATCTCGCTGCATCCGAACTTCTCCCTAACCGTCTAAATGTCGCTTACTGGTTAGGAAGAAAGGTGCCATCCGGTATCTAACTTGTCAAACAGAGATAGAGGGTTAGAGGCGACCGTGAGGCCCAGACCTCCGGCCGGTGAGCCGTTGCGCCGGCCCTGGTCAACGCGCGATGGCCGGCCACCGGAGTGACGCACGACGAACTAGCCGACCCCATCGGCCGTCCGCGATCGCCCGATCGGCCGGCCCGCGGATGCACGGCCCCGCGGGCGGTTAGGGCTTGTGGGTGGTGGTGAGGAAGTCCAGGACGAGAGGGCTCGCATGGGTGCGGAACTCTTCGAAGTAGGCGTGGCGGGCGTTGGGGATCAGGTGCAGTCGGGCGCCGGGGATGCGGGCGGCGAGCAGGGGTGCGTTGGCGGCGGGGTTGAGCAGGTCGTCGCTGCCGTGGACGACCAGGGTGGGGGCGCTGATGTCCGGCAGGAGCTCCCAGGCGTTGTGCTGGTTGCCGGCCACGAGGTGGCGGCGCCGGGCGTGGGCAGGCATGCGGGGGTCGCCGAGGGTGTGGTGCGGGCCGGGGTGGGAGGCGAGCCATCGCGGGGTGTACATCAGCTCCAGCAGGGCCTTTCGCGCGGCTTCGGGCCGAGGTTGCGCCAGGGCTCGGCGGACGTCGTTGCCGCGTTCGACGCTGTGCGGGCCGCCGGGTGAGGTGCAGCCGAGCACCAGGGCGGCTACCCGATGGGGGTGGCGGGCCGCGAGCTGCTGGGCCACCCGTCCGCCCATGGACGTGCCGTAGACGTCGGCCCGGTCGATGCCGAGTTCGTCGAGGACGGCGATGACGTCCTGGGCGAGCAGCTCGGTGCTGTAGGGGATGTCGGGCTTGTCGCTGTCGCCGGTACCGCGGTAGTCGAGCGTGAGGGTGCTGCGGACGGAATGGAAGTCGTCGCGAACCGCATCCCACCAGTGGTGGTCGTTGGCCTGGCCCGCCAACAGGACCAGTGGCGCCCCCTGGGCCTGGAGCTGGTAGGCGATGCGGGTTCCGTCCGGTGCCACGGCGTACGTCTTCGGCTTCCTCCCTCCCGTGCCGTCGGCCCTCAGAGTCCTGCCGCCACCGCGGTGCCCAGCCCCAGCAGGACGACGCCGGTGGTCACACTGAGGCCCCGCAGGACGGTCGGCTGCGACACCAGGGCGCGCCCTCGGCCGACGGCCCAGGTGAGCAGCATGTACCAGGAGGCGCTGACGAGCGCCCACAGGGCGCCCAGGGCGACCGTTGACAGGAACACCGGGCCTTCCGCGGTCACGAACTGGGGCAGCACCGAGATGGCGAACACCCCCGCCTTGGGGTTGCCGAGGTTGGTGGCCAGACCGGTGACATATCCGCCCGCGAAGCCGGTCCTGCGCCCGTCCTCGTCGGGCGGACGGGTGGAGTCGGTGGTGAGCGCCGTTCGCAGCGTCTTCACCCCGAGGATCATCAGTACGACGCCGCCCGCGATCCGGAGCGCCGCATACGCGGTGGGGCTGGCCAGCAGGACGGCGGACAACCCGGCCGCGGCGGCCGTGGACCACAGCAGGAAGCCGCTGGCATTGCCCGCGAGCGTGCCTCGGAGCGTACGCCGGCCGCCTTCGAGGACCTGCCGGATCATCAGGGCCTGACTCGCGCCTGGCAGCATCGCCAGCAGCAAGGTGGTGACGACGAAGACGGGCACATGCGTGGGCATGGGAATGAACCCCTTCCGGGGATTGCGGCCAATGGGTGCACCACCAGGCTTCACGCCTCGCAGCCCTAAGAGAAGTTAAAAGTGATGGCACAGCGTTAGTATTAGTGAATGCTTGTGGATCCGGGGCAGCTGCGGCTTCTCGCGCTGATCGAGCGGCACGGCTCCCTGGCGGCGGCGGCTCACGCACTCCACCTCACGCCCGCGGCGGTCACCCAGCAGGTGGCCAAGGCCGAGCGCGACTGGCAGGTGCCCCTGGTCATCCGCGGTCCTCGGGGAGCGACGCTCACCGCGGCCGGCACGCTGCTCGCCTCCCACGGCCGAACCGTGGAGGAGGCATCGGACCGGGCCGAGGCGGAACTGGCCGCACTGCTCGGCCACCTCTCGCTCCGCCTGCGGATCGGGACGTTCCAGGCGGCCGCCCTGCACCTGCTGCCGCCGGCCCTGACGGCTCTGCGGCACCGCCATCCGGACGCCGACGTCTCCGTCATCGACGTGGTGTCCGGACGAGGAGCGGACGAGATCAGCGCGGGGCGCCTGGACGTCGCCATCGTCGCGTCCTGGGGCACGCCGCTCGCGCCGCCCCCGCACCTGCGGGCCCACCCGCTCCTGTCGGACCCGATGGTCGTGGTCCTCCCCGACGACCATCCACTGGCCACCGGGCAGCCCGCGGACACCGAGCTCCACCTAGAGCAACTGCGCGGCGAATCGTGGGTGTCCATCCTGGCGGGCCATGCCGCCCGCGAACAGTTCCACGACGCCGCCCGCGAGGCCGGCTTCACTCCCACCGTGCGGTTCGAGACCGAGTCCTACGACGTCGCCCAAGCGCTCGTCGGCACAGGCATCGCGGTGGCCCTGGTCTCGCGGCTGGCCCTGACGCATGCGCCTGGCACCACCCATCGTGAACTGGTCCGCCCCAGGCCCTACCGCCAGCTCTACGCAGTGACCAGAACCGACGCCAGCCTCACACCACTTGCAGACATGCTCATCGACCTCCTCCGTGATGTCGCCCGTGACATCACGGCCACCTGGGAGGCTCCGCTGCAAGAAGGACCACGCTCACCGCGCGGAGCCTGAAAAAGGGCCCGGTTCTCACCTTCTGGCCCGAAGCGGCCGACTCGCCCCGATCGACCGTCGACATCGCGCTGCCGGGAGCCGTCGTCGCGCGCCCCGGTGGCTTCCGGGGCGCGGTGCGGAGTTCGCGACCGCCCCGCTCCCGATGGAATGGCGCTAATATTGTTGCCCATATAGTCGCCCGTCGAGATCCGGCGGGCATCCGGAGGGAGAGTCCCCTTGGTGTCCCAAGGCAGCGGTCCGGCCGGTGACGACCAGAGTCCGGCGGACCGTCTGCGCGCGCTGATCCTCGCCGGCGAGATGGCCCCCGGGCAGCGGCTCGTGGAGGGCGACCTCGCCGAACTGCTCCAGGTGAAGCGTTCGGCCGTGCGCGCGGCGCTGGTGGAGCTCACCGCGGAGAGGCTCGTCGAGCGGATCAGGAACCGCGGCGCCCGGGTCCGCGTGGTCACCGTCGCCGAGGCGATCGCGATGTACGAGTGCCGCATGGTGCTGGAGGGCCTGTGCGCGCGCAAGGCCGCGGAGAACATCACCGAGGACGGTGCCGAGCGGTTGCGTGCGATCGGCGCGAGCATGGAGGCGGCCGTCCGGAACGGCGATCCGCTCCAGTACTCGCAGCTGAACGAGCGGCTGCACACCCAGATCCGGGAGATCGCGGCCCAGCCGGTCGCGAAGGAGATGCTCGAAGGGATGCACGCGCAACTGGTCCGGCACCGTTTCCGGCTGGCCCTGCGGCCCGGGCGGTCCGGGCAGTCCCTGCCCCAGCACCTGGAGATCATCGCGGCGGTCGCCGCCGGGGACGCCGACGCCGCCGAGACGGCCATGCGCGACCACGTCCTCGACGTGATCAGGGCCCTCGGCGAGAGCGACGAGCCGGCGCTGGGGCAGTTCGGCGGCTGAGCGAGGCCGCGGAAGGGCTTGAGCAGAAAGGCGCTCGTCGGCAGCTGACTGTGCGCGCACGATCCCGACCAAGCCCCTCCGCGGGCGGACCTCCGCATACGGGAGACGGCCTGGATCCTCAGCCGCGGGGGAACGTCGTCCCGTCGAACAGCTTGCGCGCTGTCCGTACGACGCCGCTGCGCCGCACCGCAGGCGGATCGGCGCTCGGGTCGACGTCCACCTCGATGACCAGGTGCCCCGTGGGGTGTTCGACGTCCACCCGGGTGCCGCCGGCCGGCCAGGACGCGGTGAGGTCGTGGCCGACGGCGCCGGGGAGGCGCACCGCGGTCACGGCGGAGATGGCGCCCAGCACCCCGATCGCGGTGTGCGGACTGACGGGGATGAAGGTCCGGGTGGCGATCATGCCGCCGTCCCTCGGCTCGGCCACGAGCGTGGTCTTCGGTATGGACGACGCGGTGACGTCTCCGAGCCCCATCAGCGCACCGGCCCGGATCCGCAGCCGGTCGACGCGTTCCAGCAGCCGCTGGTCGGCGGCCAGTTCGCCGTGGGTCTCGTGGCCGCTCAGGCCGAACGACGCGGCCGCGGCGACGACCACCGGCATGCCGTTGTCGACGCAGGTGACGGGAATGCCGTCGACCACGTCCCGCACGTTGCCGGTGGGGAGCAGCCGCCCGGTCGCCGACCCGACGGTGTCGGCGAACTCCAGCACCACCGGCGCCGCCGTCCCCGGGACGCCGGCGATCGCGGTGCCTCCGGCGTACTGCACGGCGCCCCCGGGAGTGGGGAACCGCGTGCGGGCCACGCTGCCGGAGTTGACCATGCGGACGCGCACCACGGTCTCCGGGTCGCCGGCGGGGACGAGCCCCCGCTCCACCGCGAACTGGCCCACCCCCGCCAGGAGGTTGCCGCAGTTCTGGCGGTCGCTGACCACGGCCTCGTCCACGCCGACCTGGAGGAAGAGGTAGTCGACGTCGACGCCGGGGCGGGCGGAGCGCGAGACGACCGCGACCTTGCTGGTCAGGGAGGTCGCCCCGCCCAGCCCGTCGATCTGCCGGGCATCGGGCGTCCCCATGACGCGCAGCAGCAGGTCGTCCCGTTCCGCGGGGTCGCCGGGAAGGTCGCCGGCGAGGAAGTACGCGCCCTTGGACGTGCCCCCGCGCAGGAGCATGCAGCGCACACCGCCGTCCGCCGTTCCCGCCGTCACGGGGTCGCCCCCGTCCCGCCTTCCTCGGCCGCGCGCTCAGCCTCGTACTCCTGAGCGGTGAGGTAGCGCACGCCGAGCCGGTCGAGCGTGGCCCGCAACCCGTACCGGTCCAGGCCGAGCTCGCCCTTCCGGAAGGCGGCGCGTGTGGCCTCCTCCTTCTCCGCGCGGGCCCGGGACCTCGTCAGGGCCTGGTCGACCAACGCCCGGGGGACGCACACCACTCCGTCGTCGTCCGCCAGGACGGCGTCGCCCGCGCAGATCCGCTGCCCGCCGACGACGACGGGTGTGTTGACGGATCCGGCGGTGGCCTTGACGGTCCCCTGGGCGCTGACCGCGGCGGACCACACGGGGAAGCCGAGACGGTGCAGGTCGTCGACGTCGCGGACACCGGTCGTGGTGACCAGCCCGCGCACCCCCCGCTCCATCAGCGCGGTGGCGAACAGCTCGCCGAACAGACCGTCCGTGCAAGGCGAGGTCGTCGCGACGACCAGGACGTCGCCGGGGCGGCACTGCTCGACCGCCGCGTGGATCATGAGGTTGTCGCCGGGCCAGCACAGCGCGGTCACGGCCGTCCCGCCGATGCGCGAGCCGAGGTGCACCGGCCGGATGCCCGGCCCGGCGTAGCCGCGGCGGCCCAGCGCCTCGTGGACGGTGGCCACGCCGTACGCGGCGAGCGCGTCGACCCGGTCCAGCGGGGCGCGCGGCGGGTCGGTGACGATCACCTTGTCCATCAGGACCCCTCCCGGATCCGGCCGCCGCTCATGCAAGCGCTCCCGTGACCTGCGGGTAGAGCCGCGTGTAGGCCTCGCCCATCGTGGCGTGCGGCAGGCCGAGGTTCGGCCCCGCGTTCCGCTTCAGCTGCACGCCGCGCCGCCGGGCCAGATCGGTGTAGTAGTCCCACATGTGCTGCTGGGCGGGCAGGCACTCCATCGCGGTGCGCTTGCGCTCGAACGTGGACGTGATGTCGAGCAGGACGTCGGGATGGAAATCGCACATCTCCGGCTGGTGCGGTTCGAAGCAGAACACCGGCGGCGCACCGAGCGGCTCCCCTGGTGCGTCGTAACCGATCGCCTGAGCCAGCACGCGCGCCTGCAGGGCCATGCGCGCGGCGGCCGGGTGGTCGCCGTTGTAGGGGTCGGCGAGCGTGTGGGTCAGGACGACGCTCGGGGCAACGTCGCGGTAGACGCGGACGAGGCGGTCGACGAGTTCGGGGGTCTCCCGCAAGGGGTAGTCGCCGGCGTCGAGGAAGACGACCTCCGCCCCGAGGGCCCGTGCCGCGTTCTCGGCCTCGGCCCGGCGGATCTCCTTGATCTCCGCCAGTCCCTTGCCCTCGCGCCAGGCGCGGGCGGACTCACCGCGCTCGCCGTAGCTCAGGCAGACCACGGTGGCCCTCTCGCCCCGCTCGGCGGCCAGCGCGATCGCGCCGCCCGCGCGCCAGACGAAGTCGCCGGCGTGGGCGCTGACGACCAGGAGCGATGCCGAACTCTCCGGTGGACGTGTGGACATGCTCTACCTCATCTCTGAGTGGCCGCTCCCCCTCGCCGATCCGGCAGGACGCTACGGAGGGTGCGGCGGAGGCGCCTCGGGAAGGCGGGCCGCCCTCAGCATGTGAGGTGCCCACCAGATTGTCAACAATCTGAGTTCACAAAATTGTTCGTGAGAATAGTTGACAGCGCGATGCGGGCGCGCCAACCATAGGGCACCCACCTTTACCCAGGTCAACGGAGGGAGTGGGCCATGACCGCAGTCGACATCGGCACCGCCGATGAGGATCTGACGCCCTCTGCGCGTATCGACCCGATCACCCTTGAGATCCTCTGGAGCCGGTTGATCGCCATCGCCGACGAGGCGGCGACCACCCTGAAGCGGACGGCCTTCTCACCCATCGTCACCGAATCCAACGACTTCGCCTGCGTCGTCTTCGACGCACGCGGCAACGCGATCGCCGAGAACACCATCGGCATCCCCAGCTTCAACATGACGATGGGCGTCACCCTCGCGGAGATGCTCGCCTGGCGTCCCGCCGACCAGTGGCGGCCCGGCGACGTCGCCTGCACGAACAACCCCTGGATCACCTCCGGCCACCTCCCCGACGTGACGGTCATCGCCCCGGTCTTCCGGGAGGGCCGCCTCCTCGGCTGGACCGGCAGCATCGCCCACATGGCCGACATCAGCGGCGCCCTCTGGTCCGCCGACACCCGCTCGGTCTACGAGGAGGGCATGTTCATCCCGCCGATGCTGCTCATCGAGCAGGGCGAACTCAACGAGACCCTGCTGAGGATCCTGCGGGCGAACCTGCGCATGCCCGTCGAGGTCGTGGGGGACCTCATGGCCCAGGTCACGGCCGGCCGCACCGCCGCCCAGCGCCTGGTCGAGTTCGCCGACGAGACCGGCATCGACTCCCTCGACGAGATCTCCGGCGAGATCTGCCGGCTCTCCGAGCGGTCGATGCGCCGGGCCGTCTCCGCGATCCCCGACGGGACCTACCGCGCCGGCCACGACCTCGACGGGACGATGGACGGGGAGCCCGTCCATCTGGAGGTCACCGTCACCGTCCAAGGCGACGGCATGACGGTCGACTACACCGGCACCTCGCCCGAGGTGACGCGAGCGCTCAACGTGGTCAAGCCCTACACCGACGCGTACACCTGCTATCCCCTCAAATGCGTGCTGGACCCGCACACCCCGCGCGCCGAAGGCTCCTACCGCTGCATCACCGTCTCGGCCCCCGAGGGCTCGATCCTCAACCCGCGCTACCCCGCACCGGTCAACGCCCGCCAACTCGTCGGCCACTGCCTGGCCATCACCCTCTACAAGGCCCTGGCACCCGTCATCCCCGACCGGGTCATCGCCGAATCGGGCAGCGCGCCGTCGCTGCGCGCCGTGATCTCAGGCCCCCGCGACGAGCACGGCCGGCAGTTCACCGCCATCCCGTTCATCAACGGCGGCATGGGGGCCCGCCCGGTCGCCGACGGCCTGTCGACGACGTGCTTCCCCTCGAACATCGAGGCCGGCTCCATGGAGGCCCTCGAAGCCACCGCCCCGCTGCGGATCCGGCGCAAGGAGCTCCTCCCCGACTCGGGCGGAGCGGGGAAGTACCGCGGCGGGCTCGGGCAGAACGTCGAGATCGAGCTGCTCGCCCCCGGCGAGTGCACGCTGTCCCTCTTCGTGGAACACGTCCGCAACCGCCCCGAAGGCATCCTCGGCGGCCACGCGGGCGCGGCCTCCCGGGTGACGGTCAACGGCCGCGCCGACGGCTTCCCCCTCAAGGGACGGAGCCGCATCCGCCCCGGAGACCGCATCAATATCAACTATCCGGGCGGCGGCGGCTACGGCGACCCGGCCGAGCGCGACCGCGACGCGGTCCGGGCCGACGTCCACGCCGGGCTCGTCTCGGAGGCCGCGGCCCGAGAGGTGTACGGACTATGAACGACAGCCAGGCGCCCAGGATCGCCGGTGTCGACGTCGGCGGGACCTTCACCGACGTCGCCGTCCACGACCCCGTCCGCGGCGTGGTGGAGGTGCACAAGCTCCCCACGACGCCGGACGACCCCACCCAGGCCATCATCGACGGCCTGGACGCCCTCGGAGGGTCCCCGCTCGTCGTCCACGGCACCACCCTCGTCACCAACGCGCTGATCGAGCGCCGCGGCGCACCGACCGGGCTGATCACCACCGCCGGGTGGCGCGACGTCCTCGAGA
The DNA here is from genome assembly GCF_040492135.1 of Actinomadura sp. NPDC000600. Classification (NCBI taxonomy): domain Bacteria; kingdom Bacillati; phylum Actinomycetota; class Actinomycetes; order Streptosporangiales; family Thermomonosporaceae; genus Actinomadura; species Actinomadura sp. NPDC000600. The sequence goes on from NZ_JBEUPD010000012.1 coordinate 86,450, forward strand.
TCGCCAACGAACTGCGCTACGACACCTTCGACCTCTTCCTCCGCCGCGCCGAGGCCCTGGTGCCCCGGCACCTGAGGCTGACGGTGGCCGAGCGGATCGGGGCCGACGGCTCCGAGGTCGAACCGCTCGACGAGGACGCGGTGCGCGAAGCCGGCCGCCGGCTCGTCGGCCAGGGCGTGCGGGCGGTCGCCGTCGGGTTCATCAACTCCTACCGCAACGGCGTGCACGAGCGGCGCGCGGTCGAGATCCTGCGCGAGGCGTTCCCCGGCCTCACGGTCTGCGCCTCCTCCGAGGTCGCGCCCGAGATCCGGGAGTACGAGCGGTTCTCGACCGCGGCCGCCAACGCCTTCGTGCAGCCCCTGGCCACCGGCTACCTGCGGCGGCTCGCCGACCGGCTCGGCACCCCGCCGATGATCATGCTGTCCGACGGCGGCATCACCACGGCCCGCGCCGCCTCCGAGCGTCCGATCGCCCTGGTCGAGTCCGGCCCGGCCGCAGGCGCCATGGCCGCGGCCCACATGGCGACGACCTGCGGATTCAAGGACGTCGTGGCGTTCGACATGGGCGGCACGACCGCGAAGGTCTCCCTGGTCCACGACGGCGTCCCGGCGCGCACCCACCTGATGGAGGTGGCCCGCGCCCACCGCTTCAAGCGGGGCAGCGGGTTCCCCGTCCGGGTGCCGACCGTCGACCTCATCGAGATCGGCGCGGGCGGCGGCAGCATCGCCTGGGTCGACGACCTCGGCCTGCTCAAGGTCGGCCCCCGCAGCTCCGGCGCCGTGCCCGGCCCCGCCTGCTACGGAAAGGGCGGCACCGATCCCACCGTCACCGACGCGGACCTGGAGCTGGGCTACCTGGCACCCGACAGTTTCCTCGGCGGCGCCATGACCCTGGACACCGCCGCCGCGGGCCAGGCCCTCGACGCCCTGGCCACCCGCCTGCACACCGACAGGCGCACCGCGGCCGCCGGCATCGCCGACGTCGTCAACAACGCCATGGCGACCGCGGCCCGCCTCTACATCTCCGAGCAGGGCCGCGACCCGCGCCGCTACCGGATGGTCGCCTTCGGCGGCGCCGGACCGGTCCACGCCTACGACGTCGCCCGCCTCCTCCACATCGGCGAGGTCGTCTTCCCGCGCGGGGCCGGCGTCGCGTCCGCGATCGGCATGCTGGTGGCGCCCCGTGCCGTCGAATGCACGACGTCGCTGGTCGTCCCCCTCGACGAGCCGGACTGGGACGCCGTGGACGCCGTCCTGAAGGACCTGGAGGGCCAGGCACGCGCACAGCTCGAAGAGGCGGACGTCAAGCCCGGGGACGTTCGGCTCGAGGCCGCGGCCGACATGCGGTACGTGGGCCAGGGATACGAGCTGACGGTGCCGCTGCCGCTCGACGTCCTCCGCGACCACGACACGGCGGGCCTCGTCGAAGCCTTCGAGACCGAGTACCGCACACGGTTCGACCGGGTCCTGCACGGCATGCCCGCGCAGGTCATCTCCTGGCGGCTGCGCGCGCTCTCGTCCCCCGTCGTGAAGACCGTGGAACTCGCCGCCGGCGACGCCGCGCACTCCGCGGCCCCCGCCGGCGCCCGCCCCGCGTACTTCACGGAAGTCGGCGGCTACACGGACACACCGGTGTACCGCCGCGCCGGTCTCGCCCCGGGCACGGCCATCAGCGGGCCCGCGCTCATCGAGGAGACCGAGTCGACGGTCGTCGTCGGCCCCGCCGGATCCGTCCGGGTCGACGACATGGGCAATCTCGTCATGACCATCACCAGCGGACACGGAGAGAGCCGATGACCGCCTCCCAGCGGCCCGAGCCGATCTACCCGGCCGGCATCCTGCCGAAGAAGTACACCGACACCGGGATGTACGAGGCGATCGGGGAGGCGACCGGCGGCCGCACCCTCGTCGAGGAGTTCACCCTCCCCATCCGCACGGGGAAGGCGTGGCGCGTCGAGGCGGGCCAGGTCTGCCGGGTGTCGACGCCGGAAGGTCCGCAGGTCGGCGACTTCAACTTCTGGAACGCCGAGAACCCGCGCGAGCGGTTCTGGGCCGCCCGCACCCGCCAGATCCAGGGGACCCACGTCACGACCGGCGACCGCCTCTGGTCCTGCCTGCCCTACCTGCGGCCGATGCTGACGATCACCGGCGACAGCGTCGCCTACGGCGTCGACGAGTACGGCGGCGGCTGCCACGACCTGCTCGGCTCGCGCTGCGATCCGCACATGAAGAAGCTGCTGACCGGCGAGGACGTGGACGACCACTGCCACACGAACCTCGTCTCCGCCGTCGCGCCGTTCGGGCTGGACGAGATGGACGTGCACGACGTTCTGAACGTCTTCCAGCTCACGGGACTCGTCGACGGCAAGTACTACACCGCGGCGTCCCCCGCGAAGGCCGGCGACCACATCGAGTTCCTGGCCGAGATCCCCCTGCTGTGCGCGCTGTCGAACTGCCGCGGCGGCGACCTCTCCCAACCGCGGTGGGGACCGGCCGCGAAGGACACCGCCGAGCACTGCCGCCCGCTGCACATCGAGATCTTCGACCTGGACCCGTCCCTGCTGGACGGCTGGACCATGCCCGAGCCCTCCGCCTACGGCCGCCGCTGACACGACACCACCCGAGCCGCCGGGGCGTCACCCGCCGGCCGACGCCTCGGCCGCCGGCCGCCCGAGAAGACCCGCTCGAAACTCCGCATACACGACAGTGCACTCCGTGCAGCAGAGACGTGGGAAACGAGGACCCCATGAACGTACTGCAACACCCTCGACGACGTGACCGCGCGCTGCTCCTGGCCGTCTCAGCAGCGGTGGCCCTCGCGGGCTGCGGTGTCACCTCCACCGCCGACACCAGCGACCGCGACACCGGGGCGGCCATCGACATCGACGCGATAGCCGTCGACAAGAAGGCACAGGCCGAACTGCCGGAGGAGATGAGGAAGTCCGGCACCCTGGACGTGGCGAGCGAACTCGACTGGCCGCCGTTCTCCTACAAGGACGACAGCGGGAAGACCACGGGCATCGACGTCCTCATGATCCAGGCGATCGGCAGGAAGCTCGGGCTGAAGACCACCATCGCCGACCTGGGCGCCGACACCATCATCCCCAGCGTGCAGAACGGCCGCTACGACGTCGCGGTCAGCCAGCTCGTCACCACTCCCGAACGGCTGCGGGCGGTGAACTTCGTCGACTACATCCAGAACACCCTGGGCATCATCCAGCACAAGGACTACTCCCCCAAGGTCACCCCCGAGAGCATGTGCGGCAAGACGTTCGTGGGCACCCAGGGAACCGGGCCGCTCGACTTCACCCGGCAGTATTCCGAGAAGGAATGCGTCGCCAAGGGCAAGCCCGAGATGACGATCCACGTCTTCGACAAGAGCGCGGCCACGATTCTCGCCGTCGGCAACAAACGCGGCGTCTTCCTCACCAACCGCGCTGTGGGCGAGTACGTGGCGGCCACCTCGAACAACGGCCTGGTCATGGGCAAGGAGACGATTCCCGGCTCGCGCACCCTCTCGGGAATCGCCTACTCCAAGAAGCATCCCGAGGTCGGGAGGGCCGTCCAGGCAGCGCTGCTGTCCCTGATGAACGACGGCACGTACCAGAAGATCCTCGAGAAGTGGAAGGTCACCGACCAGGCCCTCAAGACGAGCGAGATCCGCAATGAAACAGGATCCTGACGGCGGGAGGCCGCTCGTCTCCGACGGCGGCCGGCGGCCGGGTCGCCCGCGCGCCCACGAGGTCGTCCGGCACCCCGGCCCGGGCGAGGCGACCCCGATCGAGGCCGGCCGCGCCCGGGAGCCGGGCAACTGGATCGCGTGGCTCCTCCTGGCGTTCGCGACGGTGTGGCTGGCACACGCCCTGATCACCAATCCCGGGTTCCAGTGGGACGTCGTCGGCCAGTACCTCTTCGCTCCGGAGATCCTCAAGGGCACCGCCGTCACGGCTCAGCTCGTCGCCCTGTCGATGCTCATCGCCATCGCGCTGGGGATCGTCCTCGGCGTCATGCGCCTGTCGAACAACTCGGCCGCCTACCTCGCCTCGAGCGCCTACGTCTGGTTCTTCCGGGGGACGCCCGTCCTGGTCCAGCTGATCTTCTGGTACAACATCGCGACGCTCTACCCGCACTTCAAGCTCGGGATCCCGTTCGGCGGACCGGAGTTCGCATCCGTCGACAGCAACCGCGTGATGACGTCCTTCACCGCGGCCGTGATCGGGTTGAGCCTCAACGAGGCGGCGTACTACGCCGAGATCGTCCGCGCGGGCATCCTCTCGGTCGACCGGGGGCAGACCGTCGCCGCCAAGGCCCTCGGCTTCACCCCCGTCCAGGTCGTCCGGCGCATCGTGCTCCCGCAGGCGATGCGGGCGATCGTCCCGCCCACCGGCAACCAGATCATCGCCATGCTCAAGTACTCGGCCCTGGCGAGCGTCATCGCGGTGCCCGAACTCCTGCACTCCGCCCAGACCATCTACAACCGCACCTTCGGCACGATCCCCCTGCTCATCGTCGCCTCGATCTGGTACCTCGTCCTTGTGACCGTCCTCTCGATCGGCCAGCGCTACGTGGAGCGGTACTTCTCGCGCGGTCACCTCGACGACGGCGCCGACCGCTTCGCCGTCCTCAAGCGGCGCATGCCCATTCTGCGAAGGCTCTAGGAGGGCCGCCATGGAGCAACCGATGGTGCGCGCCGACAACGTGCACAAGTCCTACGGTGCCACGCCGGTCCTCAACGGGGTGTCGCTGACGGTGGAGCGAGGCGAGACGGTCTGCGTGATGGGACCGTCCGGCTCCGGGAAGAGCACCTTCCTGCGCTGCATCCACAACCTGGAGACGATCGACGCCGGACGCATCTACCTCGACGGGGACCTCGTCGGCTACCGGAACACGAGAGGGCGCCTCCAGCAGCTGGGCGGCAGGGAGACCTGCCGCCAGCGGTCCCAGATCGGCATGGTCTTCCAGCACTTCAACCTCTTCCCGCACATGACCGTGCTGGAGAACGTCACCGCCGCCCAGATCCGCGTGAAGGGGGTCAAGCCTGCCGACGCGGAGGCCACCGGGAGGAAGCTCCTCGCCGACGTGGGGCTCGCCGGCAAGGCAGGCAGCTATCCCCGGCAGCTCTCCGGAGGACAGCAGCAGCGCGTGGCGATCGCGCGCGCCCTCGCGATGGACCCCAAGGTGATGCTGTTCGACGAGCCGACCTCCGCGCTGGACCCCGAACTCGTCGGCGAGGTGCTCGCGGTGATCCGCGACCTCGCCCGCACCGGCATGACGATGATCGTCGTCACCCACGAGACCGGGTTCGCCCGCGAGGCCGGCGACAGCCTCGTCTTCATGGACGAAGGCCGCGTCGTCGAGGTCGGCCCCGCCCGCGACGTGATCGCCGCCCCCCGGCACGAGAGGACCCGCGGGTTCCTCTCCACGATCCTGTGAGGGGCGGCACGGAATGAAGGACCACGTCGACGTCGCGATCGTCCAGTTCGAACCGCGCCCGCTCGACCTGGCCGGCAACCTCGAAGCCATGGCCGAAGCCGTACGGGCGGAGGCGGCCGGCAACCCCGCCGACCTCGTCGTCTTCCCCGAGCTCGCCACCACCGGCTACCTCCCGCCGGCCTACAGCGACGACTTCCGGCGCCGGCTGGCCTCCGCAAGCGACACCATTCCCGGCCGCACGACCGAGACGCTCGGCCGCGTCGCCCGCGAGACCGGGACCCACATCGTCGTCGGCCTCGCCGAGCGCGGGGAGGACGAAGAGCTGTTCAACACGCTCCTGCTCATCGGCCCGGACGGCGAGACCATAGGCGCGCACCGCAAGGTGCATCTATGGGACCAGGAGCCGGGGTACTTCGGTACCGGGCGCCGCTTCGGCGTCCTGGACACCGGCCTGGGCCGGATCGGGCTGTCCGTCTGCCACGACTCGCGCTTCCCCGAAGCCACCCGCCAGCAGGTGGTGGCCGGCGCCGAGATCCTGATCTGCGTGTTCGCCTACGCCCCCGACCCGGGCGTCCCGGCCGACATCCTCACCCACCGCACGGTGACACGCGCGTGGGAGAACGCCGCGTACTACGTCCTCGCCAACCGCCTGGGCAGCGAGTACGGCGCGGACTTCGCCGGCCGCAGCGTGATCGCCGGGCCCACCGGTCAGATCCTCAGCGCCGCCCACGGTGAGCGGGACCCCGTCGTCCGCGCCCGCCTCCACCGCCGGCCTCTGGCCGATGCCCGTCGCGTCGTGGACGTCGCCCGCGAACGGCGGCCCGACGTCTACGGCGACCTCACCCCCATCGCACCGGAAACGACAACGACGAGCCGGCAGGAGCGCCCGTGACCGCCTTCACCCCATCGGACCGCGTGCAGCGGGTCCTCCGGCACTCGCTGCGGCCCTCCACCCGTCCTCCGGCGGGCATGATCTCGCTCGCGTCCGGCGAGCCGGACTTCGCGACTCCGGAGCACATCCGCAGGGCGCACGCCGACGCCATCGAAGCCGGCGCCACCCACTACGCGGCCTGGAACGGCGCCCCCGACCTGCGGGAGGCCCTGGCCGCACACGCCGGGGGCCCCGGGCGGCCGGCGCGGACCGCCGACCAGGTCCTCGTCACCCACGGCGGCAGCGGCGCCCTGGCCGCGGCGATCCTCTCCTGCGTCGACCCAGGCGACCGGGTCGTCATCCCCGTTCCGACCTACTCCCTCTACGCCGACCTGGTGCGGATGGCGGGAGGCGAGCCCGTCCTCTTGCCGCAGCAGGACGACCTGCACCTGGACCTGGACGCGGTCGCCGCGGTCGCTCCCGGCGCCCGCATGGTCGTGGTCTGCAACCCGTGCAACCCGACCGGCGTCGTCTACTCGGCGGAGGAACTGACCCGGTTGAGGGACATCGCCGAGCAGCACGGTCTGCTGGTCATGGCCGACGAGGCGTACGACCAGATCGTCTACGACCCCCGGCGCTTCACCTCCGTCCTGGACATCCCCGGCCTCGCCGAGCGGGTGCTGTACGTCCAGACGTTCTCCAAGACGTACGCGATGACGGGCTGGCGCGTCGGATACCTGCTCGCGCCGCCCGAGGTGGTCGCCGCGGCGGCGGTGGTCCACACCCGTATGGCCGGTCCCCTCAACACCGCGGTGCAGCATGCCGCGCTGGCTGCGCTCACCGGGCCCCAGGAGCCCGTCCGGCGGATGCTCGACGAGTACCGGGGGCGGCGCGAGCTGGTGATGCGGCTGCTCGGTGACGTGCCCGGCACCCGGCTGCGGGCTCCCGACGGCACGTTCTACGCGTTCGTCGCCCACAGCCCGCGGCTGACGTCGGTGCAGGTGGCCGCGGCCGCCCGCGAGAGGGGTGTGGCGGTCCGCCCGGGAAGCGAGTTCGGCGGCGAAGGCTCCGTCCGCCTCTCGTTCGCCACGGACCGGGAGACCCTGACCAAGGGGCTCCTCGCCCTGCGCGACATGTTCGAGGACACGGCGGCGCCATGATCCGGAGGCGTGGCAGTGCCCCCGGCCGCGCTCAGCCCGCGGGGCTTTCAGTGGCGGCGGACGGCTCGACGAGCTCATCGACCTCGGCGTGGACGCCTTCATCCTCGCGGGCGTGCTCGCTGCCCGCAGGCGAGCGGCCCGACCCCGCCCGCGGCCTGCCGTCCGCGCACGGCGACCACCTGTTCGACGGCGGCTACGACTTCATCGGCACCGGGTCCACGCCACCGGTCACCGCGCAGGCCAGGGGGCACGACGTGGTGTACGTCGCGGTGTCCGGGCCGCGGATCGAGAACGGGCGGCTCGTCGTCCGCGAGGACTCCCCCGTCGCCGCGGCCGCCGACCTCAAGGGGCGCAGGGTCGCGCTCGGCCACGGCTCCTGGCAGACCACCCGGCTCCTCCTCGCGCTGGAGAAGGCCGGGCTCAGCTGGAGCGACATCGAGCCGGTGGACGCCTACGGCAACGCCGCCGAGCTGTTCCTGAACGGCGAGGTCGACGCCTGGGTCGGCTCGTACCCGTACCTGACCGACGTGGAGCGGCGCGTGCCGGTCCGCACGGTCATCGAGACCGACGGCCTGTTCAGCCACCGTTCGCTCTGGTTCACCAGCCGCGCGTTCGCCACGGGGCGCCGCGACGAGCTCGCCGCGATCGTCTCGGCGCTGCAGGAGTCGGACGCGTGGGTGCGGCGGAACCCGCGCGAGGCGGCCGATGAGGGGGCGCATCGGTTCGGCGAGGGCCTGTTGCCCCCATGGACGATCACGTGCAAGGCTGAATCGTCCTCACAAGGACCGTTCCGCCTGCCCATCTCTAGCGGAACGGCCGACAGAAGGAACACCGGTGACCGATCACGCACGGGGGACGGCCGCCTGGCATGGGCGCATCGAGCATGTCCGCGGATCCGACCTGGACCAAGACACCGCGCAGACCTCGGGAATGCGAAGGTACGAGGCGATCTCGGGCAGGAGCGTGGGCTCCGAACGGCTCTGGATGGGCCGCACCCACGTCGCGCCCGCGACCGGCTCGGGCGACCATCACCACGGCGAGGCCGAAACGGCGATCTACGTCGTCTCCGGCCGCCCGGTCTTCGTCTTCGCCGAGGGCGCCGAGGAGGTCCGCGTCGAAACCCGGCCGGGCGACTACATCTTCGTCCCGCCCTATGTCCCGCACCGCGAGGAGAACCCCTCCCCCGACGAGGAGGCGGTCGTGGTCATCGCACGCAGCACGCAGGAGGGGATCGTGGTCAACCTTCCCAGCCTGTGGGCGGACGTCGAGCGTCCGACGGACTCCTGACGACCATGAAGTCCGACGAGCACGGGCTGGCCATCGGGGCGGGCAGCCGCAGCGCACTCGAACACTACGACAACGCCGTCCATGAACTGCTGCACTTCCGCCCGGAGGTGGACGCCGAGGCGAAGCGGGCGCTCGAAGCGGATCCCGACTTCCCGCTGGGCAACGTCCTGTCGGTATACCTCGGACTGCTGAGCACCGAGCCCGACAACGCGCGGGCCGCGGCGGAACGGTTCCAGCGCTTCCGGTCGCGCGTGGACGACTCCGGGCTGCTTCCCCGGGAACGCGCACACGTCGCGGCGCTCGAACGCCTGGTGAAGGGCGACTTCCTCGGCTGCGGCCGCCTGCTCGGCCAGATCAGCGAGGAGTACCCGCGGGACGTCCTGGCGCTGTTCGTCGGCCACCAGATCGACTACTTCACCGGGGACGCCCGGGCACTGCGCGACCGGGTCGGCGGTGCGCTGACGTCGTGGAGCGAGGCCGACCGGCATTTCGGTCACCTGCTCGGCATGTACGCCTTCGGGTTGGAGGAGGCGGGCCACTACGACCGGTCGGAGGAGGTCGGCCTGCGCGCGGTCGAACTCCACCCCAAGGACGTGTGGGGCATCCATGCGGTCGTCCACACCTACGAGATGCAGGGCCGGTTCCGGCGAGGTATCGGCTATATGGACGAACGTCTGGCCGACTGGTCGACCGGCACGTTCTTCAACGTGCACGCGTGGTGGCACTACGCGCTCTACGCGCTGGAGGCAGGGGACGCGGCCCGGGCCCTGGAGATCTACGACGCCGTCCTCCACGGCCCGGAGTCGACGGGCACCGCGATGGAGCTGCTGGACGCCGCCGCCCTGCTCTGGCGGCTGCTCCTCGAAGGCGATGACCAGACCGCGAGGTGGAACGCCCTGGCCGACAGCTGGGCGCCCAAGGCCCGGGAGCCGTTCTACGCGTTCAACGACATGCACGCGGTGATGTCCTTCGTCGGCGCCGGCCGCTTCGGCGACGCCGACCGGCTGATCGCCGACCGCGAGTCCTACCTGGCCGCTACCCTGCCCGATGTCACCAACCAGGCGATGACCGCACGCGTCGGCCTTCCGGCCTGCCGCGCCCTGGTGGCCTTCGGCCGCGGCGACTACACCACCGCCGTTGACCTCCTCGCCCCCGTCAGGCACCACGTCAACGAATTCGGCGGCAGCCACGCGCAACGCGACGCGCTGCAGAAGACCCTGCTGGAGGCCGCCCTCCGGTCCGGCCGCCTCGACCTGGCCCGCGTCCTGGTCAGCGAGCGGATCAGCATACGGCCCGCCAGCCCGTTCAACTGGCTCAAGCACGCCGCCGTGGCCGAGGCCCTCGGCGACGCGGCCACCGCGGCCACCGCCCGATCGCACGCGACGACGCTCCGCCGGGCCTAGGACGGCCATCGCCCTACCTCACGGGGCTAGGTTCGTGTCCTGTGCGGATCATCTCTCTCAACGCCTGGGGCGGCGCGATGTTCGACGACCTCAGCCGCTGGCTCGCCACCAACGACACCGACGTCCTCTGCCTCCAGGAGGCGACCCACACCCCGACCGCGAACGGCTGGACGCGCTTCGACGACGCCGAACGGTCACTGCCACAGCGGGCGGATCTCCTCTCCGACGTCCGTCCGCTGTTTCCCGGGCACCACGCGCTCTTCACCCCCAGCGACGCCGGCCCCGTCCAGGATCAGGCCGGCGACCTGCATCAGCAGGAGTTCGGACTGATGGCCCTCACGGCCCCCGCCTATCCCCTCGTCGGCATCCGAACGGCCTTCGTGCACGGCGACTACGCCGAGTACCGGAGCCACTGGCCAACCGGTGACCGCCCCCGCGCCGCCCAGGCACTGCGTGTCTTCGACCGCCGGGCCCAGCGGTTCGTCACCATCACCCACCTGCACGGCCTGCGGGACCCGAACGGGAAGGCCGACACTCCCGCCCGGAGAGCACAGGCCGGCCGACTCGCCGACCTCATCACCGGCATCCGCCAAGACGACGACCTGACCGTGGTCTGCGGGGACCTCAACCTGCTGCCCGGCAGCGAGACGTTCCAGATCCTCGCCGAGCTCGGCCTGGTCGACCTCGTCAAGGACGCCGACACGAGAACCTCGCGCTACCCCAAGCCGCTACGCCACGCGAGCTACATGCTGATCTCCGACCCCGGCGCCGTCCGGCGGTTCGAGATCATCACCCGGCCTGAGGTGTCCGACCACCGCGCACTGATGCTCGACCTCTAGGCATTCGGACAGTACCGGGGCGCTTGTTTCCCCGGTACTCGGCGAACTCCAGCCACCGCTCCGGGAGGCGTAGCGTGAGGAGTTGCGCAGCAGACGCACGATGCGGGCCTGCACCAGCGCCTGCGGCCACGAGTGCGCGACCGCGTAGTGGGCTCCGCCAACAGTCCCTGCCTTGTGTCCCTCTTGTATGCCCGGTAGGAGAAGCCCATGGCCGGCGATAACGCTCGCGAACACACCGGTGATGCTTCGGGGGCCGGCGCCGAGCGGGCGGCTTCCGGACGGGCTGCGGCGTTGTCGCCGTGGCGGTTCGTCGTGGTCTTCGGTGTGGTCAGCCTCCTGGCGGACGCCGTCTACGAGGGGGCCCGATCGATCACCGGTCCGTATCTGGGATCGCTCGGCGCGGGCGCCGTCCTGGTGGGAGTGGTGACGGGCGCCGGCGAGGCGGCGGGCCTGGTTCTCCGGCTGGTGAGCGGCCCGGCGACCGAGTGGTCGGGCCGGTACTGGGGCTGGACGATCGCCGGGTACGGCCTGACGGTCGTGGCGGTGCCCGCGCTGGCGCTGCCGGTCGGACTGGCCGGGGCATGCGTGCTCGTAGTGGCCGAACGCGTGGGCAAGGCCACGCGCAGCCCGGCCAAGGACACGCTGCTCTCCCACGCCGGAAGCCCGATGGGGCGCGGGACGGCGTTCGCGGTGCACGAAGCGCTGGACCAGACAGGCGCGTTCGCGGGTCCGCTGCTCGTCGCGGCGGCGGTCGCCTGGCACGGGTACGGCCTGGGCTTCGCGATCCTGGCGGTCCCCGGCATCGCGGTCATGATCGTTCTCCTCTGGCTGGCCCGCCGCGTCCCCGACCCGCGGGTCTACGAGGCCGGCGCCGAGCGGACACCCGCCGAGCCTCCGGCGATGGGATCCGCGGCGGTGCGCGGCCGTGCTCCGCTGGCGGGGCTGGGCCGGGTCTTCTGGCGCTACGCGGTGTTCTCGGCCGTGACGATGGCGGGGTTCGCCACGTTCGGGCTGATCGGGTTCCATCTGGTGGAGGCCGACCTGGTGAGACCGCAGGCGGTGCCTCTGGTGTACGCCGGGGCGATGGCGGTCGACGCGGTGGCGGCGCTGGCGACGGGCCGGCTGTTCGACCGGTGGGGTCTGCGCGTCCTGGTGACGCTGCCGGTGCTGGCCGGTGCCGGCACCGCACTGGCGTTCGCCGGCTCGCTGTTCCCGGCGCTGGCGGGCGCTGCGCTGTGGGGCGCGGCGATGGGCGTCCAGGAGTCGACGATGCGGGCGGCGGTCGCCGACCTCGTCCCGGCCGCACGCCGCCCGACGGCCTACGGCGCCTTCGCCGCGGTCTACGGAACCGCCTGGCTCGTCGGCGGAGCAGCCCTCGGCGCCCTCTACGGCCACGCCCACGCCGCCCTGGTACCAGTCGTGCTGAGCGTGCAGGCCGTAGCACTGGCCGCCCTGTGGTGGGTCAACTCAGCAGCCGCCCCCGACGGCAGGACCACCGCCTGACCGGCACCGCCTTTGGAGGGGTGCGAGCACGTCTGGGAAGCCGAAGGTCGCGACCAGTGCGGGATCGTGGAACTTGACCACGCGGGAGACGCCGGTGGCGGTAGGGGCCAGGACCACTACGCCGTCGGCTCGGAGCGCGTCGTCGGCGTCGCGGTGGTACACGACGGCGGCGGGTTGGCCGTTGGCCACAGTGGCGAGCATCCGCCAGTCGCCCGGTGCGCCCAGCACGTACGCGTCGAGGATGCGGATGCACATCGCCTTTCCCGACTGCCAGTCGCGGAAGGGCGTCGCCTCCAGCGTGGCGTCCGCGCGCAGCACCTGTTCCATCAGGCCGGCATCGGAGTGCTCGAAGGCCGCGATGTAGCCGTCGAGCAGCGCGCGTGCCCTCTGGTCGGTCGGTTCGAGCAGTCGCTCGGCGTCGGGCTCCAGTTCGTCCAGCCGGGCACGGGCGCGCTGCAGACCGCTCTTGACCGCCGCCGTGGTGGTGTCGAGGATCTCGGCGGTCTCGGCCGCCGAGAACGCCAGCACCTCGCGCAGGATGAGGATGGCGCGCTGGCGGGCGGGCAGGTGCTGCAGGCTCGCGATGAGCGCCAGCCGCACCGACTCGCGTTCGACCATCACCGCGGCGGGATCGTCGGCGGGCGGGGCGATCCATGCTTCCGGCAGCGGTTCCAGCCACGAGACCTCGCCCGGTCGGAGGGCATTCGGCGGGTGATCGGGGCGGTCGTCCGGGCCTGCCAGCCCCGAGGGCAGCACCCGGATCGGGCGCGGCTTCAACGCCGTCAGGCAGACGTTGGTGGCGATCTTGTAGAGCCAGGACCGGATCGACGCCCGGCCCTCGAATCCCGAGTAGGACCGCCACGCCCGCAGGTAGCTCTCCTGCACCAGGTCCTCGGCATCGTGCGCCGAGCCGACCATGCGGTAGCAGTGCGCCAGCAACTCGCGGCGGAACCGCTCGGTCTCGGCGGTGAACCGGTCTCGATTCGGCGCCGCCCGCAGATCCGATGTCACGCCGCGAGCCTAGCCACGTGGCGCTCTGGGCGCGGTCCGCGTGCCGGCGCAGCCGACGACGCCCGGCCCGCATCGGCCGCCACCGATGACGCGGGCGCCCTTCCGCACAGGCGGCGTCCGCGATCAGACCTCATCGAGCTGAAGGATCAGGCCCCGGAAGGCCGTGTAGCGGGCCAGGTTCGTTGCGGCGTCCTCGGCGGTGCGCCGCCCGATCTCGGACCCGAGCGCGGCCTCCAGCGCGGCCATGTCGTCCCAGTCGAGCATCACGACCATGTAGCAGGATTCGCCGATGACGGCCGCGGGCTCATGACTGCGCGTGAAGCGACGCAAGCCCGGATACCGTTTCGCCAACGGGATGTGGACATCTCTGTAGTGCCGTTCGAAAGCGTCGATGTCGGAGGGGGTGTCGTACATCACGACGAATCGCGCCGTCTGCTCAGCGGCCGGTTCCACGGCTGCGGTCATCTGTTTCAACTCCTGTCATGGAAGCCTCCGGTGTGCGACGGCACCGGCGCGGCTTTAGGGGTTTCTCAGGGCAGCAGGGCCAGTTTGCCGACGGTGGCGCGGGCTTCCAGTTCCGTCAGCGCTTTCGGGCCGTCGGCCAGGTCATAAGCGGTGGGCCGGCCGGGGGCGAGGACGCCGGCCGCGATCAGCGCGGACAGCTCACCCATCAGTTCGCCGAAGATCTGCGGTGCGGCCTGGATCAGCACGCCGATGTTCAGGCCGACGATCTGGACCTGGTGCTTGTACACCAGCTCCCAGTTGGTGATCGGCGCTTCGCCGCCTGCCGTGCCGTAGACGATGACCCGCCCGGTGACCCGCTTGGCCGCGGCCAGGCCGGCGGCGAAGGTGGCGCCGCCGGCAGACTCCAGCACCACATCGACGCCGGAACCCCCGGTCAGCTCCATCACCTCGGCGGCGAGGTCGCCGCTGAGAGAGTCCAGGACGTGGTCGGCTCCCAGTGCCAGCACTGTCTCGTGCTTGCCGGGCGAGGCGGTGGCGATGACCGTCGCACCGTAGTGCTTGGCCATCCGCACCGCGGCCTGGCCGGTCCCGCCCGCCGCGGCCTGGATCAGCACGACCTGCCCGGGAGAGATTCCGCCAAGAGGCTTGAGCGCCGCCAGCGCGGTGGGCCAGTTCACGACCAGACCCAGCGCCTGCTGCTCCGTCCAGCCCGCCGGCACCGGCACCGCAGCGGCCGCGGGCAGGACCATGAACTCGGCGAAGGCGCCGGTTCCGACACCGACGACCCGGGCCCCCGGTTGCGGGCCGGTCACCGCCTCGCCCACCGCGACGACCTCGCCGGCCGCCTCGAAACCCGCCAGGTACGGCGGCCGCGGACCGCCTGCGAACGTGCCGTGCGCCTTCGAGACGTCGGCGAAGTTGACCCCGGCCGCGGTGACGCGGATCAGGACCTCACCCCGGCCGGGGCGCGGCACCGGCGCATCGGTGATCAGGCGCATGTCCTGCGGGCCGTTGAGGGAGGACTGCTGCAGCGCGCGCATGGTCGCGGGGACGCTCATCGGCGATCGGCCTTTCCTTCTCGGCTTACGTGAGAGAGACCGACCCAGCCGTCGCGCCTCCCACCTTGTAGACCGCACCCGCCACGAAAAGGAATCGGCCACTCCCGAACCGGTCGGTTCGTCAGGCCTTGGCGCGTTCGGCGGGCATGCCGGGGCCGATCACGGCCTTGATCTCGGCCGGGTCGTCCACGCGTCCGCAGTGGGCGCACACCGTCCGCTGGGTGACCCCGGCGCCGCAGACCGAGTGGGTGTAGAGGATCGGCGGCTCCCCGTCGGTCGCCCACCGGTCGCCCCATTCGGTGAGGGCCACCAGGGCCGGGGCGAGCGCGCGCCCCTTGTCGGTCAGCAGGTACTCGTACAGTTCGGGCTGCTCGGAGTACTTGTGGCGGCGCATGATCCCGGCCTCGACGAACCCGTCCAGCCGGGCCTTGAGGATGTTGGTCGCGATGCCCAGGTTGCGCTGGAAGTCGCTGTAGCGGGTCGCCCCCGCGAACACGGCGTCGCGCATGATCAGCAGGCTCCAGCGCTCGCCGATCACCTCCAGGGTGCGTGCGATCGAGCACACCTGCGAGTCGTAGGTCTTCCCCAGCATGCCCCCAGTCTACCGACGTACTTGCGTCATGAAAGCAACTCTGGCTAGGGTCACTTGCATGATGCAAGCAGATCGTTCGAGCCAGAACTACACCACCTCCTTCACCGTGGACCGGACGCCGCAGGAAGTGTTCGAGGCCATCACCGACGTCCGCGGCTGGTGGTCCCAGGAGATCGAGGGCGTCACCGACCAGGTCGGCGGCGAGTTCGACCACCGCTTCAAGGACGTCCACCGCTGCCGGATCCGCGTCACCGAACTCGTCCCCGGCCGCAAGGTCGCCTGGCGCGTCCTGGAGAACTACTTCAATTTCATCGAGGACCAGACCGAGTGGAAGGACACCGAGATCGTCTTCGACATCTCCGAAAAGGACGGCGGCACCGAGGTCCTTTTCACCCACGTCGGCCTCGTCCCGCAGTACGAGTGCTACGACGTGTGCTCCAACGCCTGGGCCGGCTACCTCAGCGGCAGCCTGCCGAGCCTCATCACCACCGGAAAGGGCCAGCCCAACCCGAAGGAGGACGGTGACGCCCCGGCCCACCAGGACACCGCCACCGCGCTGCGCACCAAGCCGTCACCCCAGGCCGCCACCCCGGTCGGCACCGAGTCGGGCGGCGCCTGAGATGGCCGCGATCACAGGCGCGTGAACGACGTGCCGGGCTCGAGTTGGCAGGTGCTGGTCACCTCCCAGCCGCGGCCAAGTTGAGCCCGGCCACCTCCACGGCAGGCATCTGAGGTTCAGCGATCAGGACCTGGGGACGATTCGCCGGAATGCGCGGCGCAGAGCGCTCAACGGTCGTCCGCACCGCTGCTGCCATCGCGTTTGCGGCGCAGGTGACCGCGAAGCCGCCAGATGACGACGGCGAGGACGACCACACCGACGATCACGGTCGCGGTGACCCGCCCGGCAACGCGCTCGACCCGGGCATAGGCATGCCCGGCGAAGTATCCGAGCAGCGTGAAGCTCACGCCCCAGACCAGGCCGCCAGTGGCCTTGTAGACCAGGAACACCCGGCCGGGCATCCCCGAGGCCCCGGCCAGCGCCGGCATGATCGCGCGGAAGAACGCGACGAACCGTCCGGCGAAGACGGTGGCACCGCCCCTGCGCCGGATCAGGTCGCGGGCGCCGTCCACGCGGTCGCGGTGGCGGCGGAGCGGACGGCTGTCCAGAACCGGCTGCCCGGCATGGCGCCCGATCTGGTACCCGACGAAGTCCCCCGTGGGGGCCTACCAGGCGATCAGGCCCAGGTCGGTGCGGTGCATGTCGGGGAGGCGTCGGAAGCGGCCGTCGTCCATGCGGAAGACGGCCCGGTCGTGGCGCGAGCTGACGAGGAGGTGCCTGCCGGTCCCGTCGAGGGCGGTCCGGAAGTCCACCGGCGCCGCGGGCGCGATCTGCCCGGCGGTCATGCGGGCGAGTTCGCGGACGGGCGCCTTGCGGGACCCGTCCCCGAGGAGGGACAGCTCCACGATCGCGACGGACCTGAATTTCCCGTCGTCGATGTCGGTGTTCTCCTTGATCGCCATGACGGTACGCCCGTCCGGGGACGGCCGGAAGGCTGACAGGTTGTCGGTGCTCCTCAGGACGGCGCGGGCGTGGGCGAGGTCGGTGCCCGTCGTGCGGGTGTCGAGCTCGCGCAGGACGACCCCGGTGTACACCGCCTGGGGGTCCTCCGGAGCGTCGGTGACGAAGAAGAGGGTGCGGCCGTCCGTCGCCCATGACGGGGACTGCACGTACTCCGGAGAGCCGCCGCTCGGCGACGGCAGACGCCATCCCCGGCGGGCACCGGACGAGGATTCGACGACCGCCATGTCGTCGCCGCGGCAACCGGTGAAGTTGTTGAAGACGATCGCGAGGCGGCCGCCGTCCGCCGTGGCGGCCATCTCGTCCACCCTGGTGTCGAACCCGCCGGGCAGGGTCGTCCTGCGCGCCACGGTCCCGTCGCGGCGCAGGGTCACCTTGTCGATGCGGGTGCGGCAGGGGCCGGACTCGGCGGCGAGGAAGGCGGTGCGCCGGTCGGCCGAGACGGCGAGCGCGGCGTAGTGCCCGGCGCGGGGCTTGATGTCGTCGATCATGCGTCCGGTCCAGGAGTCGAAGACCCCGACGCCGCCCTTCCGGTGGGTCGCCAGGAAGTACGGGGGGCCTTCGTGCTCGCCGAGCGCCTCCGGACCGCGCAGGACGCCGCGGAAGGCGACGGTCACGACCGCGACCATGATCACGGTGAAGGCGGCGGCGACCGGCACGATCCACCGTCCCGCCGGCCGGTGGCGGCGGCGGGCGGCGGGCAGGACCAGGGGCGGCAGCGACTCGCGCGTCACCTCGCTCGTCTCGGCGGCGGCAGCGTCCTTCAGCAGCCGTTCGACGTTCACAGGGTCTCTCCCAGCATGCGCTCAAGGGCGGTGCGCCCGCGGGACGTGTTGGACCGGACGGTGCCCCGGCTCACCCGCATGATCTGCGCGGTCTCCTCCTCGGACAGCTCGAGGACGAACCGGAGCACCAGAGTCTCCCGCTGCCGGTGCGGGAGGCGGCGCAGCGCGTCGAGGATCTCCCTGCCCTGCTCCCGGCCCAGGACCCGGCTCTCCGCCGACGCGACGGGCGGGTCCTGGGCGCCGAGAAGGCGGCGGCCCCGGCGGCGCAGCACCGACCGGCAGTTGTTGAGCACCGACGACCTCAGGTAGGTCAGGGCCTTGTCGGGGTCCTTCAGCCGGCCCCACCGCTGGTACAGGCCGAGGAAGGAGTCCTGGACGACGTCCTCGGCCGTCGGCCTGTCGCCGACCATCACCAAGGCCAGCCTGACGAGGTCCAGGGCGTGCGCTTCGTACAACTGCGTCACCGCTCTCTCGGGGGAATGCACCATCAGGTCCGGGGGGCCGTCCTGGCGGAATTTGAGGAGGCTCACGGGGAAGAGACGCGTCCGTGCCGCTGATGTTGCACGGGCGGCCCGACTTTTTCCGGGCGGGCCGCCTCCCGCTGGAACAGCGACAGCGTGATGCCGCGGACGCGCCACACACCGGCCTGCTGGAAGTGCCGCTGGAGGACGTCGACCTTCGCGCGGTCCCGCGGGACGAGGGACGACATGCGCCAGGGCCCCTCCAGCAGCCAGACCCGGGCCGTCGCGGAGCCGGTCAGCCGGCGGCCGATCTCGGCGGGTTCGAACTCGGTGCCGCCGAAGTCGCCCGCCTGGGCGGGCGTCCGCCGCAGTGCGATGTCGCGCAGCCCGCGGAACTCGTCCGGGTACGCCTCGGCGACCGAACGCCGGTCCGCCGTGAGGAACAGGATCGCGTCGCCCGGCCGGGCCTCCCGCTCGACGATCGCCGCGGCCCCGCGGAGGTCGTCCCACCAGTTCTCCGGACGGCGCTGCTCGACGTGCAGCGGTGCCAGCAGGACGGCCATCGCGACGAGCGGCGCGATCCACGTCCGGTGGGGCAGCCGGGCGAGTCCCGCGGCGGCGAGCAGCGCCATGGCGGGGAGGCTGCCGATCACGTAGCGGTTCGTGTAGAAGGGATGGAACTGGGAGACCAGGAGCAGCACCGTCGCGGGCAGCAGCAGCCACGGCACGGCCAGGGCCCGCAGTCCGATCGGTCCGCGGCGCCGCGCCGTGAGCAGGCCCACCGCCATCGCCGCGCCGAGCAGGTACGCCGCGATCGGGGGGCCGGTGAACGCCTCGGCCAGGTAGAGCGCGTCGCGCCATCCCGGGCGCGTCAGCCAGTCCAGGGCGTTGCGCTGGGTCACGGCCAGCGCGATCAGCGGGCTCACCGCGACGACCGCTCCCGCCGCGGCGGCGGACCACCGGCGCAGCATCGGCCTGGTGCTGCGCGCGAGCAGCAGGGTCGCCAGGTGGGCGGGCAGGACGAGCAGGGCGAACAGATGGACCAGCCCCAGCAGGGCGATGCCCGCGCCGTACGCGGCGTACCGGCGCCGGGAGCCCCGTTCCGCCAGATCCACGAACATGACGGTCAGCCACACGGTGAGCGCCGCGACCAGGGAGTAGGACCGGGCCTCATGCGCGTAAGTGGCTGGCGAACGGAGCCCCGGCGCAGAGCAGGCCGGCGACCAGCCCGACGGTCCCGGACATGATCCTGCGGCCGAGGACGGTGACGCCCGCCGCCGTGGCCGCGAACGCCGCGATCGAGGGGATCCGCAGCGCGAACTCGCCGGCCCCGAAGACCTGCACGACACAGTGCATGAGCAGGTAGTAGGCGGCATGGACGGCGTCGATGTGCCAGGCGCACCACAGGATGTCGGGGGTCGAGCGGCGGGCTATCTCGGAGGTGATCGCCTCGTCACGCCACAACGGCAACCGTCCAGCGCCCCAGAGGCCCATCGCCAGCGCCGGCAGGGCGGGCACCGAGGGAAGGAGCCAGGCCCTCCGCCGCCCTCCCCCCGCCTCCCCTCGCCGACCTGCGTCTTCGGTGGGCGGGACGGGACGCTCGGCCGCGGCCGGGCGTTCACCGAGCAGAAGATCCAGTTTTGAGTCCACGCCAAGAGACGCAGGGAGCCCCGCGATGTTGCATCCCCCGGCACCTGTTTTCGATCAGTCGCGAGCGGTGTGTGGGCGTCCTCGGGTCAGGAAGGGAGGCCCAGGGCCCGGGCGGCTGTGAGGGCGATGTTGGACAGGCTGGTGGCGTCCGGCAAAGCCCGGGGTCTCGACGGCGACGCCGGGGCGTGGCTGAGGACGGGGACGAACTCCCTGGTGTGGAACGGGTGGCCGATCGTCGGATCGTTGCCGTGGTCCCCGGTGACGATCAGGTGGTCGCCGGGACGCATGGCATCGAGGAGCGGGGACAGTCCGGCGTCGATCTCCTGCAGGAGCGACGCGTATCGGTGGGCGTCCTGCTGGTGCCCGGCCAGGTCGGTCTCCTGGACGTTCGCCACGACGAGAGCGCAGGCCGTGCGGGTGAGGGCCGTGAAGGTCTCCTTGAGCACTTCGGCGGTCTCGACGGCCGGGCGCCGCACGGCGTCCGGGCACACGATGATGTCGGCGGCCTTCCCGACGAGGGTCACCGGGATGCCCGCCGCGGCGGCGCGCGAGGGAAGCTGGCGGGTGTGGTCGATCTGCACGCCGAGGTGGGCGACCTCGAGACCGTCGTTGACGTAGAAGCCTGAGGCGGGGGTGTCCAGGCCCGCCGTGCCGTCCGCGCCCGACCGGACGGAGCGCAGGAGCGGTCCGGTGCTGTGGCCGCCGACCGCGATCACCCGGGCGGTCGGGGCGACGCCGCGCACCGTCCGGGCGATGGCGAGGATCTCCCCGAACGGCAGGTCGTCCAGACGGGCGCTCACGTTCCAGCTGAGACCGGGGTCCGCCTCCAGGTTGTCGCCGACGACGGCGTGCCCGTCCACGAGGAGGACGGGCAGGCCGTCCAGGGCGCGTGCCTCGTGACCGGCCGACCGCAGGGCGGACGCGACGGTGTCGAGGTGGTCGGCGAAGCGGGCGAGGGCCGTCCCGCTCATGTCGGTGCCCATCATGGTCTGGTGGCCGGCGAAGGTGTCCGCGCCGGGATAGCCGAGGGCGGAACGTCCGGCGGCCGCGCCGGGGAGGATGGGGTGGTCCAGGCTCTCGTGCGGGTGCAGCAGTCCGAGGCCGAGAGCCGCGAACGCGGGAAGGCGTGGAGCGCCGTTCGCGGCGTCTAGGACGTGGCCGAGGGTGTGCGCGGCGGCGTCACCGGGACGGAGGGCGGCGGCGTCGGGCATGGCGCCGATGCCGAGGCCGTCGATGACCAGGATGACGGCGCGGCTCACCAGGGCCGCCCGTGGGAGTCCGCCAGGCCGAGGAGGCGAGGCTTGCCGGAGGCGACGCCCTGGACGGCGCCGACCGCGCTGCGGGTCACGAAGATCTGCGTGCGGAAGGCCAGGACGACGGTGTCGCCCACCCGGAGCGGCGGTCCCGAGGACGGGGCGCCGAGCAGGCGGTAGTAGTCGATGTTCTCGGGCGGCGCGGGCTCGACCGGGAGGGTGAGGGGCTCGCCGATGCCGGGGAACACGAGGGCCTCGTCCGGACGGCCTCGCGGGTAGAAGCCGCCGCCGAGGATCGCGGGCCGGCCGTCCGGCAGGATGTGCGCGATCTCGGAGACGTAGACGAGCGCGGGGATCTCGGGCTGGTCGAGGTCGGCGGCGTGCAGCGGGGTCGTCCCGGTGAGGGCATGACCGGGCTCCCCGTGCGTGACGCCGTGGGCGGCCAGCAGGGGGATGCTCGCGGCGGCCGTCACGCTGGGCGCGCTGATCGAGCGGATCGGCGACCCGGCCGCGGCGAGGCGGGACCTGGCGGTCAGCAGGGTCCGCAGGTTCGGGGTCGGGGTGATGGCTCCGGCCGACTCGTCGTAGAGGAGGCAGGGGAAGGAGGTGACGCCCTCAAGGGAGACGGCGTCCAGGTCGCCGACCTCGGCGGCGAACTTCTCGATGTCGGGCAGGGGGACGCCGCCTTCCTGCCCGGGGTAGATGTGGTCGGTCGCGGCGACGACGCGGGCCAGGAGCGGCTGGGTGATCCCGAGGCGGGCCGCCGCGGCCGACACCGCACGGGCCTGCTCGACGCCGAAGACGGTGACGTGCTCGGGACGCCACGACAGCACCTCGTCCACGGCGCCGATCGGAAGCTGGACCAGGTGGCCGACGTTGCCGAGCCTCGCCCCGGCCCGCCGGACCGCGTGGGCGTCGCGCAGGTCGATGGCGGCGGCGTCCGGCAGGTGCCCGGCCACCGTCCTGATCACGTAGGGGTTGCGTCCCACGTGCTTGAACACCGGCCACAGCCGGACGCCGTGGGCGGCGGCCACGGCTGCGAGCGCGGCGGTGTTGGCCGCGACGGCGTCCAGGTCGACCAGATACGTGTCGGGCGGGACGCGCCCGTCGCGGTGGAGCCCGACCGCGGCGTCCACGAGCCGCGGGTTGCGCGTCGTCGTCGCGGTCAGGAACACCGGATCTCCCTCAGCGCGCTGCCCAGGATCCTGATGACGAGGTCGGCTCCCGACCGCATCGGGTTGATCCGGATCGTCCAGTCGGCCAGCTCGGGGGAACCGGCCAGGAAGGTCTCGGAGAGGCGGTAGAAGAGCGGGGCGATCTCGTACCGGGAGTTGGACCCGACCGGGTAGGGAGCCGCCCCGTACCCGGCCGCGGCCTCGATGACCCGCCGGGCGACCGGGGCGTCCAGCCGGACGAGCACGCACCGGTCCTGGGCGTTGGCGATGCGCACTTGCGCCACGCCGGGGACCTCGCCCGCGCCGAGCCGTTCCGCGATCTCGGTGATGGCGGCGGACTGCACAGCCCACAGGACGGGGACGTGGGTGAGCGCGCGCAGAGCGTCGAGCGCCTGCGGTCCTTGGACCTGCCCTCCCCCGGAGTAGTTGTCGGCGTGGATCCGGTCGACGAGGTCGTGGGAGCCGACGACCAGTCCGACGCCCTCGGGCCCGAGCAGCTTGAACAGCGACAGCGCCGACGCCTCCGCCCCCATCTCGACACCGGCGCGCGGCGTGCGGAACGCCGCGTAGTTGTCGTCGACCAGGGCCCGCACGCCCAGGTCCGCGTACCGGGCGATCACCTCGGCCGGATCGTAGGAGTCCTCCGGGAGCTGCCGCGAATGCTGGATGTAGACGTAGGACGCCGCGGCCTTGGCGGCGGAGGAGTTGAAGTCGGTCTCGACCAGGTCGAGGCCCATCGAGCGGAAGGCCGTCGCGGTGGTCGCGTAGGCGGGCGCGGAATGCACGATCAGGGGGGCGCCCGGCTCCAGGGCCGCGGTCAGCATCGCCCTGATCGCGCCGCTGCCCGCGCCCTGGACGAGGGCCGCGGCGGGGGCGCCGAAGAAGTCGGCCAGGGCGGCCTCCGTCCGGCGGGTGGCGTCCGGCCGCCCCCACCGGGGGTCGACGCCGACATCGGCGGTGAACAACTGCCGCCCGTCGAAGTGGTCCGCCGCACATTCCAGGAGCCGGAATTGCCGGGCCGTCGCCTCCTCCAGCGAGACGGTCGGCAGCGGATGGGTCTCGCGCAGCTCCGGCGCGGTCATCGGGCCTCCCCCGAGGTCAGGAACCGGACGGGATTGTCGTGCAGGACCAGGCGCAGCGTCGGCTCGCCGACGCCCGCCGCGGCGAGCCGCGGCACGAAGGAGTCGAAGACGGCGCCGTACCCGCCGCCGCCGTTCGCCTTCAGGTAGCCGGCCCTGGAGACGTCGTTGCTGAGCAGCAGCCGGTCGGCGTGCCCGGCCTCGATCAGGTCCAGAGCCCGCCGGAGCCGCACGCCGTCGCTCTGGTAGGACGACTTGCCGACCGTGTCGAACGCGACGTACGCGCCGGCCTCGGCGAGCTTGCGGTGGGTCGCCGCGTCGTCCAGCAGGTCCTGGTGCCCGATGCTGATCCGATGGGGCGCCAGCCCCTCGGAGGTCAGGACGTCGAGCTGGACGAGCCCGCCCCGGCCCAGGTGGGCGTGGGTGGCGACCGCCAGCCCCGAGCGGACGGCGGCCGAGGCCGCGGCGCGGAGGCAGCGCTCCTCGTCCCGGGAGGGCCGCTCGCCGCCCGTGCCGACCTCGCCGATCACGCCCGGCCTGATCCCGGTGCCGTCCAGGCCGTCCTCGATCTCGGTCAGCAGCCGCCGTGTCAGGTCGGCGGTGCTCGACCCGGCGACGTAGGACGGGTGGAAGGCGCCGTGGTAGAACCCGGTCGCGGCCACCACCGCCACTCCGGCCCGCTCGCTGATCCGGGCGAGCGCGGCGGCGTCCCGCCCCATGCCGAGGCAGGTCAGCTCGACCACGACCGCAAGGCCGTGCGAGCGACGCAGCTCCGCCAGTTCGCCGCCGACCACCGCCTCGTCGTCGAGCGACGCCGCCGGATCCGGTGCGCGTCCGCGCGGCCCGCGCAGGTCGAGGCGCAGGTGTTCGTGGACGAGCACCGGTCCGCGCGGTGCCGGGACCTCCCCGAGTACGGTCCTCAGCCTCATGTCAGCCCTTCAGCGGAGTGAACAGGTCGAGCCAGTGCAGGACGTTCAGGACGATGCCCGCGACGACGACGGCCGCCGGGCCCGCCGCGAGCCGGACGATCGGCCGTCCGATCGACTCGTTCAGCAGGTAGAGCCCGCCGACGAGGGTGATCCCGAGGCCGCCGCCCATCTTCGCGGCGGCCGCGATCGCGCCGAACAGGATGGCGATCTCCAGCGTCTTGCCGATCGCGCTGCGCAGGTGGTCGGAGGCGTCCCGGATCGACGGGAGCATCGTCAGCCCCTTGCCGATGTAGGACAGCGCGAGGACCTCCACCGTGAACAGGACGGCGCCGCCGACCGCCGCCACGGCCGCGTTCGGCGCCAGGTACGCCAGCGGGTAGACGAAGGTGAAGCCGACGATCTGGTACGCGCCGCTGGCCAGCGCGGTCGTCGCGATGAGCGGCAGGAAGCCGAACGCCCGGTAGAAGTCGACCTGGGCTGCCTCGCCGTAGTCGCCCTTGGCCACCAGGAAGCTCGTCGCCTCGCCCCCGCCGAAGATGTGCATGTTGACCACCGCGGCGAGGACGGCGCCGAGCAGCGCGAACCAGGGCAGGTGCCGGCGCAGCCGCTCGGCGTTGGCCCCGAACAACGAGGCCATCGGGTCCGCGGCGGGCTCGTCGTCCGCCTTCCCCTCCACCGGGATGCGCGCGGCGCCGGGCGCGTCGGCGGGCCTCGGCGGGGCCGCGGCGGCGCGCCGGGCCCGCAGGTCCTTGGCCAGGGCGAAGCCGAGCAGCATCAGCACGCCCGCGGCCATGGCCAGCGCGCCCGGGAACTGGTCCGGCCAGACCTTCATCGAGATCACGACGATGGTGATCTCCACGGTGAAGGTGACCGCTCCGCGCACCCGCCCGAACTGGCTCGCGATCGCGATGACGGGGAACAGCAGGAACAGGAAGAGGATCGGCGTCGCCATCTCCTGCATCGCCGTGAGGAAGTCCACCGGCAGGTCGTGCGCCGCGTTGTTGGCTCCCGACAGCCCGAACACCACGACCGCGCCCCAGGCCCCGCCCAGGATCGGCGCCAGCCACCGGCGCGGCGCGAGCAGGCCGAGGATGTCGGTCGGCAGGAACAGCAGCCACGGGTTGAGCACCCCCGTCGACAGCGCCATCGGGGCCCCGAGCCCGAAGACGAAGCCGGCCGACAGGCCGAACGAGACCGCGGTCATCTCGCCGCGCCTGGTGTTGCCGCGGATGAAGTCCAGCAGGAAGGGGCGGGCGCCGTCGTTGAAGACGGCGAGCGCCATGTTCGAGATCAGTGCGGTGAGCGCGCAGAGGGCGATGACGGTCAGGCTCTGCGCCGGGGAGAAGTCGAGCTTGTCCGCCGCCGCGGGGGTGTAGAGGGCATAGGGCATGGCTGCCTCCGAGGGGAAACCGGTCAGGACGGGCGGGTCACCCGTTCCGCCGCCGTTCGTGGATGGCCCCGGCCAGGATCGGGACGACCTGGTCGATCTGGTCGATCGAGAAGCCGAAGGCGACCCTGCCCTCGGCGATCGCGGCTTCGGCGTCGGCCTCGGCGGCCTGCCCCCGGCCGAAGGTGAAGCACCGGGCCGCGCCGAGCAGCCCGACGAGCACGCCCAGGGAGCCCCCTGCCCCGGTGTGGCACGTTCCGATGTAGTAGTCGGCCTGGCCGGCCATCAGCCGGGTGGCCGCGTCCATGTCGTTGGTCACGACGACCTCGAAGCCGCCGATCTCCTCGAGCCGCTTCGCCACGTCGACCTTGCCGACGCCCCCCACCAGGATCTTCGTCATCGCATCGCCTCTCGTTGTCGTAGCAGGGCCAGGTGCAGAGCGAGGAAGCGGACCTCCTGACCGGGCAGGACGACGTCCAGCGCGGACTCGGCCCGCTCCGCCAGCGCCGCCGCCTGCTCCAGCGCGTCCGGGTGGCCGGCCAGCTCCGCCCGCACGGTCTCGTCGGCGGCGAACTCGGTCAGTGCCCCGCCGTCGCGAGAGCGCTGCAAGGCCAGGAGGAGATGGCTGGTCAGCGTTCCCGCGCTCTCCTCGGTGATCTCGCTGCCCGCCGCGTCCAGCATGTCGAGCTCGACTCGTACGAAACGGCAGATCTCGGGCGCGACCTGCCCGGTCCTCTCGAAGATCTCCAGCCGCTCGGCCAGCTGCCGGTCCATGGGACGGCCTCCTCTCAGGGCGGATCAGTACGAAGGCAGCCGGTCGCCGGACAGCACGGCCTGCTGCGTCCGGGTCACGAGCTCGGCGGAGAGGCGGTCGCGCACGGCTTCCAGGGCCGGGGAGTCGCCGGCGCGGACGGCGAGGACGGCGCGGGAGTTCCGGTCCGCGAGGCCGGTGGAGGTCACCTCGTCGAACGGGATGGTCGTGACCTCCTCGTCGATGTGCTGGTGGACCTCGTCGAGGTTCCAAACCGTCGCGTCCACCTCGCCCCGGCGGAACAGCTCACCGAGCTGCATGTACGACGTCTCGACGTACCGGACGGGCCGTTCCGCGAAGACCAGCCGGGTGAGCCGCTGCTGGTCGGCGGAACTGGTGTCGACGGCGACGGCCAGGCCCGGGTCGTCCAGCGACGTGCCCGCCCGCAGCAGCACGCCGTGCGCGCCGACGAACGTGCGGGGGCCGAGGTCGGCGAGCTGGGCGATCGGGCAGTCCGCCCCGAACTCCTCGAACGCCAGCCGGGACACCACGATGAGATCGACCTTGCCGGCCAGCAGCGCGTCCAGCCGGGCCTGCGCGCCCCGCATGAACGTGAGCGCGAACGGGATCTCCGCCTGCTCGAACGCCTCCCGCAGCCCGGTCGCCAGCCCCTCGTAGCGGCGCGAGTACGGCAGCGGCATCGCGGCGAGCATCGTCCCGAGCCCGGCCAGCTTCCACAGACCGGTCCGGTCGACGGCCCGCAGGTACGTGCCGAGGTGCCCGCGCGCCTCGGTCTGCACCGCGCCCGTGCTCTCCAGCAGCTGCAGGGCCGCCTGCACCGTGCCGTTGCCGACACCGAGCCGCTCCGCATAGTCGCGGATCCTCGGCAACCGCGAATCCGGCTGCTGATTGAGCAGTTCGGCTGCCAATTGCCGGGCGGCCATCCCGTTCCGTGTAAGGAACCGTGCGTCCAACATGCACTGAACAATAACCAGGATCCTGTACAAGCGCAATGGGTGACCGGGAACCCGCTGGGCGAGCCACTACGGTCCGCCGACGCGGCGCTGCCTGCCTTTCCTGCCCGGACACGACGGACCCCGCTCCCGTCCGAGGACGGGAGCGGGGTCTGTGGCGAGGATCGGGGGGCTGGGAGGGATCACCCGGACGGGGCTCAGCCGAGGGGCTTCGGGGCGCCCTTCTTGCCGGGGCCGTGGCCCCAGGACAGCACCTCGTACTTGACGCCCTTCAGGTGGCCCGCCGAGGTGCCGGTGTTGTACTTGCTGCTCGGCTTCTTGCCGTCCACCAGGTGGCGGAAGGTGTAGGTGTCGAGGTCGAGCATGACGCCGCGGTGCGACGGCTCGCCCGGCCCGCGGTCGCCGACGAAGCCGGTGACGGTGCGGCCCTTGTAGGACACCTTGACCTTGGTGTGCATGGGCCAGCTCGGGCTGGCGAACAGGCCCTTCTGCATCGGCTTGCCGCCGGCGGGGGCGCCGGTGTCGCCGTTCACGCCCGAGCCGTCGTCCCAGAAGTAGGACGCGGTGGTGCTGCCCGACAGGACGCCGTGGCCCTTCGGAGCGCCCTTGCCGGTGGCATGGCGCGGGGCCTTCGCGTCGTGCTGCCCGGCCACCGGCTGCCCGGTGACCTGCTTCCCTGTCACCTGCTTCGCGGTCACCGGCTTCCCGGTCACCTGCTTCCAGGTGACCTGCTCACCGGTCACCTGCTCCCCCGCCACCGGCTTCCCGGCCATCTCCTGCCCGGCGACCAGCTGGCCGGTCATCTGCCGGCCGGTGACCTGCTGGCCGGTGACCTGCTGGCCGCTGACCTTGTGCGCCGTCGGGCTGTCCGCCAGGGCTCCCTGGGCGGTCCCGACCGCCACTCCCGCGACGAGCGTGCCCGCGAGGGCGGTACTGATGAGGGCGACTCGCTGCTGCATGTTCATCCTTTGCTCGGTGGTCCGGGGCGCCGGGTCGCGCCTTCGGGCGTGTGGGGCTCGCCGTTCGGGCATGACGGACCCGGCGCACGGCACGTGGCGTGCTCGCGACGTGGGTGTGATCGCGCGGAGGGATGGAGAAAGGGGGGAGCACCGCTGGACGGTGCGGGGCTAGGGGGCCGCTGAGCGGCCCGGGCTCACCGGTACTGGGGGTAGCCGTAGCCTGCGACGGTGGAGGTGTCGCGGACCTTCTGCTTCACCGCGTCACCGGTGTTGCCCTCGATGGTCTTGATGGTGCCGTCGTGGTTGTCCTTCACGACGATGCCGACGTGCTCGACACCCTTGACGCCGCCGCCGTTCCAGGCGAAGAAGACCACGGCGCCGGGCTTCGGGGTCTCGCCGAAGCGGCCGGTCTTCTTGAACCACTTGGCGTGGCTGACGGTGTAGGCGTCGGCGCCCATGCCCTTGGTGCCGGTGTTCTGGCCCAGCCAGGACACGAACATGTCGCACCAGGACTGGCCCTTGTAGACCGAGGCGCTCTTGGCGCCGATGCGGTGGGCGTTCTGCTCGCCCAGCGGCGAGCCGGCGTACCAGTCGTTGAACTTGCTGTTGCCCGAGGCGTCCTCGTGGGTGCCGACCTGCGTGCGGGCGAGCTTGATGACGTCCTGTGCGGAGGCGCCGACCTCGGCGCTCTGGCCGCCGGCCTTGGACGCGGGGGCGGCCTGCGCGGTGTTCGCGGGCTTGGTGTCCGCCTGGGCGGACGGGGCCAGGGAGGTGAACCCGAACACACCTGCCAGGGAGAGGACGGCTCCGGCGGCGACGCGGGTGCCCATGCGCTTGGGCAGGCGGATATTACGAGCGGTCATGCAAGGTTCTCCTGAGTTCTTCCAGTCCGCCTACCGGGTTAGCTGTCGGGTTCGGGCGTGGAAGTGGCCCTACCGCGGCCCCGCGCATGGCGGGGGTGCGGATTCACCCCGGTGTTTCGGTGGGTCCCCGGCTCCGCTCGGCCATGATCGGCTCTCTGCGGACTCGGCGGCGGACGTGCCGTGATCGGCCGTCCTGATGATCAGGGACTCGACGCGCCCTTCATGATCTGGTCGGGCGCTCCGTACGGGCTTCCCCGTCGGTTACACACTCACAACAGGTTCAAGCGACCCCATATTTCGTCAAGCACGCCCCAAGAACCCGTCCGACCTGCAAAGCCTCCCCAAAACCCCCTAAACGCAAGGCCTCCGGCCCAGTCAAGCCGAAGCATGATTTTTTGGCCGCCACCTTCGCCCAGAGGGGTCAGCCCACACCCGACCGCCCAGGACGTTGCCTGAGATACGCCCATCACGCCACTGGTTGCCTTAAGGCATCGACGAAGGTCTGAGCCAAGCGGACGCCAAGCGTGGCGGCGGACACACCTCGGCGTTTGCAGGCACCATCGGCCGGTGAGGCCGAAGCACGTGTCTCGGCGGCAGGCGAGGGGGCGCCACACCGGCGTTGGCTTTGTGTGCGCGCCCAGGGTTAGACCGGCTGCACGGCGGCGTCCGGCTGACGGTGGAGTCGCTTGGTCCGCAGCAAGGGCCGGGCGAGCAGTGGCAGCATGCACACTGCGGCCGTAGCAGCGGCGGCGAGCATCGCTGCTCGCAGGCCGAACGTGGTGCCGACGAGTCCGGCGGCGGCTGAGCCGATGGGGAGCGTGCCCCAGGTGAGGAAGCGGTGGACCGCGGTCGCGCGCGTGGCCAGATCCGGCGGCGTGGCCAGATGCCGGATGGTGATGGCGTTGACGGCGAACATGCCCTGACCGATTCCGTTGACGAACGTGCCGGCGGTGAGCAGCACGCCCGGCCAGCTACCGGCGGACGCCGCGCCGATGGCCAGCCCGAGCACCGAGGGCACGCCGGCGATCGTCAGGGACGGCCCGATACCGAAGCGGTCCGCCATGGAGCGCGCCAGCAGACCGCCCAGCGGGAATCCGCTGCCGCCGACCCCGAGAGCCACGCCTAGCAGCCAGGCGTCCAGGCCGAGGTGCTCGACCGCGAACACCGCGAGGAGGGAGTCGTACATGGCGACGCCGAGGTTGTACAGCGCACCGCAGACCATGATCGGCCGCAGCACCGGATGCCGCGCCACGAACCGCAGCCCGTCAAGCACTTCCCTCCGCAATGGACGCCGTTCCACCGGGACCGCCAAGACCGGGTCGCGCTGCCCGATCAGTGCCAGGGTCAGCACGCTGACGAGGTAGCTACAGGCATCGGTGAGCAGCGCCCGAGCGGCCCCCACGCTGCTGACGACGACCCCGGCGATGCCCGGGCCGACGAGCAGCGAGGTGGACTCGGAGACCGAAAGCCGGGTGTTGGCGGCATGCAGCCGCTCGTCGTCTGCGATCAGCGTGGGCGTGTAGGACTGGTAGGCCACCTGGAAGAACACCATGCCGATCCCGGTCACCAGCGCCACCAGCAGCAGATGCGGCAGCGTCAGCACGTCCAGCCAGGCCGCCACCGGCAGTGACAGGACGGCCAGGGCGCGCATGAGGTCCGCGCCGAGCATCGATCGCCGCATCCCCAGCCGCGCCACCCAGACCCCGGCCGGCAGCCCGATCAGCAGGAACGGCAACCTGCCGAGCGCCGCGAGGACGGCGATCTCCATCGTGCCGGAGTGCAGTTCCTGAAGCGCGGCCAGCGGCAGCGCCAGCAGAAAGACCTGATCCCCGACCAGGCTCACACTCTGCCCGGCCCACAGCAGTCGAAAGTCTCGCCACGACCGGCGGTCGGACGACACGGAGATCTCACTCGGCATCGCACCAGCATCATGGCCGCGACCACACCACAGAAGTGGCGCAAATGCCTACGACCGCCAATATCTCGCCACGAGACACTGGACTTCTCCACTCCACCCGCCCCAGCCAACGCGCCGACCCCGAACGCGTCCATGCCGACCGGGTCGGGGTACTGCTGGTCGAACTCGGGCACCTGGCAGACCCAGCGCGGCGTCGTCGGCGGGCTCGGCGTCCAGACTGGACAGGCCGATCGTCATCGGGGTGGTGGCGTCGAAGCGCCGCCGGCGACGCCCCCGCGCGGAAATGGCATTCTCAGGGCACCGCGAGGAAGACCGTCACCGCGTGGCGATGGCATTGGCCGCCTCGATGAAAACGTCGACGAGCAGGCGCAACGGGCCGGTTGTGGACTTCGGGCCGCCAGCGGCATGGGGGCGACACCAGAATGGCCAGCATGCGCAACGGCAAGGTCTGGTGGCCATGGCTGGCGGTCCTGGCGGCAGTGGTCGGCGTCCTGGTCCTGGCATGGGTGACGTTCACCCCGCTGACCGACAACGGGGGGTTGCAGGTCTCGGCGAACCGTGCCCAACTGACTGGCGGGTTCGTGTTGGCCGCCGCCGTGCCGTTGGTCCTTGCATTGCGGTGGGCCCGACAGCGTTCCCGCGAGCTGGTCGCCGCTGCCGTCCCCGGCCCCGAGGTCGTGGCGCGCGCCAAGGAGTTGCTGGCCGGCTTGGTGGCCGAGCAGTGGGAAGACGAGGCACGGCGGCGGTCGCTGGATGACCCTTACCCGATCCCTGTGCGCTGGCGCACACCCGCACCCGACGCACACACTCCCGCGGTCATGGACCATCCCGACCTCATCGACCCCACCACCGCAAGCACAGGCCGAGTGTGGTGGACGGCCTCCAGCAACCACATCGCCGCTCTCTCCGTCCGGTTCCGCCGCACCCGACGGGGCCGACTTGTGATCCTCGGCAAGGCAGGGACCGGCAAGACCACCCTGGCGATACAGCTGCTGCTGGATCTACTGGCCACCCGCACCACCGGTGAACCGGTCCCGGTGCTGCTGCCGGTGGCCGGCTGGGACACCGAGCAGTTTCCCCGCCTCCACGACTGGGTCGCCGACCGGCTCGCCCGCGACTACCCGGCACTGCGCTCACCCGACCTGAGCACCGGCGCGGCGCACGCGCTGACCGGGCGCGGGCACGTGCTGCCGGTCCTGGACGGGCTGGACGAGTTGCCCCCACCCGCCCAGGCCAACGTGATCTCTGCTTTGAACCGGTCGCTGGGCGGCGACGACCAGCTCATCCTCACCAGCCGCACCACCGAGTTCACCACCGCCATCACCGCGGCCGGAGACGTGGTCAACTCCGCCGCCGTGCTGGAACCACTCCCGCTGTCCCCGGCGGCCGCCGCCGACTACCTCACCCACTGTCTGCCGCCCTCCCCAGGACCCGCCTGGGAACAGACCCTGACCGCACTACGCACCACACCCCCCACCGACCTGACGCCACTCCAACAGGTGCCGCCCGGGCCGGCCGGGGCGCTGGCCCGAGTGACCGCCACCCCGCTGGGCCTGTGGCTGTTGCGCACCGTCTACACCGCGCCCGGCACCACCCCCACCGACCTGACTGACCCCGCCCTCTTCCCCACCCCGGCCGCACTCCAAGCCGCCCTGTTCGACCGACTCATCCCCGCCTTGATCACCACTCGCGAGCCCAGGAAGGATTCTGCCGAGCCGTTCCGGCCCCGTCACCGCCACGATCCCTGCGACACCCGCCGCTGGCTGGGCTACCTGGCGCACCACCTCATCAATCAAACCGATTCCTCCGGCGGTCAGGAGGGCGGCCAAGAAACCCGTGACTTCGCCTGGTGGCGCCTGGCCGCCACCACCCGCGCCATGACCCTCACCACTCAACTCGCCCTCACAGTCACCATCACCCTCTCGCTCGCGCTCATGTGGGGACTGATGACCGGATTCGTGGACTGGGTCGAAAATCGGTACTTTGAGGAGAAGGATCAGTTCCTGGGAGGTTTCCCGCTCGGGATACTGGGGCTGGCGTTCGGGCTATTGGCCGGGGCCTACTTCGGGAGTCAAGTACGGCTCTGGGCGCGGGAGACGCCCGGATACGCCGATCTACGCATCCGAAACCGCCCTGCAGGACTCTTCCGCCCACTCGTGAAATATTGCGCGATCGGGCTCACAACCGCGCTCGCGTGCTGGCTCGCGCAGCCAACCGAGGACGGGACTTACGAGTCCAGCCTTCTAGTGATCGTTGCCTGGTATGGGCTCATATTCGGGGCTACAGCCTGGCTTCTCAAAATCCCGAATTGGGCGACCACACCGGTCTCGTCCACCCTCACCGTCGCGCCGATCGACAGTTGGCGCGCCGACCGGAACCTCAATCTCCTGCGCATCACCATCTGCGCACTCGCGGGCGGACTGTGTTTCTGGCCCACGGCTGTGCTCCTGGCCGCGCTCGCGGGCGACCTCGATACCTGGGGTGCTCTGACGTGGTCCGCTCAGACGCTCCTCCTCGCGCTCACCTGCGGACTGACGGTCGGGGTCGCCGGTAGGCACCGGGCCTGGTGGGCCTACCTGATCGCCACCAGAAAGCTGGCCCGGGCCGGCCGCCTGCCGCCTCAACTGATGCCGTTCCTGGATGACTGCCACCGCCTCGGCCTGCTTCGGGCGGTCGGCCCGATCTACCAGTTCCGCCACGCCGAACTCCAGGACCACCTCGCAGCCACCTACCAAGCCCCGCCGTAGTCGTGAAGGCGCCATCCGTTACTTTACGGAGCCGCTCAGTGGCCCGGTCCAGGCTGAGATCAATAGGGAGCAGACCGGCCCGCTGGTACAGGTCTGCCTCACGGCGAACCGCAGCATCGGCTCATGCTCGACTTCAACGACTATGGGAAGAAGGGAATATCTCTCGACGGCGGGCACGGTCTGTGGCCGTTCTCAGCGCGGATGTTCGCCGACCTTCCCGACCGTCCACCCAAGATGGAGAGAATTTCCGGCACCTTCTGCGAGGGCGGGCACATCGACAGGAAGGCCCTCTAGCAACTCTTCCCTAAGATGACGGGACTCTGCGTCCCATCCTCATTCCGGTCATCAGTGGCCTCTTTCATCCTCGGATGTCCTCGTAGCACGGGGATCGGGGTTCAGGCCGGTGAGTTTGTCCGGGTTGATCTGGAGGCGCAGGTTCTGGATGCCGTCCTCGGCGAGGTCGTAGGTCAGGGCGCCGAGGGGCCGGTCGTCGAGGGTGACGAGGATGCCGAGCTCGCCGTTGATGGTGGCCGGTCGCAGGGCGACGCCCGCCGAGACGGGCTTGGCCAGGACGCCCAGGAACCAGCGGGCGACGTTGTCGGGGCCGTGCACGGGGCGGAGGGCGGCGGTGACCTTGCCGCCGCCGTCGGACCACGCGGTGACGTCCGGGGCGAGGAGCTGCATGACGGCGTTCAGGTCACCGCCCGAGCAGGCCGCGATGAAGCGGGCGGTGACCTTCTCACGCTGCGCAGGGTCGGCGTCGAAGCGGGGCCGGCGGGCCTGGACGTGGGTGCGGGCGCGGCGGGCGATCTGGCGGACGGTCGCCTCGGGCCGGTCGAGGGTGTCGGCGATCTCGGCGTGGGTGTAGCCGAAGACCTCGCGCAGGACGAAGACCGCGCGTTCGAGGGGGCTGAGGGTCTCGAGTATCACCAGCATGGCGGTGGACACGGTGTCGGCCAACTCGGTCTCCTGTGCGATGTCCGGGGAGGTCAGCAGGGGCTCGGGCAGCCAGGGGCCGACGTAGGTCTCGCGCGTGGCGCGGGCGGAGTTGAGCCGGTTCAGCGCCAGGTTGGTGACCATGCGCACCAGGTAGGCCCGCGGGTTGCGTACCGCGGTGCGGTCGGCGGCGTTCCAGTTCAGCCAGGCGTCCTGGAGGACGTCCTCGGCGTCGGCGACGCTGCCGAGCAGGCGGTAGGCGGTGCCGAACAGGAGCCGCCGATGCTCCAGATAGGGGTCTGATCCGGACATCTTCCTCATCCTCAGAGCCTCTCGGGTGTGCGCGCCGATGCCGGACGGCGGGCCGGGGCCGCCGTCCGGGCGGCGGCCGTGGCGAAACCCGCGCGCGCCATGGTCGAGGTCGCCGTCACGCCGGGTCCCCGGCGGTCAGGCGGCCGGTGTGCGGGTGGCGCGGCCGCCCCGGGACAAGGTCGCGCTGACGTTCATCCGCTTGCTGTACCGGTAGAGCTTCAAAGGGCTGCCGGAGATGGTCTCCTTGTACAGCACGGCGGCGCGGCCCTTGAGGTAGGCGCGGCGCGGGGTGTCGTCGGCGCGGGTGAACTGGATGACCGCGTCGCGGCGGCCGAGGCTGACCGGCTGGTGGACGTAGCCGAACCGGAACGGCTTCACCGAACGGCCGCGCAGCAGCC
This sequence comes from Actinomadura sp. NPDC000600, assembly GCF_040492135.1. Lineage (NCBI taxonomy): Bacteria > Bacillati > Actinomycetota > Actinomycetes > Streptosporangiales > Thermomonosporaceae > Actinomadura > Actinomadura sp. NPDC000600. Next base: position 122,227 of record NZ_JBEUPD010000012.1, read on the forward strand.
GGGCGATGGCGTCGGCGGTGTACTGGGCGGTGGGGAGCCCGCTCTGGCAGGTGCCGTGGATCGGTCCCCAGGCCATCCGGGCCGCGGCGGCGTCGCCGACGGCGTGGACGTCGGGGTGCGAGACCGACCGCAGGGTCGCGTCCACCTGGATCAGACCGTGCTCGTCCACGGCGATCCCCGCCTGCGCGGCCAGCTCGGGGACCGTGACTCCAGTGGTCCACAGGCACGCGTCCGAGGCGACCGTCCGGCCGTCGTCCAGCTCGACGGCGTCGGGCAGCACCTTGGCCACGCCCGCTCCCGTCCGGACGGTGACGCCGAGCCGGTCGAGGGCATTGCGCATGTACGCCTGGGCTTTGGCGCCCATCATCGCGCCGGGCTCCCCCCGGCTGATCAGGGTGACCCGGGCGCCGGGGTGGGCCTCGGCGATCTCGGCCGCGGCCTCGACGGCGGTCAGCCCGCCGCCGCACACCGCGATGGTGCCGCGGTCCGCGGCGACCTCGCGCACCCGTGCCGTGAACCCCGCGCTCCTCGGCCCGTCAAGGGTGAAGGCATGCAGGTCGGCGCCGGGGACCCGGGTGACGTCGGTCGCGCTGCCGAGCGCGTACACCAGGGTGTCGTACTCCAGCCGGTCCGCCTCCTCGTCGAGCACCACGACGCGGCGCTCGGGGTCCAGTGCGGTCGCCCTGCCCTGGACGAAGGCCACGCCGGTTCCGGCCAGCAGGTCGGGGATGCGGTGTTCGGTCAGCGGGTGACCGGCCGCGACCTGGTGCAGCCGCAGCCGCTCTATGAAGCGCGGCGAGGGGTTGACCAGCGTGATCTGCACGCCGGCCCGCCGGGTTCGGTGGGCCAGCCGTATCGCCGTCAGCATGCCGGTGTAGCCGCCGCCCAAGATGACGACGCGGTGCCCGGTGCCGCGCTGGGTGGTGTTCATCGCTTCTCACTCCCACGGTCGATTCCCGTCCGGCCCGATGCGCCGGCCGGTGACACCCATGGGACAAATAGGCCCAGCCCGTCCGTGACACCCCCAAATGTAATCCAAGTCACATCACGACGCCGGGCGCCAACCTGCCGCGGCGGCTTCCGCCACTGCGCCTAAAGGTGCGCCGCGCTGGGCGGCGTGGTGCAGCACCGCTGTTACGGGCGGCTCCTGGCCGAGGCGGGTGGCTGTCAGGACACGAAGTAGGTGGCGATGTGCTCGTGGACGTAGTCCGACAGCCGCTTGCAGGCGGCCTTGGACTCGGTGCCGACCCACTTGCCGTCCTCCAGGACGACGCCCCCGGCCACGAAGTCATTGATCGCGGAGAAGGTCATGAAGATCGCCATGTGGACGTCCACGCCGGGCCGGAACCCCGGGCGCCACCGGTCGATCAGCGGGCCGATGACCGGTGCGGTGTAGGTGTTCTCCAGGTCGCTGAGGTCGGCCGCGTCCGACAGCCACCGCTGCATCCAGATGCGCCGCAGTTCCGGGTGCTCCACGAGGTAGGCCAAGTAGCGGTCGGCCAGCAGGCAGAAGCCCGCGGCATCCGGGGTGTAGTCGGGACTGTCGATGTCCATGTGCGCGAGGAGACCCTCGACGCCCTCGGCGAGGACGCCGAGGTACAACTCCCGCTTGCCGCCGGTCAGTTCCTCGACGGCCTCCGAGGAGATCCCGACCGAATCACCGATCAACCGAAGGTCGGTGTTGTCATACCCCAGTTGCGCGAAGAGCCGGACGGCGACCTGCCGGATCTGCCGCCGCATCTCCTCCGCGCCGCGCTCGGTCATGACGCCCTCCCCCAAGGCCGTCAACGGCAGAGCCGCCGCGCTCGCCGCCGGTACCGCCCCACCGGCGGCGCACAGGTCCTCTACCGTGGCGATGACTTGCCCACTCATCGTATCCACGGCCACAGAGCGTCTTCAGTGGAGCCCCGGGCGGCGTGGAGAGCTTGGCCGAAGAACCCCTGGCCGCGTCAGTGAGTCGGGGTGTTCTCATGAACGCGCGGGGCCGGGCTCGCCGGCCGCGACGGCTCAGTGCTCCTGGTCAGCCACAGGCCCGTGAAGACGGCTGCGGCCAAGGTGACGACGCCGGCCACGACGAAGGCGCTGTTGAGCCCCTCCTCGAAGGAGGCGCCACCGGAGTCCCGGGTGCGGACGACGGCTCCGAGCACCGCCACGCCGAGGACCGCGCCGATCTGCCGGGTGGTGCTGCTGACGCCCGACGCCAGGCCGCCCTCCTGCGGGCTGACCGACTGGATGGCGGCGCCGGTCAGCGGCGACATGGTCAGGGCGAAACCGATGCCGACGACGGCCAGCCGCCACCACACGTTCGCGTAGCCGGTGTCGGCGTGCACGAAGCCCAGGGCCAGCAGTCCCAGCCCGGCCAGCGTCAGACCGACGGTGACCATGATCCGGAAGCCGTACCGGGCGGCGAACCGGCCCGCGAACGGGCTGACGACGACCATCGCGAGCGTGGCGGGCAGAGTCTGCACCCCGGCTCGCAGGATCGAGCTGCCCTGGACGTAGACGAAGAACTGGGAGAAGAAGAACGACGAGCCCATGAGCGCGAAGCCGACCACGGTCATCGCCGTGTTGGAGACCGTGAACAGGCGTTGCCGGAAGAGTCGCAATGGCAGCATCGGCGCCGGAACCCGCCCTTCGACGATCACGAAGACGGCGAGGATCAAGGCCGCGGCGGCGAAGCCGCCCAGGATCACCGGCGAGGTCCAGCCACGGGAGCCGCCCTCGATCAGCGCGTAGGTGAGCGCCCCCACGCCCAGGACGGACAGGGCCGTTCCCGGGACGTCGATCGCCGGCGCGCTCGGATTGCGGGACTCGCCCAGCGCGCGCAGGCCGGCGACCAGCAGGACCGCGCCGACGGGCACGTTGACGAGGAAGATGGCGGGCCAGCCGAACGCCTCCGCCAGGACGCCGCCGGCCAATGGTCCGGCGGCCAGGCCGATACCGCTGAATCCGGCCCACAGCCCGATCGCCCTGACCCGCTCCTGCGGAACCGGATACGCGGCGACCAGCAGGGCCAGCGAGGCGGGGCTCAGCGCCGCGGCCCCGACGCCCTGCAGCACCCGCCCGGCGATCAACCAGCCGATCGAGGGCGCGGCGGAGCACAGGACGGACGCGGCGGTGAACACCGCGACGCCGGCCAGGTACATCCTCTTGCGCCCGAAGCGGTCGGCGAAGACGCCGCCGGACAGCAGCAGCATGGCGACCAGCAGCACATAGGCGTCGACGATCCATTGCAGCCCGGTCAACTGGGTGTGCAGCCGCTCCTGCATGTCGGGCAGCGCCGCGCCGACGATCGTGTTGTCGAGCAGGACCATGAACTGCCCCAGGCAGGTCACCGTGAGCAACGCCGCCCGGTTCGGCACGGCCACCGGCGGTGCAGACTTCATCGCTCCTCCTAAAGCAGTCCTTCACTGCGTTAGGAATCTAGACAGTCTGTCCCGTAAACGCAACTGGGAGCTGCGCTAAGGTGGGGTCATGGAGGAGCGACGGCCGGCCCGGCGGCCCGGCGGGCGCAGCGCCCGCGTCCGGGCGGCGGTGCACCAGGCCGTCGCGGAGCTGGTGAGCGAGCGCGGCTACGGCGAATTCACGGTCGGTGACGTGGCGGCCCGCGCGGGCGTGGCCGACACCAGCGTCTACCGCCGGTGGGGCACCCTGGAGGCCCTGCTCACCGACGTGGTGCTCACGCGCCTGAACGCGCAGTCGCCGATGCCCGACACCGGAAGCCTGGCCGGTGACCTGCACGCCTACGCGGCCCAGGTGGCGCGCGAGATCACAGGACCCGACGGCCTGGCGGTGCTGCGCCTGACCGTCGCCCTGTCGAACAGGGGCGAACGGGGCCTGCGGGCGCGTGACGAGTTCCTCGCCGAACGCACCCGGTTCGTCCAGGCCATGCTCGACCGCGCCGGCGAACGCGGCGAGCATCCACCCGACGTGCTGGGCGTGCTCGACCACATCATGGCCCCGATGTACATCCGCGTCCTGTTCGGCGCGGGCCCCCTCACCCCGGACTACATCGCCGGGCTGGTCGACCGGCTGCTGGAGCGGACCTGATCTCCGCCTTCCGCCCGCGGTCCGCGAGCGCCGTCCTGGAATCTCGTGGGCGCCGAGATGGTTGGTGTCGGTGTGAAGAAGATCGGTTTTCTCTCGTTCGGTCACTGGAGTGACGGCGCGGGCTCGCGGACCCGGTCGGCGGCGGACGCACTGCTGCAGTCGGTCGATCTCGCCGTGGCCGCGGAGGAACTGGGTGCCGACGGCGCCTACTTCCGCGTGCACCATTTCGCCAGGCAGCTGGCCTCTCCCTTCCCGCTGCTCTCCGCGATCGGCGCGAAGACCTCGCGTATCGAGATCGGCACCGGGGTCATCGACATGCGGTACGAGAACCCGATGTACTTCGCCGAGGACGCCGGCGCGGCCGACCTGATCTCCGGTGGACGGCTGCAGCTCGGCATCAGCCGCGGATCCCCGGAACAGGTCGTCCACGGGTGGCGGTACTTCGGGTACGAGCCGTCCGAGGGCGAGACCGATGCCGACATGGCACGCAAGCACACCGAGGTACTGCTCACGGTGCTGCAGGGCAGGGGCTTCGCCGAGCCGAACCCGCGGCCGATGTTCCCCAACCCGCCCGGGCTGCTGCGCGTCGAGCCGCATTCCGAGGGGCTGCGCGACCGCATCTGGTGGGGCTCGGGCTCCAACGCCACCAGCGTGTGGGCGGCCCAGCTGGGCATGAACCTGCAAAGCTCCACGCTCAAGGACGACGAGACCGGCGAGCCGCTGCACGTGCAGCAGCGCAACCAGATCGAGGCCTACCGGCAGGCGTGGAAGGACGCCGGACACCGACGCGAGCCGCGCGTGTCGGTCAGCCGCAGCATCTTCGCGCTGACCAGCGACCTGGACCGCGCCTACTTCGGCCGGAACGCCGACTCGGACGACCACATCGGAATGATCGACGAGAACACCAGGGCCATCTTCGGACGCTCCTACGCGGCCGAACCCGATGTGCTGGTCAAGCAACTCGCCAACGACGAGGCCGTCCAGGCCGCGGACACGCTGCTGCTCACGGTCCCCAACCAGCTCGGCGTCGACTACAACGCACACGTCCTGGAGAACATCCTGACCCACGTGGCACCCGAACTCGGCTGGCGCTGAGGGCACGGCCGGCCTCGGCCTGAGAGTTCGGCCACCAGGACGCTTGGGGCGATCGAGCAAGGCGGCCGGGGTTGAGACGACGCACACTGTGGCCGATGCCAGTCCCGCTCGTGGCGACAGCGCGGGTGGTCGGCGATCGACCGGACGCCCCCGATCACCGATCACCTCGCGGCCGCCGCACCGAGCTTCTGCGCCGACGGTCAGATCAGCAGTTGAAGTACTTTCCGCTTGCGAATTCCTGCATGCCGTCTCCGTCCAGCGACCAGCGGCGGCGGCGGAGGCCCGTCAGGTCCTTTCCGTACACGTGGATCTCCACCGTGTCGGTGCCGGTCAGGTTGTGCATCGAGTGGATGTCGTCGTCGGGGACGAGGACGGACACCGCGCCCGCGGCGTGCCGGTGGTGGTCGACCGGGTTCAGGGTGTCGTCGCCGGCGAGCTCGTAGCGCCGCTCTTCGATGTGGTTGGAGATCAGCCCGATGGCCCCCCACGTCTCGTGGTTGTGGGGAGGGGCGACCTCCCCGGGCGCCCACACGATCGAGCTGATCGTGAAGGTGGGCGAACGGTGCAGGATGTAGCGTCCGCGCCCGTTGTGAGCGGCCGACCGCCGAGTGAACTGGACGGGGATCGGGTCCGGTCGCACGACGAGTTCCTGCAGGAGCTCGGAGACCGTGGTCGCCAGGGCGTCGTCGGGCATCCCGTCTTCGGCCGTGGTGAGGTCGGTCAGGTCGCGGATGAATCGGTCGAGGGCGTTCATGCGGCGTCTTCCTTCGTGATCGACGGGTCAGGGGACGGCGAGGGCCGCCTCCATGCGGTCCAGGGCCTCCGTGAGGATGAGGGGCGAGGTCGCGAAGTTCAGGCGTGCCCACGACGTGCAGGGGCCGGCGAAGTCCTCACCCGCCTGGAGGGCCACGCGAGCGGTCTTCAGGAGGTGCTCGTGGGCCGACCCGCCGCCGGGCGGCAGCCGCGTGAAGTCGAGCCACGCGAAGTACGTGCCTTCGGGCATGTGGGCGTGGACGTCCGGACGGTGGGCCGTCACCCATTCGAAGACCGTCCTGCGGTTCAGTTCGAGGACCTCCAGCACGGTGCTCAGCCACCCGTCCCCGTCGCTCCAGGCGGCGGTGGTCGCGGCGGCGGAGACGCCCGACACCCGGCCGAGCACGCGGTCCGGGAACGTCGCGGTGAACCGCTGCCGCAACCGTTCGGATCCGAAGTGGACGACCGCGCATCGGAGGCCGCCCAGGTTGAACGCCTTCGTGGCCGACTGGAGTGTGACGGTGGTGGCGCCGGAGTCCAGGGCCGCGATGGAGAAGACGGTGTGGCGGTGCGGGGCGAACACGAGGTCCGCGTGCACCTCGTCGGCGACCACGACGACCCCGTGTTCGAGTGCCACCTCCGACACGTGGCGGAGCTCCTCGGCGGTGAACACCCGGCCGGTCGGGTTGTGCGGGTTGCAGAGCAGCATGAGCCGCACGTCGGGACGCGCGGCCTGCCGCCTGAGCAGGTCGAAGTCGATGACGAAACCACCCGGTCCGTCCACCATCGGCACGTCGGCGACCTCTCGGCCGCTCGCCTCGACGCTCCGGACGAACGGCGGGTAGATGGGGCTGAAGACGATGACCCCGTCTCCGGGCTCGCTGTAGGCCATCACGGCCGCCGTGAGGCCCTGGACCAGGTCGGCGATGACGGCCGTCCTGTCGGCCCTGGCCTCCCAGCCGAAGCGGGCGCGCATGCGTGCGGCGAAGGCCTCGGCCACACCGCGGTGCTCGGCGTCGAACGGGTAGGTGAAGTTCCCCGCCCGTCCCGTGTCCAGCACGGCGCGCCTGACGGCCTCCGCCGGCTGGAAGTCCATGTCGGCCAGCCACATCGGGAGCACGTCGTCGGCGTAGGTGCGCCATTTCTTGCCTCCCTGGGCGCGGAGCCGGGACTCGGCGAGCACCAGCTCAGCCATGGTCTTCTCCGGGTTCGGCCGACCCGCCGGCCTTCGCGTTCGCCAGGAGCTCTTCTCCCAGGCGCTCCTCCCAGTCGAGGTACCGGACCATGTCGTCCCGGTTGCGTTCGAGCAGCCTGGGACGCCGTGCGACCAGTTCCGCGTCCTCCTTCGCCTCGGCCAGCGACACGTCCGCGCCGTCGAGTCCCTCTTCCACCGCCCGGCCCGAGGAGATCCACTCGTTGACGCCTCCTGCGAGCACCGAGACGTTCCGGTGGCCGAGCTCCAATAGCGTTTTCGCCGCCAGCGTCGAGCGGAGTTCCCGATCGGACGCGACCACGAGCCGGGTGTCGGCCGTCGCGTGGGCGCCGATCCGCCGTTCGAGGTCGCCCCGCGGGATCCAGACCGACCGGGGTATGTGGCTCAGCGCGTACTCGCTGCTCCGCCTGACGTCGATCAGCATGCCCGTGCCGTCCCGGAGGAGCTCCGACAGCCCGTCGCCGTCGATCGTCTGGACGTCGGGCCCGGAGAACGCGAGGTCGTCCAGGTAGGCGTTCGGGTCGCCGGCGTCGACGGGGCCGCTCCATTCCGCGAGGCCCCCCGCGAGCCAGGCGACGCGGCGGTATCCGATGCGCGCCAGGAGCCCGGCGCCGATCCTGGCCCGTGTCTCGGTGCCGGAATAGCACACCAGGAGCGCGTCGCGGACGGCGATCTGCTCGTCCACCGCGTTGGCCAACTGGCCCGCGGGGCAGGAGATGGCGCCCGGGATGTGTCCCGCGGTGAATTCCTCGACCAGGCGTACGTCGATGATGTAGCAGGGTTCGCGGCCGTCGCCCGGGGCCGGGAGCTCGGATGCCGCGAGGGGGAACGCGTGCGTGCCGGTGACGAAATCGCGCGCGAACCCGGCGGATCTCGCCGTCCCTTCGGAGCCGGGCTCCGAGCCTGTCCACGGTCTGTGCTCCGTTTCGAGCTCTCGGCCCGACATCACCCATGCCATCGTCCCGTTGCGGAGCGCGAACACGTTGTCGAAGCCGGCCTGCCGCAGGAGATAGGCGCCGACGATGCTCCGTGTGCGGCCTGCGCAATGGACGATGATGGGCGCGGTGCGGTCGGTCCGGTCGATGCCCGCGCCGAAGACCGTGGAGACGAGCTCGCCGCCGGGGACGTGGTAGGCGCCGGGGATGTGGCCTTTGGCGTGTTCGCGCGAGGTGCGCGCGTCGAAGATGAGAGTTCCGCCCGCCTCCGTCAGGGCGGCGACCTCGTCGGGCGTGAGCTGCTGGACCTGGTCGGTCACCGAGAGCTTCTCGCCGAAGGTCTTGCCGATGACGTTGACCCCGTAGGCCGGTGAGCGTCCGTCCGCGGCCCACTGTTGGATGCCGCCGGCGAGCACCCGGACGTCCCGGTAGCCCAGTCGCAGGCAGGTGCGCGCGGCGAGGACGCTTCGAAGGTTCCCGTTCGAGTACAGGACCAGGGGGACGTCCTTCCACGGCACCAGCCGCTCGAGGCAGATCTCGATGAGGCCTCGCGGAAGGGGGCAGCTGCCGGGGATCTGCCCGAGTGCGTACTCTCCCCGCTCTCGAACGTCCAGCAGCGCGTGGGCTTTTCCTTCGGCGCGCCAACGCTCGATCTCATCGAAGTCGACGAAGGCGACGTCATCTACGGCGGTCATGTCATGACTCCTGTCTTCCACAAATCCGGGGGCGTGCCGTTGGCCGGCTAGGGCGAGGGAGATGGTGCGGCACCGCGCGGCGGGATATGGGCCCGCACGGGCGGGACAGGCCCTCGGTGAGCGCGCACGTCGACGCTCACCAGCTGACCGGTGCATCCCTGGGCGAGTCGCGATGTGCCGCGGTCGGCGGTCAGGGTGTTCACGTTGCCGTGGCCGCAGGGCGAGTCGGGGTCAGAGGGGTCCAGCGGGTCGTACCACGCCCCCGTGGAGAGCTGGACGCGCCCCTTCTTGATGTCACGTGTGAGGACGGCGCCCGCCAGGCAGCTGCCCTGGGCGCTGCTGATGACCACAAGGCCTCCGGACGCAATGTCCCGCGGGGCCGCGTCCTCGGGATGCATCAGCACGGGCTCGCGCCCGCCGACCTTGGTCTCCTGGCTGGCCGGGCACATGTCCAGTTGGCTGTGCAGGCGGTGCGCGGGCTGGGAGGCCAGCAGGGTGAGCGGATACTCCTCGCTCGGTCCGGCGTCCGGCAGCAGCCAGGTCGGATGGCCCGGGCAGTCGTCGTAGCCGAACGAACGGATGGTCTCGGAGGAGAGTTCGATGCGTCCGCTGGGCGTGCTCAGCCGGAAGGCGTCCGGGTCATGCGCGAAGTCGCGCAGCATGACCTGGTCGTCCGGGGCGTCCGGCAACTCGGTGTGGCCCGCGCTCCAGAACTCGTCGAAAGGCGGAGGGTCCGCCTTCTGACCGGCGACCTCGCCCCGCCAGCGTTCGTAGATCCGGCGCAGCCAGTCGCGCTCCGAACCGTCCTCGGTGAACGCGGACCGGACTCCCATCGCGGCCGCCAGCTCGCTGAAGGTCTCGTAGTCCGTTCTCGCTTCGCCGGGCGGGTCGCAGACCTGATGCATGGCCACCAAGCAGGGATCGTTCCGCGAGGCGCCGATGTCCGACCGTTCGAAGGACGTCGCGCTGGGGACGACGATGTCGGCGTGCCTGGCCGTCGCGGTCCAGAACGGTTCGTGGACGACGACCGTGTCCGGCATCGCCAGCGCCCGGCGCAAGCGCCCGATGTGCTGGTGGTGGTGGAACGGGTTGCCTCCGCACCAGTAGACGAGCCGCGCGTCCGGATAGCGGTGGACGCCTCCGTCGTATTCGAAGCGGGCCCCCGGATTGAGGAGCATGTCGGCGACTCTCGCGACGGGAATGAACGCGTCGACGGGATTGTGTCCCTGCGGAAGGGTGGGCAGAGGGTTCCGCCGCTGAGGGAGGCCCACATCTCCCATGGATCCGTAACCGTGTCCGAACCCGCCTCCGGGCATGCCGATCTGACCGAGGACGGCGGCCAGCGCGATGGCCGTCCACGGCGGCTGCTCCCCGTACCGGGCGCGCTGGAGTGACCAGGTGACCGAGACGAAGGTCCGGTTCGCGGCCATCTGCAAGGCGAGCGTGTGGATCTCGGCGGCCGCGACCCCGGTGATCCCCTCGGCCCATTCGGGGGTCTTCGGGACCCCGTCCTCCGCCCCGAGGAGGTACGCCTCCAGCTGTTCGTAGCCGGCGCACCGCGTGCGGAGGAACTCGATGTCGTGCAGGTGACCGGTGACCAGGACCCAGGCGAGCGCGAGCATCATCGCCACGTCGGTGCCCGGATTGATCGGGCACCATCGGACGTCGGGCCCGGCCGGGCAGTCGGCACGCGACGGGGTCACGGCCACGACGGTGGTGCCGTCGTCGATGATCCGGCCCAGGGCGGCCGCGCCCCGGTGCCGGGTGATCCCTCCGGGGGCCACCTTCAGGTTCTTGGCCGGCAGCCCGCCGAAAGCCACGATCATGGTGGTGTGCTCGGCGAGCACCGACCAGCCGGTCAGCCCGTGGATCGCGTCCACGTCGTGACCGAGCACGTGCGGAAGGAGTACGCTGGACGCGCCCGTGCTGTAAGTGTTCACCGAGCGCGCGTAGCCGCCGATCGTGTTGAGGAACCGGTGCACTTGGCTCTGCGGGTGGTGGAACCGGCCCGCGCTGCCCCACCCGTAGGAGCCGCCGAAGATCGCGGCGTTGCCGTGCAGATCGATGACGCGGTCCAGTTCGGCCGCCAGGAGCGCGGTGAGTTCGGACCAGTCCACGCGGACGAACTCGTCGTGCCCGCGCGCACTGCTGGGACCGGCCCCGTTCTCCAGCCATCCGCGCCGCACCATCGGGTGTCGGATCCTCGCCGGGTGCCCGTTGGCCGTCCCCATGTTGCGCAAGAGGGAGGAAGGGTGCGGATCGAGTTCGTGCGGATCGACGGTGAGCTCTCCGTCTTCCACCCGGGCGCGGAGCGGGCCCCAGTGGGAACTGGTCGGTCTGCCCGGGCTCATGCGACCGGTTCCCTCAGTGGCGGCCTGCGCTCATGCCAGTCGGTCGCGGCCTGCAATGCCATGGCCATGGCGAGGAGGTCCCGGTCCTTCCCGGGGCCGGCCGCCATCTGGAGTCCCACGGGCAGGCCGCCGGACGCCGTCCCGCACGGAACGGAGATCGCCGGCTGGCCGGTGACGTTGAAGCAGTAGGTGTTCGCGAGCAGCACGGCCTGGACCTCTGGTGCCCGCTCGGGGCCGCACTCGGCGACCTTCGGGGCGGTGACGGGGACCGCCGGACCGATCACGGCGTCGAAAAGGCACTGGTCGGCGACCATCTCCGCGGCGAGCCGCCGCCTCTCCTGCTTGGCCGCCCTGTAGCGGGAGGCCGATACCGCCGAGCCCGCCTCGAGCCGCGCCCTGACGTCGTCTCCGTAGCCCCCGGGACGGTCACGGATCCAGCGGCGGTGCACCTGCGCCGCCTCGAACCCCACGACGGCGCCGGTGACGGCGCGGGCCTCCTCCTCGTGGTGGAGGTCGACCCAGTCGACGGCGGCGCCGAGCCCCTCGATGATCTTGAGAGCGCGGTGGACCACCTCGTACACCTCCGGAGAGGCCGCCGCGAGATGCGACCTGACGACTCCGAGGCGAAGCTCCCGGAGCGAACGCCGACGGTGAGGATCTCCCTGGCCGGTGCCGCCGTCCGCCGGCGCGCCCTCCGCGAGGAGGCCCTGGAGGACGCGGGCGCAGCCGGCCGCCGTGCGGCTGAACACGCCGACGGTGTCGCAGGACGGGCTGAGCGGAAACACCTTCGTCGTCGGGACGAGCCCCAGGCTGGGCTTGAAGCCGGTCACGCCCGTCAGGGCGGCGGGTATGCGCACCGAACCCCCGGTGTCCGTCCCGAGCGAGGCGCCGCACGCCCCGATGGCCACCGAGACGGCGCTGCCGCCGCTCGATCCGCCGCTCACGCACCGCGGGTCCCAGGGGTTGACCGTGGTGCGCGCCTTGGGGTTGACGTTGGTGGCGCCGTACGCGAACTCGTGCATGTTGGCCTTGCCGACGTGCAGCGCTCCGGCGGACGCCAGCCGCCGCCAGGACTCGGCGTCGGCCGCGGCCCGCTCGACGAACCACGAGGAGCCGGCCGTGGTCGGCAGCCCCGCGACGTCGATGTTGTCCTTGACGCTCACCCCGATGGCGGCCAGCCGGCCGGGCGACCCGCGCATGATCTCGTCCTCCGCGCGCTTCGCGCCGGCGAGGAGACGCTCGGCGCTGACCGTCACGAACGCGCCCGTCGTCGGCTCCCAGCGTTCGATCGCGGCCAGGTAGCCGGCGGCGACCTCCGTTGGAGACGCGTCCCGCCGGAGAAGGGCGGCCTGCGTCTCCTCCAGGGTGAGATCGGAAAGCGACGCGGACATCTATCCCGCCTCGTCCGGATCGAGGACGGCGACGCCGATCGAGCGGGGGGCGCCGCCGTTGATCGGCATGATGTCCATGGGGCAGACCGAGAGGTAGGCGACGAGGTCCCGGTGGGCCCGCAGGGTGACGGAGGAACCGGCGGGGGCCGGCGATTCCAGGAAGGTGATCCGGCCTTCGGCGTCGACCGGCGAGTTCTGGAACAGGTTCAGCGGGTCGGGCAGCACCTCCATGGCCGCGTGTCCCTCGGCCCCGAGCGCGGACCGCAGGTTGTCGGCGCAGTTGCGGTGCCCCGGCGCGCCGAGTTGCCGATAGCGCCACCGGTCGCAGGGCGGCATCGTCATGTCGTGGATCCCCGGGGAGGAGTCGGCGACGAGGGTGACCAAGGGTTCGCGGCGCCTGGTGACGAAGGTGCTCCCCACCGCCGGGCGGATCGTCCGGATGGAAGCGCGCGAGTGGCTCATCGACGCGAACTCGGCCGGATCGTCGGCCGCGAAGAACCAGGCGTCGACGACCTGGCCGCCGAGCGTGTTGATCACCTCGATCGTCCCGCCCGACGGGACGTGGAAGGTCCCGATCTCGCCGGCCCCGACCGTCGCGGGCCGCCCGGTCATGAGGTCTCCCCCGACGGCGCGGTCAGGTCGATGTCGGCCCATTCGGTGGCGACGAAGCCCACCCGGTCGCCGGAGTGGACGATGGGATCGCGCCGGATGCCGATCACGAGCGCGGGGGTGGGCAGCGAGACCGCCTCCACCTTGTCCCCGTACACGTTGCGGATCTCCCCGAGCGGCCGCCCGGCGGGCACCACGTCGCCGGGCTCGGCGAGTGCGCGGAAGAAGCCTCCCTCGGCCGAGGTGACATGGGTCCGCCGCGTCGCCCTGCAGATCGAGGCGGGACGGTCGCCCGGCGCGTCCGTCTTCGCGGCCGTCCCGGTCTCCGCGGCGAACCGGAGGAGGCCGCGCACCGCCTTCTCCACGGCCGGGCGGTCGTACCGGCCGCCCGCGCCCGCCTCCAGCATGAACGCCCGCTTGCCCAGCTCCAGCATCTGGTAGTCCAGCGCGCCCTCCACCCGGCCGGGCAGTTCGCCCGGGCCGGAGACGTCCATCCGGCAGGCGACGCGCAGGTCGAACAGGGCGATCAGGGACAGCAGCTCGCGTTCGTCACCGGCCGCCGGATGGAGTTTGTAGACGGCATAGTTGCAGGCGTCGAGAAAGGGGCCCATCGTGTGGATGTTGACCACGGTGTCGGCGAGCGGCGACAGCTCGCTGAACAGGCGGTGGGCCAACCGCTGGGTGCCGAGGAAGTCGGACCTTCCGGGAAAGCTCTGGTCGAGGTCCGTCCCGTCGAACGGCGAGTGCTTGCGCCGCTGGTCGAAGGCCAGAGGATTGGCGACGGGCGTCACGATCACATCACCGCGCAGCGGATGCGCCGAAACCGCTCGAAAGAACTCCGTCGCCACGATGGAGGCTTGGGACTCGTCGCCGTGCACCGTCGCGTTGACCCACAGGCACGGGCCGCCGCCCGTGCCCCGGGCGATCATGTAGGGGACGCCGATGGCGTTGCCGCTGGCCAGCCCGCCGACCTCCATCAGCCCTCGATCGACCTCCCCGGCGGCCATGCGGGTGAGGTGGTCGGCCACCGTCGAGTTCATCGCGGGTCTCCTGCGGATCGCGAGCGGATTCCGGCGGCGGCAGGCCGTCCGCCGAGGAAGACGTTCTTCATTTCGGGGTCGTTGAGGATCTCGCCGGCCGGTCCGTTCCGGTGGATCCGGCCGTCCGTCATGACGACGGCGACGTCCGACGCGGCCAGCCCCTCGACCACGTTCTGCTCGACCATGACGACGGACACGCCGCCGGCGGCGATCTCCTGGAGCTTGTCGAAGACCTGGCACCGGGCTTTCGGGGAGAGCCCGAGCGATGGTTCGTCGATGAGGAGGGCCTGCGGACGCACCACCATCGCCATGGCGATCTCAAGAAGTTGCTGCTGGCCCCCGCTGAGGTTTCCGGCCGCCCGCGTCCTGCACGTTGCCAGTGCGGGGAACTCGTCCAACGCCTCCGCGACGGCCGCCGACCGTTCGTTTCGCGGCAGGGTGTAGGCCCCGAGCCGGAGGTTCTCCAGGACGGTCATCTGGGGAAAGTTGCAGCGGCCTTGCGGAACCAGGCTGATGCCCGCTTTCAGGCGTTTCCAGGCCGGCATCCGGCGGACTTCGAGGTCACCGATCCGGACGGAGCCCGTCGACCACTGGGTCAGACCGTAGATGCCGTTCAGAAGGGACGACTTTCCGGCCCCGTTGGGGCCGACGATGGTCGTGACGCTGCCGTTCGCGAAGCCGTGGGTCAGTTCGTTGACGATGGGAACGTCCGCGAGGTATCCCGCGGAGAAGGCGGAAACGCGCAGTCTCGGCTCAGTTCGCATTGTGCTCCGCCTTTCTGCCGAGGAACGCCTCGTACACGGCCGGGTCCTCCCAGATGACCGACGGAGGGCCCTCCGCGAGCTTCCTGCCGGCGTCCAGGACGACGACCGAGGAGCAGCAGGAGGTGATGAACTCGACGTTGTGCTCGATGATGAGGAAGGTCTGGCCTTCCCTGTTCGCCTGGAGGACGGCGTCGAGGATCAGGTCGATGACGCGCGGGTTCACGCCCGCCAGCGGTTCGTCGAGCATCGCGATCCGCGGCTGCGCACCCAGTACCGAGGCCAGCGTGAGCAGCTTCTTCTGGCCGTAGGAGAGGATCCCCGCCGGCGCGGTGCGCAGCCGTTCGAGACCGAACAGCGTCAACCAGGCCCTCGCGCGGTCCGTGTCGGTCCGCCGCCGGCCACCGTGGGACCGTTTCGACCTCGTCAGTCCGCGAAGCGCGAGGTCGATGTGCTCGTCCAGGGTGAGTTCGTCGTAGAGGCGCACGGTCTGGAAGGTCCGCGCCAGGCCTGACCTCGCGATGGTGTGGGGCGCCTTGCCGAAGACGGACCGCCCGTCCAGCAGGATCTGGCCCGCGTCCGGGCGGACGAACCCGGTCACGCAGTCCAGGGCCGTCGACTTGCCCGATCCGTTCGGGCCGATGAGCCCGAGAATCGTGCCCTGTGTGAGGGTGAAATCGACGTCCTGCAGTGCGGCGACGCCCATGAAGGACTTTCCCAGACCCCGCACCTGGAGCGCGGCGGACGCCTTTTCCTGAGAAGCGTTCATCGTTGCCCCTCGACTTTCAAGCTGCGCAGGCGCTTGTTCACCGCCCGCTTTCGGAGGAACCCCCCGGCGCCCTGCGGGGCGAACAGGAGCCCCACCGCCAGGATCACGCCGTAGATGACCAGGCGGGCCTCGTCCGCCACCCGGAGGAACTCGGGAAGGGCCGCGAAGAGCACGGCGCTGTAGACGACGGGCCAGAAGGTCCCCGCGCCGCCGAGGATGACGATGATGAGCATGACCTGCATCAGGTAGAAGTCGAAGATGGAGGGGTCGATCGCCGTGAGCCTGAAGACGTGCAGCGCCCCGGCGAGCCCGGTCACGAACGCGCAGAGGGTGAAGACGGCGAGCTTGTAGGAGTTCGTCGCGTAGCCCTGCGCCTTCGTCAGCGGCTCGTTGTCGCGGATGGCGATCATCACGGTGCCCGCGGACGACTTCACCAGCCGGTGCATGGCCCACAGCGCGCACACCGTGAAGCCGGCGAGGAGGAGGTAGTAGTGCCGGGGCGTGTCCGCCACCAGGTCGACCGGACCGAGCGAGAGCTCGGGGGCGGGAAGCCCGAAGATGCCCTGCCTGCCGCCGGTCACACCGGTCCATTCCGCCGCGACCAGCGCGCAGAGCAACGTGAAGCTGAGCGTGATGATGGCGAAGGCCCCCTCGGACAGGCGCACCGTCACGAATCCGATCGCCGCGGCGACCACCGCCGCGGCCACGCCCGCGCAGAGGAAGGCGAGGGGCTGCCAGATACCGGTATGGGTCACGAGCCAACTGGCCGTGTAACCGCCGATGCCGACGAAGGCGACCTGCGCGAAGGAGAGCATCCCCACGTAGCCGTAAAGGAGGTTGAAGGCCGTTCCCAGCACTATGAAGGTCAGTGCGAGGTTGGCGACGTCGATGTAGTAGTCGTCGGCGACCGCTGCGGGCAGCAGCGCGATCACCGCGGTCGTCAGCAGCAGCGGACGGCGCTGGATCGTTCCCACCAGCCGGCCCGCGAGGGACGGGGCCCCGCCCGCCGCCACCGCGTCGGTCTCGGTGCCGGGGTCGTGCGCGCTCATGGCCGCGGTCACACCCGCACCTCCTTGGAGAACAGCCCCTGCGGCCTCAGCAGCATGATCACGATCATGAACAGGAAGACGCTCACGCTCTGGGTCATCGCCGACCCGTAGCCTCCGGCGAAGCTCTCCAGCACGCCGACGGCGAAGGCGACGATCACTGCGCCGGGCACGCTGCCCAGACCGCCGATGACGACGATGGCGAACACCTTGAACACGATCGTGATGCCCATCTGCGGGCTGACCGTGAACACCGGGGCGAGGGTGGCGCCGGCCAGTCCGGCGAGGCCCACGCCCAGGGCCATCGCGAGCCGGCCGATCCGGGTCGGCGAGATGCCGACGACCAGTGCCGCCGTGGGGTTCTGGGAGACGCCGCGCATGGCCCGGCCCATCTGCGTCCTGCTGAGGAAGAGGTAGAGCGCTCCGAGAGTGACGACGGCCACCACGACGACGAGCGCGCGGCCCGCCGGGACCGTCACCTCCCCCAGGGCCACGTGCCCCTGCGGCCTGGCGTCCTCGGGGAGCTGCCGCGGACCGGCGCCCCACAGCATGATCGCTCCATTCTGGACGATCATGGCCAGCCCCAGGGTGAGCAGCAGGGTCCTGGAGAACGCGCCATCCGGGGGAAGGCGCCGCAGCAGGCCCTCGTGCAGGGCGGCGCCCACCGCCGCCATGATTCCGGCACTGAGCAGGAGCCCCGCCCAATAGCCGCTCTGCGGGATCAAGAAGTAGGCGACGAACGCGCCGAGCATGTACAGCGCGCCATGAGCGAAATTCACGACATTGAGAACGCCGAAGATGACAGCCAGGCCCGCCGCGAGCAATGCATAGCTGGACCCCAGGATCACCCCGTTGACCAGCAGTTCCCATATGTAGGTCGTATCCACGGGAGATTACCTCCAACTCCCGACCTCGCCGAGGCGGCCGGATCAGGTGGTGACGTCGGACTCGATGGTGAGCTTTCCTTCCTTCAGCTGGAGGATGAACGCCTTGTCATGTGCCTGGTTGTGGTCGTCGAATTTCACCGTGCCGCCGGTCAGGGAAGGCATGTCGCTCGTGAGGAGCGCCTTCTGGATGTCGACCGGCTTCGCGCTCTTCGCCCGCCGGATGGCGTCCACGAGGACCATCACGGCGTTGTAGCCCTCGAAGGATTCGTAGGTCGGCGCGGTCCGGTGGCGGCTCTGGTAGAGCCGGCCGAACTTCGCGTTCTCCGGCGTGTCGATGAGCGAGCTGTAGGGGTAGACGCTGGACGATCCGGCGAACTGCTCCTTCTTGAGGATCTCCAGGTTCTGGCCCTCGAACTCGACCCGGCCGGTCACGGGCAGGCGCAGGCCCGCCGCGGCCGCCTGCCGCAGGAATCCCAGGTGGTCGGCGCCGGAGACGTACAGCGCGACGCCCTCGGTCCCGTTGTTGCGGTACTTGCTGATCTGGGTCGAGAAGTCGGCGGTTCCCTGGGCGACGAAGTCGACACCGGTCGCCTTGAGGCCCTTCTTATCGAGCGCCGCACTGAAGGCCTTCGCGCCGGTACGCCCGTAGGTGCTGTCCTCGGCCAGGATCGCCAGCTTCCGGAGCTTGCCCGCCGAGGCCAGGTAGGTGGCCAGCGCGTCCGCGAGCGTCGCGTCGGACGGGTTGATCCGGAACGTGAACTCGTTGCCGCCCTTGCCCGAGGCGGTGGTGATGTCAGGCGACGTGGACGTCGACACGATGAAAGGCACCCGGTGGCGCTTAGCCAGCGGCATGGCCGAGAGGGTGACCCCGCTGCAGAGCGCGCCGATCACCGCGGCCACCCGCTGCTTGGTGATGAGCTTGGTGAGCGAGCTCGCGCCATCGGTCGGGTTGCACGCGTTGTCCTCGGCGGCGAGCGCGAGCTTCCGGCCGCCGAAGACGCCCCCGCCGTCGTTGACCTGGTCGATGGCGAGCTCGACGCCCTTGCGCTCGTTCTCCCCGAGCGACGCGGCGGAGCCGGACAGCGGAGTCGAGAGCCCGATCTTGATCGGCCCCGACTCCCCGCCCCTGGCGGCGCCGCCGCAGCCGCCGGCCAGGAGCGTCAGGGCGGTGGCGATCGCGAGCGTTCCGGTACACCTCATCTGTGCCTCCAGTCGATCGGACGTCTCCCTTACGGCACCCGCCTCGTGACCCCGGCGGATGAGGTAACAGGTTCTGCCCACCCTTCAGCCGACCCGGCGTTCCCCCGGACTTCTCCGGAAGGACGTAACTGCAGTCGACTGCGTGTAGGTACAATCGACTGCACCAAGCTGCTTTGTCAAGAGGTGCATCCGAGCGTTCTCGCTGCTCGAGCCGCATCGCAAGGAGGCGACAGTTGACGAACGAGCCGAGGGGACCCGGCCCGAGGACACCGACGCACAAGCTCATCGCGGAGGAGGCCGGGGTCCATCCCTCCACGGTGTCGAGGATCCTCCGCCGCCCGCCCGGACCGCGGAGGTCCGACTTCGCGGAGACCGAGGCGCGCGTACGCGAGATCGCCAAACGCCTCGGCTACCGGCCGGACCTCACGGCGGCCAGCCTCCGGACCAAGCGCAGCAGGGTCATCGGCGTCCTGATGCCCCGGCTCCACGACGTCGTGCTCGCGGCGATCCTCAGCGGGATCGACGCCGAAGCCTTCAACCTCGGTTACCAGACGATCGTCACCAACACGCACGGCGACCCCGGACAGCGCCTGAAGCGCGTCGAGATGCTCCTCAGCCGCAAGGTGGACGGCCTGGTCATCGGCGACGCCACTCTGGACGAGGGAATCTACGAGGAACTGGGCCGCTCGGAGACCTCGCAGGTCCTCGTCAACCACCGCCAGGCCGGGCACGTTTCGGTGACCGGCAACGACCGGCTCGGCGGACGACTGGTGGGCGAGCACCTCCTGGAGCGCGGCCACCGGGACATCGGCATCATCGCCGGGCCGCGCTACCCCGTCGCCCTCGACCGGGTCCAGGGCTGCGTCGAGGCGTTCGAGCGCGCGGGCATCACCGTCGGCCAGGACCAGATCGTCCACACGGACTTCGATCCGGAGGGGGGCCGGCAGGCGGCCAGGCAACTCCTCGAACTCCCCCGCCGACCGTCAGCGATCTTCGCCGTGAACGACTCGGCCGCCATAGGCGCCATGGGGACGCTGAGGGACCACGGGTTGACCGTCGGCCGCGACCTGGCACTGGTCGGCTACAACGACATCGCCATCGCGCGGGACCTCCCCATCCCCCTCTCCAGCGTTCACACGCCCCTGCGGGAGATGGGTGAGATGGCGGCGCGCTCGCTCATCGCCATGCTGGAAGGGGAGACCAGCGAATCCACCATGCTTCGTCCCGAGCTGGTGGTCCGCCAGTCGAGCGCCCCCGAGTTCTCGGCACTCTCGTCACACTGACCCCGGCCGACCACCGGGCGAGGGCGGACGTTCCCGGCACCGTTGAAGAGCGTCATGACCACCGAGGACGTCCGCCGCGTCGCTGCGGCCGTGGCCTGCGGCCCTGCGGGTCGACGCCAGGAGAGGCGAACGGTTCCGCGGTCCGACCGTCGGCCGAGGGAGCCGTCAGGTGCCGCGTTCGGTGCGCCAGCGTTCGATCAGGGCGGGCATCTCGCGGAACATGAACCCGTAGAAGTCACGCATCTCCTGCAGCCGGCGGGCCGCGTGGCTGCCGTCCCCGGCGGCGGCGATTCCCCGGTCGGCGGCCTCGAACATCGCCTGGACCATGCCGTTCTGGGACGACATCAGGGTGGCCCAGGCCCCCTCGCGCACCCGGTAGTGCTCGCGGCGGCTGCCCGGCGCCGGGACACGCTCGATCAGCCCGACGGTGGACAGCATCTTGATCGCGCCGGACACGGCACCGGAGCTGATGCCCAGCCGCTCGGCCAACTCGGGTGCGGTGATGCTGTCCTGGTCGGCGAACATGAACGCCGCCAGGACCCGCGCGGTCGCCTTCTGAAGACCGCCGTCCGCCAGCACCAGCGCCAGGTGCTCGGCCGCCTCGATGGTGTCCGCCAACCCGTCCCCCTCGGTTCATCTGATCGGATCCTAACAGCTCCGAATCTTCAGAATTCTCTGAAAGTTCTGATACTTTCTGCTTCGTGAACACGGCGATCGAGCTCACCGAGCTCACCAAGATCTACGGCACCCGCCGCGGCCTGCGCGGCCTCACCCTCCAAGTGCGGGCCGGGGAGGTGTTCGGCTACCTGGGCCCCAACGGGGCCGGGAAATCCACCACCATCCGGCTGCTGCTGGACCTGATCCGGCCCACCTCGGGCACCGCCCGCGTGCTGGGCCTGGACCCGCGCGCCGACGCCGTCGAACTGCACCGCCGCATCGGCTACCTGGCCGGCGACTTCGTCGTGGACGGCCGGCAGAAGGCAGGCGAGTGCCTGACGTTCCTGGGCAACCTGCGCGGCGGCGTCCCCCCGCACCGGATCACCGCGCTGGCCGACCGGCTGGAGCTGGACCTGTCCGCCCGGATCAAGACCCTCTCCAAGGGCAACCGGCAGAAGGTCGGCCTGGTGCAGGCGTTCATGCACCAGCCCGAGCTACTGGTCCTGGACGAGCCGACCTCTGGCCTGGATCCCCTGGTGCAGCAGACCTTCCTGGACATGGTGGCCGAGGCGCGAGCCGACGGGCAGACGGTGTTCATGTCCAGCCACATCATGAGCGAGGTCGAGGCGGTCGCCGACCGCGTCGCCATCATCCGCGACGGCGAACTGGCCGCCCTGGACACCGTCGCCGAACTGCGCGCCCGCTCCTTCCTGACGGTGCGGATCACCTTCGCCGACCCGGTCCGAGCCGAGGACTTCGCCGCCCTGCCCGGCGTCACCCAGATGACCACCGACGGCTCCACGCTCAGCTTCCGCGTCGACGGCTCCCCCGACGCCCTGGTCAAGGCCGCCGCCCGGCACACCGTCACCGCCCTGCGCGCCGACACCCAGGACCTGGAAGAGCTCTTCCACGCCTACTACACCGGTGCTCCCAGCGCCGCCGCCTGACTCACCCTCCGCCATCGCGTCCCCGAAAGGGCGGCACCATGACCACCCCCGTCCCCGGCACGTCCGGCCCGGCCCGCATCTTCAGCGGCTCGATCTTCACCAAGACCCTTTACGACAACCGCCGCGTCTTCACCGCGTGGGCAGCCGCCACCGGACTTCTGGCGATGATGTACGGCAGCTTCTACCCGCAGATCTCCGCCGACTCCATGGCGAGCGTCCCCGAATCCATGCGGGGCTTCGGTCTCGACGACGTCTCCAGCGCCGCCGGCTACCTCCAAGGCGCCGTGTTCGGCCTGCTCGTCCCCCTTCTGGCCACCTTCTACGGCGCCGCCACCGGAGCCCGGATGATCTCCGCCGACGAGGAGTCCGGCTACCTGGACCTGCTGCTGGCCCACCCCGTCGGCCGCACCCGCCTGCTACTGCACCGCTTCGCCGCCCTGGCCACCGGCGCCGTCGCCATCGCCGCCGTGGTCCTGGCCGCGATGGCGGCCATCCGCTCCAGCGCCGACCTGGGCGCCATCAGCCTCGGCCACTTCACCGCCCAGGCGATCAACCTGGCCTTGCTCGCCACCGTGTTCGGAGCAATCTCCACCGGTCTCGGCGCCGCCACACGCAAGAGCCGCCCCACCGTCTTCGGCATCACCGCCGGGATCGGCGTCGCCGCCTACGCCCTGCACGGCTTCGCCCCGCAAATAGGCGCCACCTGGCTCCGCAACCTGACCCCGTACCAGTACTACATCGGCGGCGAACCCCTGAAGAACGGCCTCCAACTCGCCGACGCCGCCATCCTGGCCGCAACCGCAGCCGCCTTTATCGCCACCGGTGCCTGGCGCTTCACCCACCGCGACCTCGGCTGACCTCGCCCCGCCAAGAGGTGGACGATCGGCACGGCGCCGCGGTCGATAGGGCGGCGGGCTCTTCCGTTGCACCGATACGACATATCCACGGCTCCACAGCAGGGGGCACGTCCGCCGCGCCCCCGCAGGCCCCAGCATCCGCCGGGACAAGATGGGCAGCGATCGTCCTGGGCACCGCTCTGCTCTGGATCAACACATGATCCACCGGACACGCTCTAGGGCTGCGGCCCGCGCGGGCCGGTGATGAGGAAGACGGCGAGCGCGGCCAGGCAGAGGAAGCCGGCCGCGCTCACGCCGGCCACGTTGAAGCCGTGCACGAGGGCCTCGGTGGGCGGGCCGTGGTGGTGGCGGGCCGCGGCCGTCCCGGCGATCGTGCTGAGCAGTGCGGTGCCGAGCGACGCCCCGATCTGCTGGGAGGTCATCACCATGGCGCCGGCGACGGCGCTGTCGGGGCCCGCGCCGAGCGTCGCGGTGCTGTTGGCGGTGACCAGCACCCAGCCCGTGCCGAGCCCCACCAGCAGGAACACCGGCATGACGTGGGTCCAGTAGCCGCTGTCGGGCCGCAGCAGACCGAGCAGGGCGAGCCCGGTCGCGATCGTCAGCAGGCCGGGGCACAACAGCGACCGTACCGGGGCCCGTGCCATCAACCGGCTCACCGCCCGCACTCCGGCCATGAGCCCGACGGTCAGCGGCAGGAACCCGAGGCCCGCCCGTATCGGCGAGTAGCCGAGTACGTTCTGCAGGTAGAAGGTGAGGAAGAACAGCGCGGCGAACATGCCCACCGCCAGGCCGAACACCGCCAGGTACGATCCGCCGCGGCGGCGGTCCAGGACGACCCGCGGAGGGAGCAGGGGGCTCCGCGCGCGGGTCTGGACCAGGACGAAGGCGGCCAGCGCCAGGACTCCGGCGGCCAGCGGGCCGCAGGTGGACGGGGCGGTCCACCCGTCGGGCTCGGCGCGGGCGAACCCGAGGACCACGGCCATCAGGCCCACGGTGGCGAGGACCGCCCCGGTGACGTCGATCCGCACGCCTGCCGTGCGGGGCGCGGGGCGCACGGTGTACAGCACCCCGGCCGCGGCGAGGGCCGCGATCGGCAGGTTCACGTACATGCACCAGCGCCAGTCGAGGTAGTCGGTGAGCACCCCGCCCAGCAGGACGCCGAGGCCGGAGGAACTTCCCATCACGGTGCCGTAGATGCCGAACGCCTTGCCGCGCTCGCCGGGCGTGGGGAAGGCGGCGGCGAGCGTCGCGAGGACGGCCGGCGTGAGCAGGGCGCCGGACAGACCCTGGAGGGCCCGTCCGGTGAGCAGCGCCGCCGGGCCGGTGGCGGCGCCGCCGAGCGCCGAGGCGGCCGCGAACCCGGCCAGCCCGGTCAGCAGGACGCGCCGGCGGCCGATCAGGTCCGAGAGCCGCCCGCCGAGCAGCAGCAGGCCGCCGTACCCGAGGGCGAAGAGCGTGATCACCCATTGCCGGGCCGGGTCGGTCAGGTGGAGGGAGCGCTGCACGGAGGGCAGCGCGATGTTCATGATCGTCAGGTCGATACCGATCATGAGCTGGGCCGTGGCGACCGTGGCCAGCGCCCACCACCGCCGGGGGTCGGGGACGGTGGTGGGCGGCCGCGTCGCGGCGGTCGTGGCGCTCACGGCTGGAACATCCCGTTCAGGTTCGCGGCGGTCTCCGGGATCGGCTGCATGACGTCCCGGCGCTCGACGAGCTTGTTGGCCTCCAGTTTCGGATCCATGCTTCTCCTATAAGTGAACGGCTGTAGCGCTACGACTGTAAGGCAACGGTCGTCGCAATACAATGCCGAGCATGGACGCGACATCCACGCCCCCGCCCGCATCGGCTCGGGGCCGCAACCGGCGAGGTCAGGGAGAACGGCTGCGCCGCGACATCGTCGACGCCACCCTGCGGATGCTGGACGAACTAGGAGACGACGAGGCGCTGTCTCTGCGCGCCGTCGCGCGCACGGTCGGCATCGCCGCGACCTCGGTCTACATTCACTTCGCCGACCGCGACGCCCTCGTCTACGCCGCACTGGAGCAGTGCACTCGCGACCTCCTGAAGGACCTGGAACAGGCCGAGTCGGCAGTCGACGACCCGGCGGCCCGGCTGCGGGCGCGCCTGCTGTTCCTCGGGACCTGGGTCCACGACCACGGGGGGCTGTACAAGGTGCTGCACGAGAGCACTCTCAACCAGCGGATGCGCCTGGCGTTCAAGGAGGAACTGGCCGAGCGCGCCACCGCCGCCGTGCAGCGGTGCATCGACGCGGGCCTCGCACCCGCCGCCGACGCCGCCGAGGTCGCGTTCGACCTGCGCGCGGCCGTGCACGGCGCCGTGTCGATCCGGGTCAACGAACCCGCCCTGGCACTGCCGCCCCTGGCGGACCAGATCGACCGGTTCCTCGTCAAACTCGTCGGCGTGCGCCTGCCGGAAAGCGGAGCTCCAGGCTGATTCTCCGTCCCGGTGTCAGCCTGCTCAGCCACAGCGGGCATCGCCGCGGCGCCGACGACAACACCGGGCGCTACGACACCCTGTTCACCTACGGCGTCCGCGCTCTGCGACGCCTCCATGCCTGCGTGCCGTTCGGGATCAGACGGCCGAGCCGGCATCCCCGGGTGCCGACCACTGGTCCACGAGGGCGAGATATCAGTCCGTCAGCCCCGTCACCCGGGTGCCGAGTTCGAAGGACCGCGGCCCTCCGTCCCCGGCTCACCGTCGACTCCGGTTGAACCACGCCTCGATCGACTGTTTGTAGCCGTCGGGCATGCGCAGACCGTGTACCTGACCGGCGGTGAACAGGCCGAGCTGCTGGTGCTCCTGACTCACGACGGGTTCTGTGTCGGGATTCAGGACGGTGCAGCCATAGGTGACGATGACAACGCGCCGCTCCGGCGACGTCTCGGGCAGCGGCTGATAGATCCACACGTCCAGGAGTGGACCCGCTTTGGCGCTCCAGCCGGTCTCTTCCTGGATCTCTCGCTCCACCGCCGCCTCGGGGCTGCCATCACCGGGTTCCAATCGGCCGCCGGGCAGCTCCCATTCGTCGCGTTCGTTCTTCACCAGCGCTACGCGGCCGCCGACCACTGCGACACCTTTGACGGATACCGGCCAAGTCGGGGGGTTGCTCACCTTGACGGTCCTCGCAGTCAGCGATCAGGGCGCGAACGGGCTGGAGCGGCCTCACCGGGCCGGGCAGGCCTTGGCCAGTGTGGCTCAACGACGGCGCCGGTCATCTGGTGTCTCAATGATCACCGGCTCCGCCCTTGGTGAGAGCCTCCCATGTTCCGGCCACGTCCGGGTCGGCGCGGTCGAGCTTGCCGCGCTTCTCCATGAACGTGGACAGGTTGATGATCCGGGGGGCCGGAGCGAAGGCGCCCGCCGCCAGCAAGGCGTGGGTGAGCAGGAACGGCGCATGGTGGTTGAGGGCGTAGGTTCGCTCGACGCCGTCCGCGGTCTGCTCATAGCGGGGGAACCGCCGCTCCCGCGTTGTTGACGAGCACGCCGATGGGAACGCCCTCGTCCGTCCCAGGCCCGAGCCGCCGCCGGTGACGACCGTGGTGAAGCGGCTCATCATCGTTCCTCTCGCTTGTGACCTCGCCGTATTTCTCGACCTCCCTCAGGGATCTGTCCGGATCCGGCGGCCGGTGCGCCGCCGTCGACCGCGGCCCGCAGCAACTCGTGCAGGCGCACCTTGCCCTCCCGGTCCAGCCGTGCGAACGGGGAGTGCTCGGCGGTATGCCGGATGACGCGATCCCGCAGGGCGCACCCCTCGGCGGTGAGCTGAATGACCTTCACGCGACGGTCGCTGAGGTGCGGGATCCGGCGGACCAGACCGAGTCTCTCCAGCCGGTCGATCATCGAAGTCGCAGTCGACGCATCGACCTGGAGTTGATCCGCCAAACGGCGGGCGGTCATCTCCTCCTCTCGGCTCAACCGCCAGAGCGCATCGGTCTGGGTGTCGGCGAGCCGCGCCGTGATCCGCCTGCCGGCGGACCCGGTGCCGGCTTCAACTGCTCCCGAAGGTGCGCCGGTAGGCGGTGGGGGTGGTGTCCAGCGCACGCCGGAAGTGCAGCCGCATGTTGGCGGCGGTGCCGAGTCCGCACTCACGTGCCACGCGGTCCACCGGGTGGTCGGTGGTCTCCAGCAGTTCTCGTGCTCGGCCGAGACGGGCGTTGAGCAGCCACTGCAACGGGGTCGTGCCGGTCTCCTCAGTGAACCGGCGCATGAGGGTGCGCTGCGAAAGGCCGGCGTGCCGGGCGAGTTCACGTAGCGTGATCGGTTCGCCGAGGCGTCGCATGGCCCATTCGCGAGTGTCGGACAGCGATGCGTCGTCGGCCGCCGGGACGGGGGCGGGCACGTACTGGGCTTGTCCGCCTTCGCGGTGCGGGGCGGCGACCAAGCCGCGCGCGATGCGGTTGGCCACCGCCGCGCCGTGGTCGCGGCGCACGATGTGCAGGCACAAGTCGATGCCGCAGCACACTCCGGCCGAGGTGAGGACGTTTCCCTCGTCGATGTACAGCACGTCGCGATCCACTGACACGGCCGGGAAGTCGCGTTCGAGATCATCGATGTACTGCCAGTGGGTGGTCGCGCGCACACCGTCCAGCACTCCCGCCGCGGCCAGCGCGAAAGCTCCCGTGCAGATCGACACCATCCGCTTGCCCTGCTCGTGCGCCTCGGCCAATGCGGCGAGCACGGCTTCCGGTGGCCGGCAGGGCGGCTCGGACCCCGGCACGATCACGGTGTCGGCGGCGCGCACCCGCTCCAGGTCCGCCTGCGGGAGCACCGTGAAGCCTCCGGTGGTGTGCACCTTCGCGTCGAGGCCGCACACGGTCGTCTCGTACGAGGTCTCCGGCCGGGAAGAGAAGATCTGCGCCGGAATCGCCAGGTCAAGGGGCATGACCTCGGCCAGGACCAGAAGCGCGATCCGGTGGACCGTCATGGCAATATCCTATCGAAGTATGGAAATATTGCCTATCACCAGGTCAGAGGCGCTTCAGACACGCTGAAGACATGACAGGACGAACCCCTGCGGTGCGTTGTGCATGCTCGTCCGCGAGTGCGTCGCACTCGGCTTCGGCGGCCCGATGGGGGCCGACCGCATCGAGGCGGTCACCGACGAGCCTTGGAACTCATCATGAAGACGCCCCGACGTCCAGGCTTCGCGACCTCCTGCTGCCAGCCTCGATCGTCGTCTCGCTCCTGGCCTCCTCCAGCGCACCCACGCCGCTTTACGCCAAATACTCGGACCAATGGCATTTCTCCCCGATTACGACCACCGTCGTGTTCGGCACCTATTGCATCGCCGTCCTGGCCGCACTGCTCGTGCTCGGAAGGGCGTCCGACCACCTCGGTCGCAGGCCGGTGCTCCTGGGTGCGCTGGCGTTGCAGATCGTCGCCATGGTCGTGTTCAGCGAAGCCGGCGACATCGGCGCCCTGTTCGCCGGTCGCATCCTGCAGGGGTTCGGGACCGGCAGCGCATTGGGCGCGCTCGGCGCCGCGATGCTCGACGTCGATCGTGAACGCGGCACCCGCGCCAACGCCGTCGCCCCCGGCCTGGGGTCCGGGATCGGCGCCTTGTCGTCCGGCTTGATCGTCCAGTATCTCCCGGCGCCCACCCGGCTCGTCTACCTCGTGTTCATCGGGGTCTTCCTCGCGCAGGCCCTCGGTGTGGCGCTGCTGACGGAAGCCACCGGCCGCAGGCCCGGACTGCGTGCCGCTCTCATACCCGAACTCGCGGTGCCCCGGCATCTGCGTCGTCTCCTTCTCGCGGTGGCACCGGTGTTGTTCGCGGTGTGGTCACTCGGCGGCTTCTACGGGTCACTCGCCCCGGCGCTGGCCCGGCAGTTGTCGGGCTCGGACTCCGCCGTGATCGGCGGACTCGGGCTGGTCGTGCTCACCGTGGTCTCGTCCGTCACCATCGTCGCGTTCGCGCGAATCCCTCCCAGGACAGTGATGTTCCTGGGGATCACGCTCCTCGTACTCGGCTCGCTCGGTACCCTCCTTGCCGTCGAGGCGTCTTCGGTCACGGGGTTCTTCGCCTGCACTCTCGTCTGTGGGATCGGTTTCGGTGCGGGGTTCCAGGGCGGGATGCGCACCGTCGTGCCACTGGTCGCAGAACACGAGCGCGCAGGCGTTCTCTCTTCGATCTATGTGATCTGCTACCTGGGCATGGGACTGCCCGCCGTGGTCGCCGGGATCCTCGTCGTGCACGGTGGTGGGCTGTCGACCGCGACCAGGGACTACTCGTTGTTCGTGGTCACGTTCGCGGTCGCGACACTGATCAGCCTGCTGCGCGTTCGCGGCCGGACGCGGCCCGCGAGCCTGACATGCGCCGCTCACGACGACGTCCGCTGTGCGCCGAGCCCGAACCGCTGACCGCCCGCCGGGCGCCTCCTTGCGCGGTGGACCACCGCCAAGGCGAACGGGCACCGCGTCGGTCATTCCCTGCACGATTTCGCCTCTCTCGAGTTCAGATGAGTTCTGGCCGCCCCGACGCCTCATCGCCTATGACCCAGATCACTTCGCTCGTTCTTCAACACTTGTGCTCCGGTCCGCGTATCCCGACCAGCTGATGCAGATCGCGCTAAGGGGGCCTCATGTCCGATCGCCCGACAAGCCGCTTGTCGCGGCGCACGGTCATCACCACGGCCGCGGGGGCCGCCGGTGTCGCCGCGGCGGGGAGCGTGCTGGCCGCGAGCGATCGCGATGCCGCGCCGTCGCGTCCGTCTGGGACCGTGCCGTTCCACGGAGCGCACCAGCCGGGCATCGCCACTCCACAGCAGCGATACGCGCTCTTCGCGGCCTTCGACCTGGAGACCACCGACCCATCGACCAGCGAGCGCCTGAACATCGAGCAGACGGAGGCGAACCTGCGGCAGCTCATGCAGGAGTGGACGGACGTCGCCGAACGCCTCGTGCAGGGGCGTCCGCCCGGACCCAGACCCGGTCGACGACCGGACCTGCCACCGGACTCCGGCATCGCCGACGGCCTGGCACCGTCCCGCCTGACGATCACTTTCGGCCTGGGCCCTGACCTGTTCGAGCGGATCGGCCGACAGCGGGACCGGCCTGGACGGCTGGCCCCCCTGCCGGCCTTCCGCGGCGACCGGCTGGAGGCGGCGTGGAGCGGCGGTGAGCTTCTCATCCAGGTCTGCGGTGACGACCTGCAGATCATCAGCCGGGCCTTCCGCGCGCTCCGCAGCCGCGTCCCGGGAGTGGCCCGGCTGCGCTGGAGCCAGCAAGGGTTCCTGGGCCGGTTCGGTGACGCCACGCCGCGCAACCTGTTCGGCCACAAGGACGGCACCGCCAACCCTCGCCCAGGGAGCGCCGAGTTCGACCGGACGGTGTGGGCCGCGACGGCCGCCGGACCGGCCTGGTTCGCCGGCGGCACGTACCTGGTCTTCCGGAAGATCCGCATGGACCTCCCGAAGTGGGACACCGCTACCGCACACACGCAGGACCTGACATTCGGGCGGCGGCGCGACGATGGAGCCCCGCTCAGCGGCGGGCACGAATTCAGCGCACTCGACCTCGGCAAGACCGGGCCGGACGGCATGCCCCTCATTCCCGCCGACTCCCATCTCGCCCTGATCCGGGACATCCCGATGATGCGCCGCTCGTACAACTACGACTATGGCGTTCAGGGGATCGCGGAGCCGATCCGCGGGCACCACCACGCTGCGGGCGCGGATCATTCTCACAGCGGCGGCATGCTGAAACACTCCGGCAGCGGTCACGACTCCTACGACGCGGGACTGCTTTTCTGCGCCTACCTGAGCGATCCCGCCCATTTCGTCCGCGCCCAGCACCGGCTGGCCGAATCCGACCGGCTCAACGCATTCATCCGGCACACCGCCAGCGCGGTGTTCGCCATCCCGCCGGGTGTGCGGCCCGGAAAGTACGTAGCCGCCGACTTGTTCACGGGCCGGTGACGATGGCCTCGCGGCAAAGCAGGGCCGCCGACCGTGACTCAGGACGCATTTCGATGCGGTATACGGCGCCACATGATTGCGTCCTTGCCGGGTGTGAGGAGGTCCGTGCGCTGGTGACGACCGCATGGTTCGGCCGCGTCGGCGAGGGCGCGAGCAGCACACGCGGGCCGCGGGCCGCGCTGCCGGTTCGCGGTTCAGCCGGGCAGGTCGGCCAGGACGGCTTCGGCGGCACGGCGGCCGGACACCAGGGCCCCCTGGATGGATCCGGTGTCGCGGTGATCGCCGCAGACGTAGCGTCCCCTGCGTATCCGCACCGGGCGACGCAGCCGCAGCGGCGGGGGCATCGCCGGGAGAGCGGCTTCGATCGGATAAGTGGCGATCAGCTGCCACCGGGCGGTGTCACCGTAGATCTCCTCCAGCCGGCCGCGCACGCGCGACTCGTCGGCGTCGATCCCGAGCACGGAGGTCGAGATGAGTGCGCGGCCGTCGGCGGAGTACTCGGGCGCCGCGTCGGTGAGGACGAGGCTGTCGGTGATGACCCCCTCCGCGTCCAGGACCTGCAGGGGCTCCTCCAGCGGGGACTTCGGCGCCGCGTGGTAGAAGGTGGTGACGGCCCGCATGGCGGGCGCCTCGATCTCGGGGACGAGGGCGGCGGCCCGGGCGGGGTCGGTCGCCACGATGACGGCATCGGCCTCGAACGTCTCGCCATCGGAGGTCTGCACCCCCTCACCGGTGACCGCTCGCACGGCGGTCTCCAGTGAAAGCACTCCGTCCGGCAGCCGGGCCGCGAGTTGCTCCGGCATCCGTCCCATGCCGAGGGCGGGGACGCCGATCGTGCCGCGTGCGAACGACCGCCAGATCAGGTGGAAGAAGCGGCTCGAGGTCTCCAGCTCCCGTTCCAGCAGCACTCCGGCCAGGAACGGGCGCAGCAGCTTTTCGGTCATCTGCTCGGAGATGCCCCAGTGGCGGAGTTCCGCGGCCGTGTCGCGTTCGGCTCCGTGCATGATCCGGGAGGCTGGGAACGTCAGGTCGCGGGCGGTCATCGCAGCCAGCGCGGCCTTGTCGCGGACGGAGCCGATGTCGGCGAGGGCGCCGCTCAGCGCATGCCGCGGGTGCTTCCACGGGAGCATCACGCGCTCACGCCGTCCCTGATGGAACACGAGCAGACCGGAAGCGAACGGCCTCAGGTCCAGGGCCGGGATGTCCAGGACACGCCTGGCCTCGGGATAGGCGGTGTTGAAGACCTGGAACCCCCGGTCAAGACGGAATCCGTCGACGATGTCGGTCCGCGTCCGGCCCCCGACCCCGTCGGACGCCTCCAGCACCTGCACCGGCACCCCGGCCTCATGCAGCCTGACCGCACACGCCAGACCCGCCAGGCCGGCGCCGACCACGACGGCACCAGACACGTGACCCCCACCTTCCGTAACGGCCCCCGAACGGGCGGTCCGCCCCCACGGTTCTCCTGCCCACCCTGTGGCCCCTTACCCGGTCGTCATCCGCCGTGTCGACGCCTCGGCCGCCCGCTCGTCGGCGTCGCGGAACGGATCACGCGGTGCATTCGGGGGACGGATGGGCCCAGCCCGTCCGTGACACCCCGCAACGTTGATCCACGTCATACGTTGAGCGTCCGTCTTGACGGGTGCCACCTGCCGCGGCGGCTTCCGCCGCTGCGCCTGAGGTTGCGCCGCGCTGGGCGTGGGGCATGGCTGAGCCGTGCGGCTCCTGGCCGAGGCGGGCGGCTGTCAGGACACGAAGTAGGTGGCGATGTGCTCGTGGACGTAGTCCGACAGCCGCTTGCAGGCCGCCCTGGACTCGGTGCCGACCCACTTGCCGTCCTCCAGGACGACCCCCCGGGCCACGAAGTCATTGACGCTGAAGGGCTCCCGGGAGATCGCACCATCGTGTTGTCGCGGTCGCACGGGCGGCAGTGGTTCTTCGTCCTGGCACATCGACGGAAGCCCGCGGAGGAGATGCGGTCATACGGGGCGGCTGGTGGCCTAGGTCACATGGACGTGGCGTCACGGGGGGCGGGTCTGCGGCATCTCGTGTTTCGTCAGGGCGCCACGCGGACGACCCGCGCGGTACCTCTCCTCAAGGAGTCAGGACGAAGTCATGGAGCCTCGTTTCAACCTGT
This sequence comes from Actinomadura sp. NPDC000600, assembly GCF_040492135.1. Classification (NCBI taxonomy): domain Bacteria; kingdom Bacillati; phylum Actinomycetota; class Actinomycetes; order Streptosporangiales; family Thermomonosporaceae; genus Actinomadura; species Actinomadura sp. NPDC000600. Next base: position 154,840 of record NZ_JBEUPD010000012.1, read on the forward strand.
TCGCCAACGAGCTCGGCACCAAGATCGGTAAGCGGATCGCCGGCGTCAGCCTCGCGATCCAGGAGTCGCCGCTGCCCAAGGGCCTGGTGGAACTGGTGGAGTTGCGCGCCAGCCAGATCAACGGCTGCGGCTTCTGCGTCGACGCCCACGCCAAGGAGGCCGCGGCCGCCGGCGAGACCGCCGTCCGAATCAACCTGGTGGCCGCCTGGCGGGAGTCGACGGTGTTCACCGAGGCCGAGCGGGCCGCGCTCGCGCTGGCCGAGGAGGGCACCCGGCTCGCCGACGCCCACCAGGGCGTCTCGGACGAGACCTGGGACCAGGTCCGCAAGCACTACGACGACGAGACCGTCGCGCTGGTGTCCCTGGTAGCGATGATCAACGCGGCCAACCGGCTCGGCGTGATCCTGCACCAGAAGGGCGGATCGTACGAGGCCGGCGCGTTCGCCGACATGGCGAGTTAGCCGGACAAGGGAACATCGGCCCGGGCCGGATCTTCCGATCCGGGCCGGGCCCGCGCGTCCGCAGCACAGCGACCCCGATCGAGCTCGCCGAGGGCAGGATCAGCGGGTTCCCGGCATCCGGCACCCCCGACAAGCACCCCGCCCTTGAGGTTCTACGGCCCCTCACCCGCGGCGACGCGCAAGCGCGGTGATCTTCCTCTCCGGAAGCACGTCAGGCCCGTGGGGCGGCAGCACTTCCCACCACCTCTTTCCTCAAGGATTCACCGAGCATGACAGATCTCAGCGAGCTGACCGGCGACTACGTCCTCGACACCGCCCAGACCCGGATCGGATTCGTCGCCCGGCACACGATGGCCACCAGGGTGCGCGGGCGCTTCGAGGAGTTCGAGGGCGCGCTGTACCTGGACGGCGGCCACCCGTCGAAGTCCGACGTACGGCTCACGATCCGGACGCGGAGCATCCAGACCCGCAACTCGCAGCGCGACGACCTCCTGCGCGCCAAATTCCTGGGGGTGACCGACCATCCGACCGCAACCTTCAGTTCGACGAGGGTGGAGCAGACCGATGGCACGAAATTCAAGGTCACCGGTGACCTCGGCATGCGGGGCGTGATCAGACCGGTCACCGTGGACGTTGAGTTGACGGGCACCGACGAAGTCACGCGAGTCGGCTTCAAGGGCAGCGTCACGATCGACCGCACTGACTGGGGTGTGAACTGGAACACCGCCACCAAGATCATGATCAGCCCGAGCGTGACGGTGGAGTTCGAGGCCACGGCGATCCGACAGCCCTGACAAGGTCCGCCTTCACGCGACCGGCCCTCCAGGGCGGCTCTTCCACAGGGACCCACTCGCGGCCCTGCGGAAGAGCCGCCTCCGCATCCAGCACCGCCCGCGGTCACTAAGATCCGACGTCTCGGCATCCTGGCGTCAAGGGTGCTGCCGATGATGCGGGTCGAGCCGACGGTTTCGTCCAGCGTTCCAGGGGTTCGCGCCGCCGGGACGGCCAGACTCCCCGGACACGCGGCCCGCCGAGGATCGTCCCGGTGGACGGCATGACGGTGCGTGGCGTCCGATCGCGGGCTCGCCCGGGTCACCGCAGGCCGGAGTGCAGAAACGCCGCGGTGATCCGGCGAGCCGCGACGAGGTAGACCGCGATGACCGGGACCGTGGCGAGCATCGCGGCGGCGAGGAGCGGGCCGGGATTACTCGCCTCGGTGTTGGTGAACAGGGTGAGACCCATCTGGATCGTGGTGTGCCGAGGGCTGGGCGCCGCCACCATCGGCCACACGTACTCGTTCCAGGTATTGATGAACGAAAGGATCGCCACCGCGCTCAGCGCCGGCCGCAGCAGGGGAAGCACCACGTACCAGAAGATCCGGAACGAGCCGGCGCCGTCCATGTGCGCGGCCGAGAAGAGCTCTTCGGGGAGGGCCTGGATGTTCTGCCGCAGCAGGAGCACCGCGAGGGCACAGGCACCGAACTGCGGCACGATCAGCCCTGGGAAGCTGTCGACCCAGTGCAGCCGCGAGATGAACACGAACTGCGGGATGATCAACGTGTGCGCGGGGACGAGCACCGCGATCGTGACCGTGGCCATGAGCACGCGTGCTCCGCGGAAGCGAAGCCGCGCGAGCGCATAGGCGGCGAGTATCGCGATCGTGATCTGGCCCACCGTCACGACCGCGGCGGTGACGAGGGTGTTGAACAGCAACCGGAACAGCGGGAACTGGCGGCCGGCGACCCGGTAGTTCGCGAGGGTTCCATGCAACGGCAGGGGATTGGAACCGTAGAGGTCCTGGACGGGCTTGAACGAGCCGGCCAGCGCCCAGAGCGTCGGGAACAGCATCAGGAGGCAGGCCGCCGCGAGGAACGCATGCCAGCGGATACGCCTCCATCGATTCCTCCAAGTGATCATGAATTCACCGCTACGGCTCGACGGCACAGGCGGCGGGCCGCCAGGGGGGCGCCCAGGACGGTGATCAGCACCACCGCCGCGGCCGATGCCTGACCCGTGTCGAAGAACATGAAGCCGTAGGTGTAGAGGAGGTAGTAGATGTTGTCGGTGGCGCCGTCGGGACCGCCCTGCGTGAGCACCGACACGTTGGCGAACGCCCACTGTCCCCCCAGCATCACGCAGATGCCGGCCAGCAGGCCGGTCACGGGCCAGAGCTGCGGCACGACGACGAGCCTGGTCACCTGCCGTTCGCCCGCACCGTCGATCCGCGCGGCGTCAAGGGACTGCGGGTCGAGGCCGTCGAGCGCGGCGCCGTACAGCAGCACGTTCAGTCCGATGATCTTCCCCGCGGTGATCAGCGCGATCGCGACCAGCGCCGTGCGCGGATCGCCGAGCCAGTTGACCGGACGGATTCCGAGCAGGCCGAGGGTCTCGTTGAGCACCCCGCCCAGCGGGTTGAGCACGAACTGCCACGACACCGCGTTGGCGATGGGCGCGAGGACGACGGGCACGAAGAGCAGCGCGCGGTAGGTCGACGCGGCCCGGCCCGGCCGCTTCCACAAGGTGATCGCCAGTCCCATCGGCACGGCGGTGGCGAACGGAAGCAGGCAGGCCACCAGCAGCAACGTGCGGACCATGGCCATCGGGAACTGCCGGTCGGCGACGAGCGAGGCATAGTTGTCCAGCCCGGCGAAGCCGGGCGTGCCGGTTCCGTCCCAGTGCAGGACGCTGAGCACCACGGTGAACACCAGCGGCCCGTACACCCAGACGGTGAGGACGACCAGGGCAGGACTGAGGTAGCCCAGGGCTCCGGACCGCCGGTGCACCGCTTTGCTCACTGACCGACCAGCCCGCGGATCGTCTTCGCGGTCGCCTGCATGGTCTGCTGCGCGTTCGCTCCCCGCAGCATGATCGGCGCCACCGCTTCGTCCTGCAGCGTGAGAACGGCCTGCTGCGCCTTCGGCCCGCTGAAGGAGGTGTAGGGCATGAGATGGTCCAACTGGGCCAGGGTGGGAAGCAGCCGCTTGTCCTTGTCGAAGTAGCTCTTCAGGTAGCGCGGATCGGTCACCGTGGCGGGCCGCAGGGGCAGATAGCCGATCTTGGCGGTGATCGTCGTGAACGCCTGTTCGCTGGTCAGGAACTTCACGAACGTCCATGCGGCGCGCTGCTTGGCCGGGTCCTTCGACAGCACTGCGAGCCCTGCGCCGGAATAGGTCGGGCGGGCGGGGCCGGTGCCGAAGCCCGGGAAGCCGGTGGCCTGCACCTCGAACTTGCCGGAAGCCGCCGCGTCGAGGGCGGCGAGCACCGCCGTGGAGGTGACGAGCATGCCCAGCTTGCCCGCCTTGAACGCCGCGATGGCGTCGGCCTCGCTGACACCCGGCTGCGCCCCGGACTGCGTCAGGTCTGCCAGCGTCCGCATCGCCTGGACGGCAGGCGGCTGGTCGAGCGTGACCTTGCCGTCGGCGTCGACGAGCGAGCCGCCGTTGCTGTTGACGAGGGACTGGGTGAGGAAGTCGGACTTGCCGGCGCCGGCCGCGTCGACGTAGACGCCCTCCGCTCCCTTCTTCACGATCTTGAGCGCGGCGCTCTTCATCTCGGCCATGGTCGTCGGCGGCTTGGCCGGGTCCAGGCCCGCGGACCGGAACAGGTCGGCGTTGTAGAACAGCGCCGGGACCGACATCGTGTACGGCATCGCGGCCGTCACACCCTTGTGACGCGTCGCGGCGAGGACGGCCTGGTTGAAACCGGCGCTGGTCTGCCGCCAATCCTGCGCCGTGGCGATCTCCTGGACGGGTGTGATCGGCAGGCTCTGGTACGCCTGCGCCATCTTGCTCCAGCCGATCTGCGCGACATCGAAACCGTTGCCGGAGAGGCTGGACGTGCGCAGCTTGGTGAGGACGTCGGCGACGGCGACGCCCTGCGGTTCGATCTTGATGGAGGGATTGGCCTTCTCGAAGGAGTCGATCAGCTCCTGCGTGCCCTTTCCGCCCAGATCGGCGGTGCCGTAGTTGTAAGAGAGGAAGGACAGCGTCACGGTCTTGCCGACGGCGGCGTCGCTGCCGGACGAGCATCCCGCGATCGACGACGCTGCCACGGCCAGCACGGCGAGAGCGACGCGCGGTCGGCTCACGCCTGCGCGCATCTTTTTATTGATCATTTGGGGGTCTCCTAGGGGGATCAAACAGGGAACTTCGCGAACGGGGTGGCGATGTGGACCGGACCGCCGAACCGGGCGGCGGCGCGTCTCCGGCTCTTCTCCAACCAGGAGGTGTCGGCCGACACGAAGTGAGTGAGCACGAGTTGCCCGGCGCCGGCGGACATGGCGACCTCGGCCGCGTCCTCGGCGCACAGGTGGCCGTGGGGGCCGGAGTCCGGCTCGTCCAGCGTGCACTCGGCGAGCAGCAGGTCGGTTCCCGCGGCGAGGTCGTCGAGTGCCGCCGTACGGCCGGTGTCCCCCGTGTAGACGAGGATCCCCTCGGGGGTTTCGACGCGGACACCGCAGTTCGGCACCGCGTGCTTGAGGAGTTCCAACCGGATTTCCGCGCCCCCGACAGCGAATCGCGCACCGGGGGCATATTCACGGACGTCGAATGCCAACTCGAACGCACGGTCAAGGGCCGGCATCGTCACGACCGGAAAGATTTCAGCGAGCCGCTCGAAACGCTCCGCGGAGCCGACCGGAACATAAAGCGGAATCCGGGATATCCGCACATCCGCCTGCGGCGGCGATCCGGCGGTCGGATAGCGCAGATTCGCGGAGAGCAGTGTCTTGCCGACCGGGAGCAGGTCGTAGCAGTGGTCGAGATGAACATGGGTGATGACGACCGCGTCGAGCATCTCCGGCGTGCCGACCCTGCTCAACGCGGTCGCCACTCCCGGCCCGCAGTCCAGCAGCAGCCGGGTCGGCGCCGCGTCGGGCCCCAGCGAGACCAGGTAGCCCGAGCCGGCCTGACCGTCCGCAGGCATCCCCGAGCGGCAACCGAGTATCGTCAAATTCATCAATTGCTCTTCGCTCGTTTCCCTGAGATTGAAAGGTTCACACGGCCGATGCCGCAGGCCCGAAATCAAGCATGGCAAGGCGGCACATCCCGGTCAACAAAGGAAATCCGAATCGGCGATTGAGTACACCAATCGCCGCCGCCATGAGGGTCGGCTCGGTGGAACGTCGCGGTGACAGGTCGGCGGCCTGAGGCTGGGGCACCGATTTCAGATGGTGGACGGCGGCCGGACAAGCGACGAGGACCTGACCGGTCCCCCGTCGCGTCGGTCAGAGACCGACAGCCGCGAACGGCGCCGCCGCCTCGAGACATGCCAGGAACACGCGTGCCCCCGGGGACGAATCCCGCGCCGGCCACACCGCGCATACGTCCAGCGTGGGCTCCGGCTCCACCAGCGCGACAGCGGACAATCCCATGGCGGACGTCTCGACCGCGCGCGTCGCGGAGGCGAACCCGACCACCGTCCCGGTGGCGATGACCATGGCGGTGGCCATCGAGTCGTTCACCTCGTCGGTGACGTTCAGCCTGATCCCGCTCTGCTTCGCGGCCTGCGACAGCGCGTCGTGCGAGGCCGGGCTCAGCTCTCGGCTGAAGAGGATGCTGCGGTGCTCGGCCAGTTCGCGGAACGGCATGGAGCGCCGTCCGAACAGCGGATGACCAGGCGCGACCAAGGCCATCAGCGGCGTACGGAACAGCGCTCGGGACGCGAAGTAGGGGCCCTCGGGCACGCCGAACAGCAACGCGACGTCCAGCCTGCCCGCCACGAGGTCGGCCAGCTGCGGCCCGGAGCGCTTCTCGACCAGCTCAGGCCGTAGCCGCGGGTACGCCTGGGCCAGCCGGTCCAGCGTGAGCGGCAGGACCCGGCGGCCGGCCGGGTAGTTGAACCCGACCCGCACCGTGCCCGCATACCCCGATCCGACCTTCCTGGTCATCTCGACCGCGTCGCGCAACTGATCGAGCAGCCTCCGCGCCTCCGCGCGGAAGACCTCACCGGCCTCGGTGAGCGTGACATGGTGCGATCCGCGGTCGACGAGCCGGACGCCCATCGAACGTTCCAGCCGTTGCAAGTGCTGGCTGAGGGACGGCTGGGAGATGTGCAGGGCCGCGGCGGCCCTCCCGAAATGCAACTCGTCGGCGATGGCAAGAAACGACTCAAGGTGCCGCAGCTCCACGCACATCCCCCTCCCGGAAGGTCCGTTGCCGGACAAACCGGCCTGGTCATGATGCACCGGCAAGCTGACCAGCGGGTGACGACCGGCGTTCTCCGCGGTAACGAGCCAGGGCTCCGACCTGGGCAGACAGGCCACGGGCAGCCGCGCTCGCGGAGTTCGGAGATCTGCGATGAGTTCCGTACCGGGGCCGCAGCCCGGCTTCTGGTACCTGCCCACGCTCATGGAGCGCGCACCCTGGCCGCAGACCCTCGGTGACACGCTCGCCGACCTGGTCGACGAGGGGCATCCGCTCGTGGTCGGCACCGCGGACCTGAAGCGAATTTTCTCCCGGGGCTCAGCCGGCCAGGGTGCCGCCGAAGATCTGCCAGGCCAGGGCCGACTTGGCGGTCAGGCTCAGCACGATGTAGCCCTTCTCGCCGAAGAGGTAGTCGGCCCAGCGTCCCTTGGCGCGGTACTGCAGCCATTGGTTCAGCGCGAAGATGTTGAAGAGGACGAACAACGAGACGATGATCCCGTACACGAAGGCGGGCGGCTCGGCCTGCGACGGCGACTTCGGTGCGATCGTGTAGATGACGATGGCGATCCAGGGCACGGCCCCGGCGATGCAGCCGAAGGTGAACGGCAGCCACCCGTGAGCGCCGGGCTCCTCGTACTTCTCCTGGAGCCAGCCGAAAAGAATCATCGCCGCGTTCACACCGAAGATGGCGATCAGTGCCGCGACGTCGGCGATGCCGACGAGCTGGGAGATCAACACGATCATCAGCGAGGCGGACAGGGAGTACTCCACCCAGCGGGCCCTGTTGCGTCGCCGCTCGAGGTCGAGCACGTAGCGCCGCCACCAGACCGTGCAGACGAGCAGATGCGCGATTCCTGACAGAGCCAGGAAGGCGGCCACGGCGAAGCCGGTCGGCAGGCTGAACAGCACCACCGGGTTCTGTGGAGCCGTTCCCGGCGGTCCGGCCAGATAGGCCGCGGTGACCGGCAGGGAGAAATCGGTGGCCAGCACGCCGATCAACACCGCCTGGCCGGCGTGCAGCACGGCGGCCGCCGCGTTGCCGCGCCGCAGGCTCCGTCGCTGACGTCGATCCATGCCTGCTCCTGGGAGAGTGTCGTCGCGCTGTGTCACTACCCGCTGGATCCCAAGGGACGTTCACTACCCGCTCATTGGAGCTTTCCGGAAGCGCAAGGCTGCTCGCCGGACCCGTGCAACCGCTCGCCGCGTCCCCGTTCGGAGACCAGCGCCACCACCTCGGGCCGGTGATGCGCTCCGGAGCCGGTCACCGTAACGACCTCCAGTCGGGGGCGTGTGGCCGGAGGAGCAGACAGAAGCGGGCTGGGGGATGCCGGACACGGTTGGTTTCTCCCTGGCCGGGCGCTAACGGGCTTGGCCGTCGCCAGGCCGATCAGGCGGTCAGCCCAAGATCCTCACAGTACGGTTCTCGGCAATATCGGCGTCTCGAAGACTCCTGGGACGACATCGTGCTTCTTGCAGATTTCGTCAACCGCGAGTCCGCAGAAGTCCCGCGGTACAGGCACGTCCACCCCGGACGCGCCGGATCGAGATTCAGTCCGGCGAGACAGGCACAGACCCCATGCCTCTCCGGATCAGGTGCCGCCATGAAGCTGACCAGGACGTTCAAAACCGCGGCTCAACGGCGGGTCAGCTGGGCGGTGAGCCGGGTGAGCAGGGACACGCAGTTCCGCAGTTCTCGTTGCTCGCCGACAGTGAGCGTGTCGTGAATGGCGTTGTGCAATGAGGTGGCGCGGCGGTCGCGGTCCTGTCGCAGGCGTTCTCGCCCGGCTTCGTCGATGCGCAGGAGCACCTTGCGACGGTCATCGGGGTGCGGTTCGGCGGCCACCAGGCCGGCGCTCAGCAGTTCTTTGACCGTCTTCGCGGCCGACTGGTGGCTCACCATCCGCCGCTGTGCCAGGTCGGCGGTGGTCTGCGGGCCGTCCCGGTCGAGGTAGCCGAGGATGGCGGCCGCGCCGCCAGGCATGGTGTCGACGGCCCGCACCGCGCGTACCAGCGCACCGATCGCCTGCCGCAAGTCTTCGGCCAGTGTGTCGTCCACCTCTTCACCCTACCCTTGCCCTCACAACCAGGTTGTATAGTTTGATTGTACAGCTTAGTTGTATATCTGGGAGCGAACCTTGCAGCTCACGAAGTTCGGGCACGCCTGTGTCCGCGTCGAATCCGACGGCCGGCGGCTGGTAGTCGACCCCGGCGGCCTGACCGATCCGCGCGCGCTCGACGGCGCCGACGCGGTCCTGGTCACCCACGAGCACTTCGACCACTTCTCCGAAGACACGCTGCGTCAAGCCTTCGCGGAGAACCCGCGCCTGCTCCTGTGGACCAACACCGCCGTCGGAGGCAGACTCGCCGACCTCGGCAAGCGCGTGACCGTCGTCGGCGACGGCGAGGCGTTCACCGCGGCCGGCTTCGACGTGCAGGTCTTCGGCACCTGGCACGCTGTCATCCACCCCGACATCCCGCGCGTGGCCAACATCGGCTTCCTGATCAACGGCGCCCTTTTTCACCCCGGCGACGCGCTGACCGTGCCGGACACGGCCATCGACACCCTGCTGCTGCCCGTGCACGGCCCTTGGTCCACCACCGGGCAGCTGATCGACTACGTGCGCGAAGTGAAGCCGCGGCAGGTCGTCGGCGTCCACGACGGCGCCCTCAACGACGTCGGCGGCGCAATGGTCGCCGGCCTGCTGGGCGGCAACGGCCCCGGCACCGGCAGCCCCTACCAGCGACTGACCCCCGGCGCGTCCGCCGAGATCGCCTGAACATGCGTCGCCACGACCCGACACGAGGCGCCCAAGGCGGTCACGCGCGTCCACGGCGACCGGCGGGCCGTCCTCGACGCCGTGGCGGCGATGACAGCCGCGAACCGGTCAAGGCCGTGGCCGAGCGTCGTGAATGCCCACCTGGGTGGTGACGACGTGCGCCCCTCGGTGTCGCGTCCATGATCTGCCGACCGCGCTCCAGGTACTCGCGCAACACCTCCCATCTGCCGCACGTCCTGCCGCAGGCCGGCGGCGACGTCACGCTGCATCGCCGAGGAATTTCCAACCTGAGTCCGCAGGTCACGGGCCGGTTGCATCCCGCGCGGCCTGAGTGATGACAAGAGAGCTCCTGGTAGATCGAGTTTTGCGACGATCTCGACCCCCAAGAGCTCCGATGATGCGGCGGGAGAAGCAGTCCAGTACGGCTGCGCAGTACAGCTTCCCCTCTTCGGTCGGATGCCGGTGATGTCGGTGCCCAGAGCTGGTCAGGCACCTGGACGTCGAAGGTCCGCTTGCGTACGAGCCCGACCCGAAAGCTTGAGTCTCGTCAGTCACCGGGCTCTGACACCGTTCACCCCTCGTACGGGCGTTCGCGGGTATGAGAAATCGGGCCGTCGAGGACCGTGTCGGGGTAGCCCCTGGCCTTCGAGCCGACCTCCAGTTCGATCTGCTCGTGGCTCCCGTCAGCGTAGACCAGGGAAACCGGAAACTTGATGAAGGTGCCTTCGGTGTTCCAACTCGTCGAGCGGGCGCCTCCAACGTCGAAGGACACGAGGGGTGCCCCGCTCGACAGAAACCCCTCGCAGTCTTCCATCGCCAAATCGGATGTGTCGTCCTGCATGTCGCAGGCCTTTATCCATTTGCGCTGACGAACGAGATCCAGATAGGCGACCAGGGTCGCGCGCGCTCGGGCCTCGTCCCGTTGCCTCATGGCGTTTCCCTCTGAGATGAAGGTCCACACTGCGATGATGCAGCCGGTCACGAGTATGGCGAACACGAGTATGGCGATCCAGGCCGACGGGCGCGGGCGTGTCATGGGCGGAAATGCTACGCGCTGCGACAGGTTTTCGAATGTAGAAATTGTGGTGAAATGTGGAGAGCATGTGAAGATTTCGTATGCCAGGTGCCCGGTGTTGATGCCATTGGCCACGTACCGGCCTTCCGGATCACCACCCCACCCACACGATCTTTAGGACAGTCCCCGCCCTGGACGCCGAACACAACCGCGCCGCCGGAGAGTTCATCGAGCAGTTCAGAAACAACGACCACGTCCTGGACGGCTCGACCCCTTCTGCATCACCATCACCCCCTGAACCCGAACAGAGTGGCGGGCCGGTCCCCCGGGTCTGGGGGTGGTGGGCGTGCCCATCGGGACGGCCACCACGTAGAGCGGTAGTCGCGGCCGCATCTCGGCGGTGGCCCGGTGCCGAGGTGACCGCCGATCGGTTCGGCGCCCCCCGGCCAGGTCGCGGGCGTCGGCGGGGCTGAGAGCCGCCTTCCCCCGCCCGCCACTCGCTACCCGACGCCTACCGCAGCAGTGCTGCCGTGTGGCGGGCCCCTGGGGCTACGTGGCCGGCCTGGCCGCGCGGAGAACGCGCGAATGCGACCGTCTCGGCGAGCGCCTGTTCAAGGCCGACACCCTCCAGCGCTACGAGACCCTGGTCGACTTCGACACCGTCAAGACCGGTCTGGCCCTCCCGCTGCCCGCGCCACGGCCCACTCGACCACACGACGGGCGGCCATGAGCAAGGTGGAGACCTGACGTCGGCGACACCCGGATGGGAAACGACGACGCCCGACGGGAGCCGCCCGCTGTGGGCGACCCCCGCCGGCGGTCGCGTTCCGATCAACCGCTCAGATCGTGCGTGCCCCTAGGACGTGCTCAGCACGTGGGGATCCCCGAGGGGACGTTGGTGACGTTCCCGGAGTAGATCCAGCCTGGGTCCCAGTACTCCCCTGCGGGCGGCTCCGGACGGACGTAGTACCAGGTGTTCCGCGCGTCGTTGACGAACTTGCATCGGACCCACAACTTCTGGCTCTTGGGCATCGAGGTCCACCCGATGGGGTCACAGGTGACCGACGGGCCCTCCCGCAGTTTCATCGGCTTGTTGGTGCGCAAGGCGGCCACGCCCACGCCGAGGCCGATGGCGGCGACGGTCGTCAGACCGAGCCGGGTGATCTTCTTCATGCCGAAAGCTGGTATCTCCATCTCCTTTTCGAGTGTGCGGCGGCTCTTCTGAAGGCCGGGCAGTCGCACCGCCTCCGAGTAAAGGGCTAATCCGTCACTCGAAGCATTTGTCGGCGCACGCATACCGGCCCCCTGAGACCTCCTTTCCCAACCGTGGACGAGCCTGGACGCGCTCTTCCGCGTCCATCAGCAACCTGCGTCGGAGCCGGCTGCGCCACAAGGGGATCTTCGTCCGGGACACCTGCTGTGGCCTGCACAAAGGAAAAAGAGCAGTGTCCCGGACAGCGCCGGACAGCCGTTCGGACGGCACCGATTCCCGGACACCGAAAATGATCACCTGTGGACACGATCCGGCGACGCAGCGTTACCCGGGGACATTGCCCCTTGTCAGAGATCTTTGAATGCGGTCATCATTCTTTGCATACGCGGCGGGTGCCATTCGGGCGGCAGGGGAGAACGTGGCGCAGGAGATGGTTTTCCGGAGGACATGCGGTCCAGCGGAGAGTTCGTTTCGTCCCTGCGCCACCTGAAGCAGCGGTCGGGAATCTCCTACCGGCAGTTGGAGCGGCGGGCGGAGGCAGCGGGCGACACGCTGCCCCGCAGCACCATCGCCCAAGCCCTCACAGGCGAAACCCTGCCACGACGAGAAACCGTCGAAGCATTCGTCCGCGCCTGCCTCGGCCCCGAACAAGCCGTGACGGAGGCGGCGCAATGGCTGGCGACCTATGACCGCCTGGCCGGTGACGGGCCGCCGGTCCACGCCATGCCCCCGCGCAGACCTTCCTACTGGTCGACACCAGGCCGGTTCGACCACAGCCGAGAGCGGCCGCGAGCAGGACGCGCAACCGGATCCGGCGATACGCGGTCGCGCTGTCGGCCGCCATGCTGCTCATCCTGAGCGGCTCCACGGCGCCGCCACTCGCGGCCCCGACGGCCGAGCCGGTGGCCTGGTGGCAGTTCGACGATGCCGGGAACGGCCTCGCCGCGGACTCCCGAGGCCGCCATCCGCTGAGGACGGCCGGCCGGGCGAGTCGAACCGACGCTCCCAGCGGGCAGGCGCTGCTGCTCGACGGCACCGCCCACACCACAGCCCCGGACGCGGTGTTCCGCACGGATCTGGACTTCACCGTCACCGCCTGGGTCAGGCTCGACGCCAGCGACAGTTGGGGCACCGTGCTCAGCGTGCACGATGGCGACTTCGACGTCTTCCTGCTCAGCTACGACTCCGACAAGAGAAGGTGGGCGGTCCTGGTCCCGAACCAGGCCACCGGCTGGGCCGACGGCGAGCAGACCGTCTTCAGCCGGGAGCGGCCGGATGCCGGGTCTTGGACGCACCTCGCCGCGGTGTACGACTTGAAGAGGCGGCGGTTGCGGCTCTACGTCAACGGGGAGCTGTCGGCCACCCGGTCGTGCCGCAGGCTGGTGCGCGCGACGGGTCCGCTGGAAATCGGCTCACTCGCCAGGGCCTCGCGGGCGGTGGAGTCGGGATCGGGGCGGTCTTCGACCACACCACCCAGCAGATCGCGGCGGTATCCCGTGCCCCCGGCAACCTCGACCTGTTCGTCATCGGGTTCGACAACCGCGCCTGGAGCGAGCCCTGGAACGACCACGTCGGCTGGAACTGACATGCGCGGGTCCCAGGGCGGCAGCGCGAGAGACCCGCCGCCCCGACCGTCCTCCCGCTCTGGGAGCGTCGTCGGCACTCTTGACGCGAAAGTACTCGCTGTTGCAAAGTACTTCTCAAGCGCAAAGTGAGGGAGGCATCATGGATCCACAGTCCCCCGACCGGATACTCGACGAGGTGGCCAGGCTGCGGCGGCTCACCCGTGCCCGTGCGCGCGGGGCGGCGGTCCCACTGATGATCTTCGGCCTGCTGACGCTGGCCTCGATCCCCCTGTACTCCCACCCCTTCCACGCGATGCAGACGCTGCCGGACGGCGGCAGCGTGAGCAGACCCGGTTCGACAAGCGGCTATGCGGGGCTGAACGGGTTCGACCGATCGGGAGCCCTCTCGATCGCGTTCTGGCTGATCACAGGACCGCTGAGCTACCTGGCATGCGCCTGGTGGTACCGGCGACGGGCCGCCCGCGTCGGACTCACCGTGCGGTGGCGGCCCTGGGCGTACACGGGCACGGCGCTGTTCGCCGTGTTCTTGCTCGCCGTATTCGCTCAGGACCACGGCGCACGGGATGCGTCTTCGCCCTTCGGAGATGGTTTCGTGGCGAGTGCCGTGGTCAGCCCTCTGCTAGCGATCGCGGTCGGGTTGCTGGTCCTGGCCAAAGTGGAGCGGAGCCCGGGCGTCGCGGTCTGCGGTCTCGTTTACGGGGGGCTGTGCGTCATCATGAACGGCTACGGCCTCGGCCAAATCCCTCCTTGGCTCGTGCCCCCGTACGGCGGCATGATCGATGGAATGCTCAACCCTGCACAGAACCTGATCCTGCTGGCCGCCGTCCTGCTGGTCGGCGCGCTGGTCGTCCAGTTGCGGGCGTGGGCGCGACTGCGTTCGGTCACCGCCGCGGCCCCAGTCCAGGCATGAGGGAGACCAGCGAGCCGCCAGGGGCACCGCACCCCACGCAAGGCCTCAACGACACCGTCCACCATCGCACCCGTCTCGGCATCATGACGGTGCTGCACGAGATCGACCGTGCCGAATTCGGATATCTGCGCGACACACTGAACCTCACCGACGGCAATCTGTCCCGACATCTACGGACGCTGGACGAGGCCGGCTATATCGACATTCACAAGGGCTACCACGGACGCCGTCCCCGGACCTGGCTCAGTTTGACCCCGAAGGGGTCTCGTGCGCTGGCAGAGGAGTTGGCCGCCCTGCGCGATCTGGTCGCCCGGCTCGACGGCGTCGCGGACCCCAAGGAGACAGCCGAAGGCAAATGATGTGGTCGGCCTCCCGAAACCTACGGCCGGTACCGCCGGCCGTAAACGACGGCGAACCCGGCTCAGGCGTCGCACGACGCGATCCCCGGGCCGATCAGTTGAAGCCTCAGGTGAGGGGTTTGGTGTCGGCGGGGAGGTCGAAGGTGAGGCCGCTGGAGCCTTCGCCGCGGCCGGTGCCGCGGCGGGCGCTGAGCCAGACGGCGACGCGGCCGTCGCCCCAGCGGGTGCGGTTGTAGGCGACGGTGACCTTGGTGCCGGTCTGCGGGACCTCTTCTTCGTTGAGGAAGTACGAGCGTTGCGGGGCGGCGTCCAAGCCCTCGCGGAGGATCGTGGTGCGGGGGCGGACGGGCTTGGTGTCGATCTCGCTGGGCACGGCGGCGCGCTGGAGCTGGATCTTGCGGCTGTCGCCGGGGACGTGCACGGGGATGAACGGAATCCAGTGGCCGGGGACCGAGGTCATGGCCAGGTAGGCGATGGGGGCCAGCGGGGCGGTGGGCGGCGTGGGCGGGAACAGACGGCGGCGCTGGGCGAGGATCTCGGCGGCGACCTCGCCGCCGCGGCGGCCCGGGCCGGTGGGCAGCCGTACGGTCTGCTCGATGCCCCACACCATGTTGGCGTTCTCGTCGCGGATGAGGTCGACCTCTTCCAGGACGGGTCCGTCGGCGACCTTGGGGACGGTGGGGGCGAGGAACAGGCCTGTGTCGGCGGGGACGGCGTCTGAGCCGATGGTGTCCAGGGTGAACATGGACCAGCGCTGCCAGTCGTTGTCGGGCCCTGCACCGGCAGGCGTGATCCACAGGCGCTGGCCGAAGACGTCGGTGACGGCCAGACCGCGCAGTGAGGCCAGCGTTCCGGTGGGCAGGTCGCACGGCAGGTAGAACCAGTCGTTGCTGTAGACGAGGGCGAACTCCAGGACGACCAGGCGGGCCATGTCGGTGCGGTCCGGGCGGACGGCGGCGAAGTTGGTCTTGCCGTCCTCCACCGCCCACCAGCGCGGCAGCGGCATGCCGGAGTAGCGCACCGGGGCCGGGAAGACCGTGCGGTTGATCGGGGCGGGCGGTGCGGCGGCCCCGCCCACCTGGGTGCCGGGGTCGATGGAGAAGGCGTGCCAGTCGAGCTCGCCGCCCGGATACTCCTGGGCGGTCAGCACCTTCTCCGCGCCCCCCGGCTGCCCCGCGGCGACCGAGAACCGATGCTCCAGGCGGCGCGGATCCCAGGTGGCGTCGCCTGCGGGCTGGTCGATCAGGCCGTCGAACCAGCCGACCAGCCGGATGCCCAGCTCGTTGATCAGTGTGCGGTGCGGTGGCGCGACATGGTCGATGCCGTCGGCGGCCTCATGTCCCGCCTTGATGTGAAGGTACAGCTCGTACCCGTCCATCCGGCGGCCGGCGACGGCCTGCAGCGTGGACCAGACCTCGGGGTGGGCCACCCGCGGGGTGTCGGCGTCGCTTGCCGGGGACGGCAGTGCGATGGGATACAGGTCGACGAAGTCCTGCCGATGGTGGTGGATGGGCGGGTGCAGGCCCATCAGTTTGAGCCAGCGGCGGCCGATGGCAAGGCGCAGATCGTACGAGATCCGCTCCGGCCCGAAGGCGAACGGCAGGGCCCGGCGTTCGGCGACGTCCTCCAACGGACGGTCGGCGGGCAGATTCTCAGCCGAACCGCCCGACGCGGACTGGAACCGGCTCGGAACCGCCATCCCCACCGAGTACATGGCGGTGACCGGCGTCCCGGCGTCGGAGCCGCGGAACTCGCCGAGCTGCCATTGCCGGGTGAGCAGCCACAGCGCGTCCCGCACCTCCACGCGCAAGGCCCGCTCGAAGTCCGCCGTGCGGGGACGTCCCTCCAGCCGGTTCCACAGGCCGACGGTCGGGTACTCCCGCTCCGCCAGGGCCTTCGGCAGGTTCTCGATGCGCTCTGTCATGGGTTCTTCCCGCGCAGATTGTTGGTCGCGAAGTCGGTGCTGATGGTGATCGGCTTGCTGGCGGCCGACACCAGCGTGGCGGGCAGCAGGTGGGCGTAGGCGGTCTCGTCCAGGTGCGCGGGCTCGACGGCGCGGGCCTTCATCAGGTCGTACGTCTCGTGCAGCGCCGCCACCAGGTCGTCGGCGTTCCACGTCCCGGTACGGGTGGGCGGGGTGACCAGCAGCATGGCCTGCGGCGGCTCGGAGTCGGGCTTGTCATAGTGCAGCGCGATCCCGGTCGTCTCCTTCTGCGCCGGGATGACCTCGGTCCACTCGTCCAGCAGCAGGCCGCAGAAGTCGTCGGTCGGCGGTGTGGGCTTGGCGGCGTAGTGCGCGGTGAACAGCAGCCGGTCCTCATCCAGCGTCGTGCCCGGTGCGAACTCCATGGCCAGCCAGTGGTCGTCCGCCCGGTACGGCAGCTGGATCGGCGCCAGCTGCGGCTCCTCGAAGCCGGGCAGATGGCCGAGCAGGCCCCCGTCACGGCGCAGCGCGTCGCTCAGGATCGCCACCTGCTCCCACAGCCGCGGCTTCTCCCTGACCCGGGCGATGCCGTGCAGCCAGTCGTCCACCGGGAAGTCGCGCCCCGCGTCCTCCAGGTGCTCGATCAGGCCGCCGCTGTCGTCGCGGGCCTTCTTCCAGTCCGAAGCGAGCGCGGCCGACGGGGTGTACTGCGGTACGGCCAGTACATCCTCGCCGAGCAGCGCCTTGAGGGTGTCGAGCGCGGCCTCCACCCGGTCGGGCCCGGTCACCGCCGCATCGTGCTCGGTCAGCGCCGCGTCGGCCGCGGTCAGCCGCTCGGCGATCTCGGCTTGCAGCGCCCGTGCCCGGTCCAGCAGTTCCTTCCCGTACGCGACGACCAGGTCCTCGTAGGGGGTCAGCGTCAGCCCGGCCGGGTCCAAGCCGGTCAGCGGCAGCAGCGCGGCGACCTCGGCCAGCAGCCCGCTCAGCGTCCTCTGGCCGGTGCCGGCGACCTCGCGCAGAACCCGCAGCCTGTTCTGGAACACCTGCCGCCGGTTGGTGATGATCGAGCGCAGCAGCCGGGGCGTGTTCGGGCGCGGCGCGGTCGGCGTGGTGGTAAGCAGCCGCTCGATCTGCTCCAGCAGCCGGAACCGCTCCGGGGCCACGGTGGCCGCGGGGAGCGCATCGTAAGCGGCGATGAGCGCGTCGGCGTCGGCCAGTGCCTTGGCCATCCGGTCGGCGACCTCGTCGACGGCCGCGAGCACCTCGGTGTAGCGGTCCCGCCGCCACCCGGCGGCCTCGCCCCAGCCGCTGCGCACCATGCCGAACCCGCCCGCCGTCGCGATCAGATCCCCGTACCGGCGCAGGAACGTGTCGATACCGCTGATCACCTCGCTGCGCCGGACCGGCGCGGGCGGCTCGGGGAACAGCGGCCCGAGGCCGTTCAGGTAGCCGGTGACGGCCGTGCGCAGCGCCACCAGCGCATCCCGCACCGCCACCAGCCGTTCGCGGGGCAGCGTCACGACCGCGTCGGCGGAGCGGTCGACCGGGGCGTCCCCAGCGGCCGGGATCAGGTCGGTGGGCCGCACTGGCCGGGACGTGGTCAGCAGCGACCGCAGAGCGGCGATCAGTGGCGACAGCTCGAAGAACGTCACCTTGCCGGTGACGCGCGTGGTGTGCTCGATCACCAGCCGCGCGTCCGGACGCGGCTGGTCGCGGGTGGCGACCACCCCGATGATCCGGTCGTCCAGATCGGTCATCGACGCCTCTCTCGCGGGCCGTACCGCCCACAGCAGGTCGATCGGCCGCAGCCGCAGGTCCCGCTGGGTGACCACGCTGCTGCGGGCCACCCCGTTGACCGGGTCGGTCCAGGTGACCAGCGCGGCCACATCCCGCTGGTCGGGCAGCAGCGTGGGCAGCCAGTCGTCCACGGCGGGCTCGGCCTTGGCGCGCGGGCCTTCGCCTTGCACGGACGGTGCGCTGTGGCCCGGCCGGATGCCCGGCGTCAACTGCAGAGCCATCCGGTGGGTCAAGGTGGTGCCGCTGCGCGGTGTCCGGACCACCTCGGGTTCGGGCGCGACGCCCTCCTTCGCGTAGGCGTCGAGGGTCGTCGTCGCCCGCTCGGGATTGCCTGCGAGCACCTGGTGCGTGCTCTCGGCCACCGCCAGGTCCGCTAGCGCGTCGTGGGCGTCGAGGAGCCGGTGCACCTCCTCGTTGATGGCCTTGCGCTGGTCGGCGTCGGGGTCCGGGAGCCCCTGGGCGCCGAACGGGTAGACGTCCGCGCCGGGCACCTGGGTCACCCGCCGCACGAGTTCGAGGCCGTCGATGACGTTGCGGGCCTCGACCAGTTCGACGGCGGTGCCGGGGGCCGGCCTGGTCTCCTCGATCCGCCCGGCCCGCAGCGGGAAGGCCCCGCGTAGCGCGGTGATGAACGAGTCCAGCTCGGCATCCGGATACCGGTCGTGCAGGGCCCGTTCGAGCCGGTAGCCGAGCAGGGCGCCCTGCGACTGTCCCCGCCGCAGCCCGTCCAGCAGGGTCAGCGCCACCCGGACCCGTTCGGAACTCAGGTTGACGGCGAACGTGTGCCGGTCGGCGGGACCGGCGTTGGCGATGTATCCGGCGCGGAGGACCGCGGCGGTGGTGGCCTGCGCGGGCGAGGGAGCGTGGATGTAACCGCCGTTGGCCTTGTCGTGCATCAACGGCTGCGTGCCCGGCGGGTTGAACAGCTCCCCGAGGTCGCCGGTCAGCTCGACCTGCGTCATGCCGGGGCGCGGCTTGGGCCGTACCTCCTCCAGCCAGCCGTACGCACCGAGGTGGATGCCGCGCCGGGCCGGTCCCGTGCCGGACGACCCGTATCGCAGCTCCGCGAGCCGCTCGTTGACCAGCCCCAAGCGCCAGGCGTCGAGCCGGTACGTCGCGCAGTCCAGGTGCTCGGTCAGCACCCGTTCCAGCCGGGCGGTCGGCAGCCCGGCCAGGTGTTCCAGCGCGTCGATCTGTTCGGCGAGCTGCGCGGTGGCCGGGCTCTGCCTGATGACCTCGGGGATGAAGCTCGCCACCAGCCGGTCCGGGCTGCCGGTGATGGCCCGGTCCGGCGAGTACAGCTGGCGGAACCGGCTCTCGCTCTCCACCGGGGGTGCGCCGGGCCGGTTGGGCCGTACGTGGACGAACAGCGGATCGCGCGCGGGTGGCACCGTGCTCCCGGCTGCGGCGGCCAGGCGGCGGCCGGCGTCCTCCCAGGCGAGCAGGACCGCGTGCCGCGCCAGCAGATACAGCAGCGCCGCGGGCGGCTTGTCGCCGTTGAAGCCCAGTTCGAGCCGGATGGCCTCCAGGTCCTGCTCGGCGTGCTGGGCGAGCCAGTGCAGGTAGTTGCCGCCGTCGGGAAGGTACGCGCGGATGTGGTCGGTCTCCGACGGCGGCCGGTCATCGACCAGCGGTCCGAGCAGCGGATACTGGTCGCCCACGAACAGCCGCCGGATCACCTCCGGGTCGGCTCCGGGCGGGACGGCGTAGCCGAGGCGGTCGAGCAGGGCACGGATCGGCTGCGGCATGTTGAGCTGGTCCAGCGCGGGGATGACGCGCGGGCCGCCGCTGCTGAGGTTCTCCCGGTTGAAGATGTCCTCGACGCTCTGCGCGTACCGCTGGTAGAACTCCGCCGACGTCGGATGCAGCGCCAGGATGTCCAGCAGCAGCTGGTGCGGGTCCCCGCCCTTGCCCAGGTAGCTGACCTTCGCGAGGGCCTTCTGCCAGTCCCCCGCCGCCACGCTGAGCAGCTTGTACAGCCCGCGGCGGTGCGTCGCGCTTTCCGGGAAGGTCATCTTGGAGAAGGCGGTGGTGGGCAGGATGCCGTACGGCTGCCGCCCGATCTTGACCGCCGGGACCGGGCCGCGCCCCGACACGTACCGCACGAAGAACTCGCGCGTCTGGTCGACCACCTGCTCGGGCAGGATCGGATGCATCATGCCGCGCAGGTACGCGCCCCAGGTCGCCGGCCACAGGGCGACGTTGGCCGCGCGGGCGTCACGCTGGTCGGTGCCGTCGGCGTTGGGCATGCCGGTCAGCACGGCCGGATCGATGCCGAGCAGGTCGGCCAGCCACTGCCCGTCGGTCCGGGTCCGCCAGTCGTCGGGCGCGTCCGCCGCCGCGAACCCGAAGGCGGTGCGCAGCGCGGCCTCGGCTTCGGCACGGCGGTCCTGCCCGGCGGGGGCGGCCTCGCTGTTGTTGGTCGGGGTGCCCTGCGGCAGCAGCCCGTACCCGGACGGGCTGCGCAGCTGGCGGGTGATGAGGTCGGCCAGTTGGACGGCCGTCTGCTCGGGGCCGGACCGCTCCCGCAGCCCGAACACCAGCAGCCGGTCCAGGCCGTTGCGGATCTGCGGGGTGAGCGGGATGCGCAGGCCCATGCCGAGCGTCACCGCCCGCTCGAAGTCGGTCAGCCACTGGAGCTCGTCGGGCACCCGCAGCGCGCCGGTCTGCTCGTCCACCTTGAGCTGTTCGTCGGTGTCGGCGTCGGGGTCGGGGCTGACCGCGAGCGCGTCGGGCACCGCCTCGCCGGTCGCTGTCAGCACCCGCTCGCCGCCCACGTATCCGAGCACGGTGAAGCGGTCCGGCAGGAGCCTGGCCTTCGCCGCCTGGGTCCACGACCGCTCGGCCAGGCTTCCGGCGGCCGGCGGCGGCAGCACGAGGAACGCGACCATCACCGCGTCGTCGACAGCGGTGGGCGCGGCGTCGAGGCCCACCGGGCGCCGGGACCGGATCGTGTCCGCCCGGCCGGCCCCGACGTCGGCGCGCAGCGCGGTGTCGGCGGCGCGCAGCTTGGCCCGGTCGCCGTGCGCCCGCCACACCGCCGTCCAGTACGTGACGGCCGGTTGCCGGTCCGCGGCCGGTACGGCCTGGCCGGTCACGACCACCAGCACGGTCGCGCCCTCCGGCACCGTCACGGGCCGATCGGCGGGGTTGGCGGGGGTACGCGTCTGCAGCAGCCAGGCGGCCCGGCCGCCGGGCACCCGGGCGACCAGCTCCTGCCAGGCCGCCTGCTCGGCCACCGCGTTCCCGCCGGTCCGCCAGTGCGCCGTCCAGTAGGCGTCCACCGCGGTGATCTCGGCGCGGGTCGGCTTGGGCTCGAACTTGTCGGTGCACCACTCGTCCGGGAAGATCCGTACCAGCAGCTCGGTGGCGGTGAACCGGGTCTCCACCCGGACCGGGCCGAGCAGTACCGGGAAGTCGTCGCTGAGCGCGGTCACAGCAGCATCTCCTGAGCGTGGACGGCCATCAGCACCGGCGCCTGGAACAGCATGTAGGCCACGTCGGCCGAGCTCAGCCCGCCGTGCCAGACGGGCAGGAACGCGTCCTCCAGGTGCTGGTCGTTCTTCTCGGCGTCGGCGGCGGGGTCGTCGAAGTCCTTGAGCGGGACCTGCACGGTGCTCGCGTCGAGCCGGATGAACCCGGTCCCACCCGGATCCACGTCGGCCCACGTCAGGTCGTTCCACACCTCGACCGGGGTGGGCGGGCCCTCGTCCGCGCCGAACCGGGGGTCGCCGGGACGTTCCTGGATCACGAAGAACCAGCCCGCCGCGCCGGCGGCGAAGTCGCCTTTGGCCTCGGCCGCCGTCAGGTCGAAGCCGAGCAGGGTCAGGTCGGGGTCCACCTTGGCCTCGTACAGCGGGAGCCTGATCTCCTCCAGCGTCGGGTGCGCCGGGTCGGCGAGTTCGACCGGGACCCGTTCCTGGGCCGGGTCCGGCGGTCCCGACTCGGGCTGCCAGCGGGCGCGGTGCGCGTAGACGGCGGCGTTCGGGTACTTCTTCAGCAGGTCGCCGCGGATGACCAGCACGAGGTCGTCGGCCTGCTCGCCGGTCTCCCGCGCGTCGTTCTCACCGAGCTCGGCGGCCTTGGGCCAGGTGTGCAGCGGCTGGATGTCGTACTGCTTCACGCCCCCGCGCGTGTCCCAGAACTGCCGGAAAGGCGAGCCGCGCTGGTCGGTGGGGTACTCGCGCCACAGCAGCTCGCGGGCCATCTCGTGGTTGAGTCCGACGAGGTAGGACTCGATGAACTCCTGGTTGGTCTCCAGCAGCGTCACCGTGTTCCGCGGGACCAGCCCGAGGTTGGGGGCGAAGTAGTCCACCGACAGGTCGAGCAGCGCCTTGTACATCGGCAGGTCGATGACGGGATAGGCCATCGCCTCGATGAAGCGCTCGGCGAAGGACTGCAGCCGTTCGGGCAGGCTGACCGACGTCAGCAGGCTGGTGGGCACGGTCTTCTCGGCGCGCAGGCCGGTCATCATCGCGTCGGTGGTGGCGCGGACGTTCAGCGGGTCGTCGCCGCCCTCGGTCCGGCCACCGACCTCCGCCGCGTGCCGGCCCCGGTAGATGTCGCGCAGCCCGTCCTTGAACCGCTTGGCCTCCTCGCTGTCGTCGCCGCCTTCGGAAGGGACGAACGTGTCGCCCGGCAAGGTGATCCGGAAGTCGGCGCTGTGCGGAAGCCGGTCGACCGGATCGGCCGGGTCGGCCTCGGTGGCGGCCGTGAGCCCGATCGGCGGTGGTGCCGGGTGCAGGACATCGTTCAGCTGCTCGGTCGTCACCACCGCGTCGGGAGTCTCCTTGGCGGCGGCCGCCGTCACGGGGTCGTC
Organism: Actinomadura sp. NPDC000600; assembly: GCF_040492135.1. Classification (NCBI taxonomy): domain Bacteria; kingdom Bacillati; phylum Actinomycetota; class Actinomycetes; order Streptosporangiales; family Thermomonosporaceae; genus Actinomadura; species Actinomadura sp. NPDC000600. The sequence goes on from NZ_JBEUPD010000012.1 coordinate 177,844, forward strand.
CGGGTCGTCCATCCGCGGGATCAGCGCGTCGGGCGGCTTGGTCTCACTGAACGGCAGGTCGCGGATCAGCCGCCCCGGCCGCAGCATCCGCCGCATCGGCGGGGACAGCGGCGCGGCCGTCACGCGGCTGCGCGCCACGTGGAACCCGACCGCGACCCGCTCGCCCTCGACCGCCACCGCCCCGCGCAGAGCCCGATCACGCGTGGTCACCCGCGAGTTGGCGGGAGCGGTGAGCACGAGGGCCTTGCCGGACGGCACCGGCTCGTCGGCCGGCGTGATCGATGCGGCGGCGGGCTCCACATGCTTGGCCTGCAGTACGGTCCCGACCTCGCGGGCGAGCTGGGCGGCGCGGATCTTGGCGTTGACCGCCAGCACGTCGCCGACCTGCGCCCAGGCGGCGACCATGAACTCCTCCTGCCGCTCCTGGACGACGCGGGTCCCCAGGTGGGCGGCGACGCGGAAGCGCGGGTCCAGGTTGAGCCGGTGCACCCAGTTGCGGTCGGGCGTGATCGGGCTGCCGTCGCGCTCGGTCAGCAGCCGGTTCGCCGGGGCGTGCCAGCGCCCGTACAGCGGCGGGGTGATGATCGGATCGACCTCGCCCGCCACGTCCTGCACCCCGTGGGCGGCGTGCGCGGCGGCCGGGGTCTGGTCGAGGTAGGCGTCGGCCAGGTTGATCAGTCCGGCGAGGGCCTTCTGGAACAGGTGCGGGTACGGCTCGTCCCACTTGTCGTAAACGTCGCCCTTGGGACGGTTGGGCGACTGGAGTGCGCCGCCCAGCTTGAGCACGCCGTGCAGCTCCGCCGGGGTGGTGATGGGCGGCAGCCCGGGCCCGGCCGAGTCGTGCACGTCGAGGTCGCGGCGGCCGATGGCCGGGTCGGCGGGCCGGGGCTCCAACAGCCGGACCAGGTATTCGAAGTCGCCCGCGCTGCCGGTGCCGAAGAACCAGCGGTGGTAGTACGGCAACGTTGCGGGCTCGGGGCGGCCCGGGTAGTCGGGGCCCCAACTGGAGTGCAGCGCGCCGGGCGCGGTGGCCGGGTCCAGGCCGAGCCCGGCCAGGCGGCCCGTCTCGAACGCGGGGACCAGGAACGCGTGGTAGCCGCTGTTGGGCTCGAGCCGCCGCGGGCACATCAGCCGCGAGCACGCCAGATCGGCGTTGGTGCTCAGCACCTGGCGCAGGGCGGTGAGCGCACCGGCGGGATCGTCGTTGGCGACCAGGCCGTCCAGCTCGCCGTTGACGTGCACGTGCGCCCACGCGCCGAGCTGGCCCGGCGGCGGCAGCGTCCCGGCCGGGTCCTTGACCTGGATCGACGGCAGCGGCCGCCCGGCGACCGCGCCCTCGGTGAACTCCGCGCCCGGGTCGCCCGCCGGCTCGGCCGCTCCGGCGAGCACGACGAGCGCCAGCCAGGGCAGCAGCCGCTTGTTGGCCCCGTCGGGCGGGGCCGGGCTGTAACTCCACGGCAGGCCCTCGTCGTAGAACTCGATGTGCGCCAGGTAGTTGGGCTCCACGTTGGTGATCCAGGGACGCGGCTCCACCCGCGAGATCACCCGGGGATCGACCCCCACCACGTCGCCCGGCCCGTACAACTGCACGGCCTTCTCGACGTCGCGGGTGATCGTGCCGCCGGACACGCCATCCCCGGTCAGCCGCAGCTTGACCGGGATGACCGCCCGGTCGGCGGTGCCCGGATCGGTCGTGATCCGGGTGCTGAGGCCGGTCCGCAGCCACGGCAGGAAGGAGTACGCGTTGCTCACGGTGTCACCGGGCCGGTGCTGAAGATCTCGCTGGTGGCGGTGACCTCGGTGGCGGCGGAGTCGGCGGCGGCAAGGCCCGCGCGGGTGATGCCGCCGGTGACCAGCACCGTGCCGCCGGTCAGCGGGACGGCGGCGAACCCCCACCGGCCCGTCGCCAGACCGCCCGCCGGGCTCCAACTCCGGGTGGCCGCGTCGAAGATCAGCGCGCTGGCGTAGCCGACGCCGTTGTCCGGGGTGTCGGTGCCGCCGGCCACCAGGATCTTGCCCCCGCCCAGTGAGACCGACCGATGCAGGCCGCGCCCGGCGGGCATGTCCTGCACCGCGCTCCACGCGCCCGCGACGGGGTTGAACGTCTCGGCGGTGGCCCTGCTGAACGGGTCGAAGGTGCCGTTGCCCGGTGCGCCCGGAGGGCTGCCGCCACTGGCCAGGACGGTGCCGTCCGGGAGCAGCGTGGCCTGGTGCCCGCTGCGCGCCGCCGGCAGGCTCCCGGTCGGCGTCCAGGTACCGCCGGTGCCCGAGGCCGGATCGTACAGCTCGCAGAAGGCCAGTGCCGCGTCGGTCTCGCGGGACACGGGTGCGCTGCCGCCGACCACCAGCACCTTGCCGGTGTTGAGCACGAGCGCCGGGTGGCCGCAGCGCGCGTCGGTCATCGCGGTGACCTCCGTCCATGCGGCGGTGTCCGGGTCGTAGACCTCGGCCGAGCACAGCGCCTTGACCGACTGCCCGGACCGGGTGGTGCAGCCGCCCGCGACGAGCACCCTGCCGTCGGGCAGCAGCGCCGCGCTGTGCCCCCACCGGCCGGTCTTCAGGCTGCCGGTCGCGGTCCAGGTCCCCTGCGCGGGGTCGAACACCTCGGCGGAGGCCAGTCCGGCGGACGGGAACGTCGCCGCCCCGGTGATGCCACCGGTGACCAGCACCTTGCCGCTGCCCAGCAGGGTGACGGTGTGCAGCCGCCTGGCGGTGTGCAGCGCGGCGGCGGCCGTCCACGTCTTGGCGACCGGGTCGTACAGCGACACTTGCCCCAGCCCTTCTCCGGCGGCGCCGGCTCCTCCGGCCACCAGGACCTTCCCGCCGGCGAGTACGACCGGGCCGTCATGCTGGCCGGACCACACGCGCGCGGAGGGAAGGGCCCCGGTGCTCGTCCACTGTCCGGTAGCCGCCACGGTGGGGCTGGTCATGGGGTGCCTCCGTCGTCAGGGCGTGAAGATCTCGGCGGTCGGGGTGAGGATGTCGGTGCCGGGGTGCGGGGCGGCAGCGGCCGAGCGGGTCCGGCCACCGGCCACGAGCACCCGGCCGTCGGGCAGGTCGATCACGGCGAACGCCCACCGGCCGGTGGCCAGGCCGCTCGTGGGGGTCCAGGTGCCGGCGGCCGGGTCGTACAGCAGCGCGCTGCGGAAGCCGCCGTCGAAGGCGGGGGCACGGGTGCCGCCCGCCACGAGCACCAGGCCGGAGCGCAATGGCAGGGCGCGGTGCCGGGTACGCCCACCGGGCATGTCGCGGACCGCCGTCCACGTGCCGGATTCGACGGTGAAGCGTTCGGCGCCGGCGAGGGCGGCGGAGTCGTACGGACCGCGCGCCGGACCGGTCGGGGCATCGCCGCCGGTCACCAAGACGGTGTCGTCGGCGAGCAGCGTCGCCTGGTGACCCGCGCGAGGTGCGGCGAGCGAGCCGGTCGGGGTCCATTTGCCGGTTGCCGGGTCGTAGATCTCGCAATAGCCGAGCGCGGCACTGGTCCGGCCGGTCTTGAGGACGCCGCCGACCACGAGGACCCGGCCGTCCGCGAGCAGTACGGCTTGGTGGTCGGAGCGCGGGTCGGTCATCGCGGTCTCGGTCCACTGCCGTTTGGCCGGGTCGTACACCTCGGCGGACGCGAGCGAGTTGCCGCGGACGCCGGTGCCGCCGGTGACCAGGATCCTGCCGTCGCGCAGCACGGTGGCACCATGGCCGAACCTGGCGGTGCGCATCGGCGGAACGTCGCTGCTCCAGGTCGCGGTGAGCGGGTCGAAGATCTCGGTGGTCGCCAGGGGCGCGGTCTCGGTCACGCCGCCGACGGCGAGGACCAGGCCGTCCGGCAGTAGGCAGAGGGTGTGCCCGTCGCGGGCGACCGGAAGCGGCGCGGTGGCGGCCCAGTTCCCGGCGACGGGATCGAAGAGCGCGGCGGCGGCGAGCGGCTTGCCCTCGGCGTCCTGACCGCCGGCGACGAGGATCTTGCCGCTGCTCAGCCGCACCGCTGGTGGGGCGATGGCCGGGGTGGGCAGGGAGCCGGTGGAGGTCCACGACTGCGGGGGGACGGGCAGGGCCGCCGCCTCGGATTCGGGGATGACGTGCAGCCGGCCGATGAGCGCGGGGTCCGCGATGACCCACTCGCCGAGGGCCTCCTCGGCCACCGCCTGGCTGCGGAAACTCGCCGTGGCCGAGCCGAGCGAGGCCGGCGGGAAGGCCTGGGCGTTGTTGCGCAGGTAGGCGACCACGAAGCGCTGGCCCGTGACCTGCACGGTCTCGTCAGGGGTGTACGGCTGGCGCTGGTCGGCCTCGCGCTGCGACAGGGGTGAACGGCTGGTGCTGCTGCCCTCCAGAAGCCGGGTGAACACGGCCGGGCTTACGCTGGTCAGCGTCTTGGTGGGCGCGGCGGTGGGAGCGACCTGGCGGACGAGTCCGTCGGCCTGCACGATCGTCCGGGTCGCCGGTCGTACGGTGCCCGGTGGGCGGCGCAGCCTGCTGTCGATGACGATCTGCTCGTAACGGGCGCTGCGCTTGACGACGCGGGCGGAGGCGATCGCGCCCTGCGCCGCCACCAGCTCCAGCCCCGCGTCCTGGTCCTCGTACGCCGGCCGCGACAGTTTGGTCGCGTCGTCCATGTCCTGGAACTGAGCCATCGCGAACTTGTCGGCGGTGATGGAGGCGCGCACGAGGCCGCTGCCGGGCAGGGGCTCGACGGTGAACCGCTTGCCGTCGCGCGGCCGCTGCGCGCCGATGCGATCCAGCCGTACGGCGAGCGGGATCGCATGCTGGCGGACGAACAGCGAGCCGAGGGGGTGCAGCACCAGGTCCTCGGTCGGCGGCAACGTGCGCAGCGTGACCAGCGGGTTGCCGCCGCCGGTCGGCAGCCGGGTCTGCCAGCCTTCGGGCTTGGCGACCTCGCCCGCCAGGAGCGGGAGCACGTCGATCGGAGGCAGCGTGGTGTCGCGGTCCTCGCCCCAGGTGATATCGAAGTCGGCGGAGATCTCGAAGAACAGCAGCGAGATCGAGCCCCGGCCGTGTGCCCGGAACGGGGCAGGGCCTTCGAGCTGGAAGTCCAGGTCGATGCCGAACAGGCCGACGCCGAACGCCTTGAGCGAGACCCCCGCGGAGACGGCGATGACGAAGCGGAACGGGGAGAACTGGAAGAGCGCGTCGAAGCTGAGATGGCCGGAGATGCCGAAGTCGTCGAAGCCCAGCACCATCTCGGCGCGCGCGCCGAACTGCACCGTGTTGCTGGTGATCGCGAAGTAGCCGGAGACGGTGATCCGGGCGCCCGGCCGGTTGAGGATGTCCACCCGGATGCGGGGCGGCACCGGGAACGGCAGCGGCGGCGGCCTGTACGAGGGGTGGAAGCCGCCGACGGAGATGACCAGGTCGGGGTCGTCGCCCCAGCCGACCAGGAGGCCCATTCCGCCTTCGAGGGTCAAGAACAGCACGCGCGACTCGAAGAGCTGGGCGAAGAACCACAGGCGCTGCTTGTCGAACTCGATCGCGCCGACGAACTGCACTTGCAAAACCAGCAGCGGCAGGTCGGTGGTGGGCAGCACGCAGCGCAGCACGCCGAGGATGGCGATGTCGCCGGGGATCTCGATGATCACCGCGAGCGAGACCGAGACCAGCGTGGGGGTGCCCCAGCCGATCTTGGCCATCGGCCCGACCAGGAACGTGCCCCGCTCAGGCGGGAAGAACGCGCGCAGGTCCGACAGGATGCGCGGCGCGTTGGCCACCACGTCGCGCGGGAACATCACCGACTCGATCGAGCCGCTCCGCACCCCCTCCACCAGAGCCTGCAGGTTCATCCGGCGGTTCAGCCCGACGATCCCGCCCACCGCCAGCAGGGTGAAGCCGAAGCCGAGCTGGATGCCGGTGCCGAACTCGGCGGTGATGATCAGCAGCAGCGAGAAGCCCGCGGAGCCGTCCGGCATCCGGGTGGTGATCAGCCCGATCGCCTTGACGTCGAACAGCCCGGCGAACTCCAGCTCCAGCGCCCCGCCGTACTCCCCCTTGGCCGGGTCGAAGAACAGGTAGCCGCCGCCGCTGACCACCCCGGCGTCCACCGACAGGCCCGCGCCCTTGGGCGGCTTGAACCCCAGCGAGACGTCCAACGGCCCGAGGTTGCCGTCGTTGCCGGACGTGAAGCCGAAGGTCGCCGCCAGACCGAGCTCCTCGACGACCGCCTTGATCGGGCCGAGCTCGGCCTTGAACGTCGCGCCGAGGTTGATCGGCAGGCCGTCCGCGCCGGGGGCGGCCGAGACGGTCAGCGACTGGATGTCGATGGGGCCCAGGTTGAGGTGGACGGGCAGCTGGATCTCCAGGCTGGAGGTGCCGCGGAAGTAGAAGCCGGTTCGCTGGGAGACGCCGAGCGTCAGGTCGGCCCCGAAGGAGAAGCCGCCGTCCGGCACGATCTTGGCGATGAAGCCGTCGGCCTCGCCGGGGTCGAAGACGAACTCCAGACCGGCCAGCTCGAACTCGGCGAACACGTCCGCCGCGCCGTCGGACAGCCGGATGCCGCCGGTGCCGCCGACCTTGCGGAACTGCAGCCGGGTCGCTCCGGGCGAGCCGAGCAGTACGATCGGGGCGGCGTCGGCGTTGCCGCGCTCCGCCTTGACCACCAGCGAGCCGCCGGCGTGGGACGGCGTGCCGCCGCCGGCGAAGCCGACGATGATCTCGATCGGGCGGTCCGGCCGCACCCGCAGCCCGATCCCGCCTTGCAGATCCAGGTCGGTGCGGATGGTGAGGGCGATGTCGTCGCCCAGCTGGAACTTGAAGTCCAGCGCGCCATTGAAGGCGGGGATCAGCGCCAGGCCGGGCTGGCTCCCGGCTGCCGCCGGCACTGGCAGCAGCCTCATCTCGGCGGCCATCCGACCCGAGGCCTGCGCCCGTTCGAAGAAGACCGCCCGAATGCCGCGCACCGGCGGGTCGGTCAGCTTGGGAGCGGTGCCTTGCAGGGCGGCCGCACTCGCCGTCGGGATCTCGGCGGTGGCGATGTCCACGCCGAGGGCCATCATCAGGTTGTCGACCTGCACGGCCAGCGCCTCGAAGTCGAAGTCCGCCTCGCCCCAGCCGAAGGCGTTCTTGAGCACCAGCGAGGGTTCGCTCAGCGTCTTGGGCAGGTCCGCCAGGTCGAGCCGGACGTTCATGTACGGCGGCCGATTGCCCTCAGCCGGTGCGTAGCCCGTCTTGACCACGCCCAGCGCGCGCAGTCCGAACCCGATCGACGGGTGGTACCGCTGCAGGTAGGTGATGACCAGGTAGTCGACGAGCTGGCCGGGGAACTTCTCCTTGAAGCCGTCCGCGCGCAGCGGCGCGGGAATGGCCGAGTCGGGTGCGTTCGCGATCGCCTTGATCGCGTTGACCACGTCCTGGAAGGCCCGCAGCACCCGGCCCACGTCGTCGGGCGAGATCTGCACCGAGGCCTCGCCGTCGCCAACGGACCCGCCGACGTTGAGGCCGCCCTCGCCGAGCAGCCTGGTCAGACCGTCGTAGAGGGTCTCCACCCCGCTGCCGAGGTCGCGCAGCGGCTGCGGGATGTCGTCGGCGCGCCAGCCCAGCTTCTGCAGGAACGCGATGAAGACCTCCGGGGAGGCGAGGGCCTCGCGCAGCGGCAGCAGCGCCTGCCCCAGCTCGGCCACGAGCTTGTCGAACGTGCCGGGCTCAGCCATTCTTCTTCGCCTTCGGGTAGAACATCGCGTCGAGGATGCTGTGATAGCCCGGATCGACCCGGTTGACGATCAGCCACTTGCAGACGAAGCAGAACTCGCCGTCGTTGTCCTCGTCGTCGGAGCGGCGCATCTTGCACGCTCCGGTCGGCCGGTAGTAGCCGCCCGCGAAGTCGAGCGCGCCCTCGTAGACGCCGATCAGTTTCGAGGACTTGCAGGGCGCTTTGAAGTCCGGGATGGATCTCGGGTTATCAACCTCGTGCTTGAAATGCAGGATGTCGGTGTCGACGTTCAGCGGCAGCCTGTTGGCGGGGGTGGGAGTGGTCATGTGTTTGCGCACCGCCGGCTCGACCACGGTGCGGAGCTGACCGGCGGCGTCCTTCAGCGGCACGTACACGGCCGAGCCCGCTGCGAACGTCGGGAACGGCGCGGGCGGCAGGCCCGGGCCGTCGAGCGTCATGGTGCCCAGCTCGGGCTCGATGTGGGCGATCTTCAGGTTGGTCAGGACCTGGGCGGAGCCGGTGGCCAGCGGCAACTGGATCCCCTGCGGGCTGACGTGGAAGTTGCGCAGGTGCACCTCGGCAGGCGGGTTCTGCGCCGCGACCTTCTGCCACGGCGCCATGTACCGCTTGTCGATCATGATCTCGATGCCGCCGAGACCCGGCGCGGAATCGATCACCAGCCGTGCGGACTGGCGCATCCGGGGAAGCGCGAACCACTTGACCTTGGTGACGTCGATCTGCCGGTCGGGCGCGGGGTTGATCCGTAGGAACCCCAGCATGCTGACGTTGTCGCCGAGGACATCGTCCGTCGAGGTCGCGGGCGCGTTCGGGTCGTCTCCCCCGGAGTTCTCGTACTCGTCCATCAGGCCGAAGCTGTGGCCGAACTCGTGCGCGACCGTGTCGACGGTCTCGGTGAAGTTGACGTCGGGCTCCGACGACGGCTTGCGCCGCATCACCCGCTTGTCACCCGCGGCGTACTCGAACTCCACCCCGACGCCCTTGTTGGTCGTCAGTGCCGTCAGGGTGTTGTTGTTGACGTTGCTGCCGCCGTTCACCTCGTCATAGGTGATGAGGGCGACCAGTCCGCGGCTGGGCTTGAAGTGGGCGTCGTCGGGCTCCCAGACCGGTCCGATGTGATGGAACGGGGCGAACGCGTACTCCAGGCCCGCGAGGTACTGCAGGATCAGGTTGCCCGGATTGGTCCTGTGTCGGCCGGCGAATCGCTCGGGAGGATGCCTGCGGGGGTCGGGCGTCAACGCCCTGGTCGCCTGTTCGGGCTTGTAGAACTCATAGAGCCGGGCGATGAACTCGCGCAGCCCCGGCGTGCCCGGCTGGTCGCTTCCGGGCGGGGTCACCGCCGCCTTGCGGTCGGAGGAGCGGTCGCCCCACCGGCAGCCCAGATGCATTCCGAACAGTGTGTCGCGTGCGTGGAGGATCCCGGTCCCCTGGTGCTTCTTCCACGCCCCCAGCAGCGTGTCGTCCACCTTGTCGGGATCGAACCCGGTCAGCTCCTGCCCCGCCCAGATGGCCTTGAGGTTGTCCCTGCTCTCGTTGCGCATCGGCAGCCCGACCTTGGCGACCAGATCCCGCAGCGTGTAGACGTTCTCGTTGTCGCTGACCCTGTGGAGGAACGGGATGGGCACGCCGGTGCCCGTCGTCTGATCCGCGTCGGCGACCCGGTGAGCGACGGTGGCGCAGTGTTCCTGCGAGGCGCCGAAGGCCTTGAAGATGTTGAAGCTGCCCTCCAGCATCGGGTACGGCTGATGCCGGGGCTGGTCGAACATCTGGTCCACGACGCGGGTGACGATCTTGTCAAAGGTCTCTTCGTCGGACTTACGGAACCCTTCCGCGAGGAAGACGATGTTGTGCTGCTCGGCCGCGTGCGCAACGTTGGGCGTCTGGACCGGCTTCAGGTCGCGGCGGTGCCTGGCGTAGTCCACCACCCGCACGGGCAGTCGCTGGGTCTGGTTGACGAATGTGCCCGTCAGGTCCACGGTCCCGGGGGTGCCGGTGGTCTCGCGCAGCCCGCGCAGCCGCCCCTGCGGGTTGACCACGAAGGTGGCGGTGTCGGCCGACGTCAGCGTCACGTACCCGTGCCCGGTGATGTCGCCGATCAGGTCGGTACCGGTCGGATCGTCGCTGAACTTGGCGTAGATCGACGGCTGGGCGTGCGCCACGTCGTCCACGGCGGTGGTGATGGAGTCATTGCCGAACCACCACGTCACGATCGAGGTGTGCACCTGTAGCCGGCCGACGATGTAGTCGCTGCCGCGCCGGATCTGGAACAGGTACACCCCCGGCTGGGTGGCGGTGACCTGCCCGTTGACGCTGTTGTACGCCGGAAGCGGCGGGAGCAGCCGCTGGCCGACCGGGCGATGCGGCGCGAAGAAGTCCACCGCGATCGCCCCCGGGGCGATCGGCGTCAGCGTGTACCCACCGGCCGTCACCGCCCGGTCGAACACCTGCAGCGTCAACGGCGGCGTACCGGACAGGGCCAGGTGGAGATCGCAGTGCGGGAACAGCACGATGTCCGGTGCCATGAGCGCCCCCATCCACGTGGGACTTCGGACGGCTCAACGGAACACAGCCGATCATCGCCGTCAGTGAAGTCTGGAATACTCACCGTGCCATCAGGGATGTTCGGACGTCTCGTTACTGGCCGACTCCGGCCGCAATAATCACGACCGCGATCTCAACTAATGGTCATAATCCACACTAACTCCGAACCAGAACTGCGGAAGTGGGAACTAGCCTCACAAGCCAGACGTTGCAGCGCATCGAAGAATTTAACCGAGTAGCGCGCCACACAGAGGTCTTTTGCCGAATATCCATCAAGCCCAGCCCAAGCGGCTTCTCGACATCGCTGCAACTCGAGCGGCACCCATCGGCACACACAGCGCAACTCAGGGGAGATCAAGTCCGTTACGCTTTCCCGCAACCGACGTCACGCCGGGATCGGCAGCGTGCCGCCCACATAAGAGGCCGGCGCTCTGCACAAGCAGCATACGCGCCAGACCGTTCAGCGCCTCAAGGCAGGCGACGTCTGGCAGCACAACGGTCTGGTGTTCCGCACGAGGAATGGGACGGCCCTAGCTAGGTACCAGGACGCGTGGTGAGCACGAACCGGGTCGGCGACCAGGCCACGACACCCCCTCGCGGCCGGGGCGTGTGGCACGCCGATGTCGCCTGGCCGAATCGACCGAGGTTGTCGAATCCGTGCCGCGCTGTTCGTAGTCGAGTTGAGACGCCGCCTACGGGGGGCGGCTGTGACAACCACAGGAGATGCCGCCCGATGTCGCACCCACAGGCCAAGATCCACCGGATGTCCGAGCTCGTCGAGCCGATCGCCACCGTCACCTTCTCCGAGGTGCCGAACGAGGCGTTCCTGGCCCTGGGCATGCGCGACTACTGGGACGGGTACTTCGCCGGCCGGGCCGCGCCGCTGGGGCAGGCGCCGGCCGAGGTGGTGCACGCGGTCTTCTACAACTTCGCCGACGGCGAGGTGGCGCGGCACATCCCGTGGGTCTGGGGGAAAATCACCCCGCAGGAGGCCATCGCCGTGCGCGAGCGGGGCACCGCCGCCGCGCTGCGGCAGCTGCTCGGACCGCTCGTCGGCTCCCCCGGTCTGGTGCGGGCCGCCGACCTCGCCACCCGGGCAGCGGTCAGCGCGCCGACCGAGGGCCGAGCACTGTACGCCGGCCTCCGGACGCTCGACGTCCCCGAGGATCCGGTGGCCAGGCTCTGGCATGCGGCGACACTGCTGCGCGAGCACCGCGGGGACGGCCACAACGCCGCCCTCCTCGCCCACGGCATCGGCGGCACCCAAGCCCACGTCCTCATGGCCCTCTCCCTCGGCATGAAGGCCGAGGAGTTCGGCCGGGTCCACCACCTGCCCAGGGCGCGACTGGCCACCGTCGTCGACGGCCTACGCGGCCGCGGCCTCGTGAACGCCGACGGCGGGTTCACCGACGCCGGCCGGGAGGTCAAGGAGCGGATCGAGACCCTCACCGACGAACTGGCGGCACCACCGTACGACGTGCTCAGCGCGGACGAACTCGACGAGCTGACTGCGGGACTCGAGCCGATCGCCGCCGCGGCACGGGGCCACGACGACTGAGCGGGGCAAATGCAGGAGACGCCACCACCCCCGGACCCGCCACTCGTCGTCGTGGTGAACCCGGCCGGCGCCGCGCCGCCAACGCTGACCGGCGGCGTGGTGAGGGCGCGTCCCGCGGTCTACGCCCGGTCGGTCAACGCGGGTTTCTGGCTCGCGGACGCTGAACCGCTCCACGGGTGGAAATTGCCCGCTCAGCGGCGCCGGTCCGGGTGGGTGTCGATGCGGACGGGCAGCGTACTGACGCTGTTGGTGAACAGGGAGCGGGCGTTCCGGAGCTCACTGTCCGGGACGGCGAGCTGCATCTCGGGGTGGCGGCCGAACAGTTCGCACAGCGCGATGCGGGCTTCGAGACGGGCGAGAGGCGCGCCCAGGCAGTAATGGCTGCCGGAACCGAAGGCGACCTGCTGGGTGTTGGTACGGGAGATGTCGAACTTGTCGGCGGTGGGGCCGTGGACGCCGGGGTCGCGGCCGATGCCGGCGTACAGGCTCACCAGGAGCTGCCCGGGCGGGATGCTGGTGCCGCCGATGGCGATCGTGTCGGTGGTGTAGCCGGCCACCAGGTAGTTGATCACACCGTCCCACCGCAGGGTCTCCTCCACGACGGCGCTCCAGCCGGCGGGCGGGAGCGCCCTGGCGCGGGCGAGCTGGTCAGGGTGGGTGAGCAGCGCCCGGACCGCATTGGTGATCAGGTTGAGGGTGGTCTCGTGCCCGGCGACCACCAGGGACCACAGTGTGTCGAGCAGCTCCCGGTGAGGCAGGGTGTCGCCGTCGCCGTCGCGTACGGTGATCAGGCTGCTGGTGAGATCGGTGCCGGGTCGGGTGCGGCGGAGTTCGACCAGTTCGTCCAGCAGCTCCAGGCGGCCATGTTCGAGGGCGGCGGCGTCCTCGGCCGTCTTGCCGTCGGTGTTGAGCAGCATGTCGACCAGAGCCCGGAACCGGGGCCGCATCGGTTCGGGGATGCCGAGCAGGTGGCAGATGACGCCCATGGGGATCGCGTAGGCGTAGTGGGCGCGCAGGTCGACGGCGCCGTCCGGGCCGCGGTGGCCGGGCAGGGCGTCCAGTGCGTTTCGCACGACGCGCGTGATGTCGCCGCCCATCCGCTCCACGCGCCTGGCGGTGAACACCGAGCTGATCATCCGCCGCTGATGCTGGTGTTCGGGGTCATCAAGGAAGAACATGCTGGTCAAGCCGATGAACATGCCGGCCAGCGGCCAGTCGGAGGGGACGAGGCCGTCGCGGTGGGCGGCCCAGTGCCGGTGCGCGACCCGGGACACGGCCGGATGCCGGCCGAGCTGGGCGAGCAGGTCCTGCCGGGTGACCATCCAGGCATGCACGGTGTCGGGCAGGCCGGGCAGCACGGTCCGCACGACCGGGCCGGCGGCGCGCAGCCGGGTCATCTCGACGTGCGGGTCGGCGCCGAGGGGGTCGATGGTGACGATCGGAACCGACGGCTGCCGGTCGTTGATAGAGGCGTCGAGCCGTGTCACGGGCTTCCTCCGGTGTGGTGGGACGGACGGCGCCGGCGCGGGGCCGGAGCCCGACCGGCGATCGGTTGGTCGGGGCGGGCGGCGTGCGGGGGCCGCCCGCGGAGCCGCGGGCGGGCTTCACGGCGGTCTCGCCGGGGTGTCGACCCAGGCCGGACGTTCCAGGATGTCGATCACGGCGGCCGACCACGTGAAGCCTGCGCCGACGCTGACGAGCAGGCAGCGGTCCCCGGCGCCGAGCGCGCCGGTCAGCATCAGGTGCTCCAGCCCGGCGATGGGATCTCCGGCGCCGAGGTGCCCGATGCGCCGGCTCCACGGCCAGGTGGTGATCTCCGGCCGGAGGCCGAACCTTCGCAGGTAGCTGCCGTTGAGCCGGTGGAGGCCGAGGTGCGGGAGGACGACCCGGTCGATGTCGGTGAGCCGCGCCCCCGCCAGCGCCAGCGCTTCGGTCAGCACCGCCTCCTGCCCCGCGGATACGCGCGCCGCCACCTGCCGCATCCCGGCGCTGGCGAGGAAGTCGCGCTGGCACGCGTCGAGGTCGACGACGGAGCGCGCGCTCAACGGAGCGGGCCCGAAGGAGTCGTCGCCGCGGTGCATGCCCTCCAACTCCGGGTCGCTGACCGTCACGAGGCTCCGCAGCAGGGCGAACCCTCGCCGCCGGGACAGCGCGAGCGCGGTCCCGCCGTCGGCGTAGACGGTGCCCGGGTCGCTCCGCCACCGGTCGAAGGCCGGTGGTCCGAACTTGTCGCCCGTCGTCACGAGCGCGGCTTCGCGGCCGGGAGCGGCGACCAGGAAGGCGCGCGCCAGCTCGACCGCGGCCATGCCTCCGTTGGACGCCTGGCGTATCTCCACCGCCGGGCAGTCGTTACCCACGGCGACGCGTTGGACGTAGGAGGCCGGAGCCCACACGTCGTGGCCCTGGTAGAAGAAGTTCGCATGCAGGATCAAGGCGATGTCCGCACCGTCGTAGCCCGCCCGGCGCAGCGCGATCCGGGCGGCCCGGCCGGCCATCTCCGGCGCCGCCTCCGCGCCGGCCACGGCGACCGACACCATTCCCGTGCGCCGGACGAGCCTCTCGTCGCAGTGGCCGTCGGCGACGGCCCGCGCGACCGGCAGCAGCGGCGGCAGCCAGGTCGCGCAGGCCGTGATGTAGATGTCCGGCTCGCTCACCGAGCACCCTCTCCACGTCCGTAGGGGATTACCGGAACCGCGGTCTGGGCGGGCCCGGGAGGCCCCGCCTAGGCCGCGACGGCCTCGATGATCGAGTACTCCCCGAGCGTCCGTACCGGGAGCACGGCGCCGATCCGCAGTCCCGCGGCGTTGAGGATCTTCTCGAACTCCTGCCGGGTGCGTTCCTTGCCGGTGAGGGTGCTCAACATGACCAGGTCGAGCGCCCAGCCGAAGTGGGGGGTGCCGGGGTCCGGTAGGACGGGGTCGATGATCAGTACGCGGGCGTCGCCCTTCATCGCCGACCGGCAGTTCCGCAGGATGGCGGTGGCCTGCTCGTCCCCCCAGTTGTGGATGATGTGCTTGAGGATGTAGACGTCCCCGCCGACGGGGACGGCGTCGAAGAAGCTTCCCTCCTCAAGGCGCCAGCGCTCGGCCGTCTGCGGCGTCTCGAGGACGTGCTCGCGCAGCGCGCTCCGGTCGTCCTGGAGAACGCCCTTCAGCCGCCGGTTCCGTTCGAGGATCGCGCGCAGAAGCGAGCCCCGTCCCCCGCCGACGTCGACCACGGTGCCGGTGGCGGGGAAGTCGTAGGCGTCGATCACCTTCTCGATCCCCGTCTCGGAGAGCCCGACCATCGACGCGTGGAAGGTCGAGGCGGCCTCGGGGTCGGTGTCCAGCCATTCGAAGAACGGCTTCCCGTACAGCTGCTCGAAGGCGCTGGAGCCCTCCCGGACCGCGTCGCCGAGATGCCCGGCCGATCTCCACATGTAGTCCTCGGAGAACATGATCACGGCGCTGCGCAGGGACGGGCTCGCGTCGGAGCGCAGGAGGTCGGCCGCCGGCGTCAGGTGGTACAGGCCCTGGCCGTCCTCCCGGAAGATGCCCTGGGAGGCGAGCATGCGCAGGACCCGGCGCAGCGACGCGGCGTCCATGCCGGTCATGTCGGCCAGCTCGGCGGCTGTGCGCGGCCGGTCCAGGTGGTCGGCGACGCCGGCCCTGGCCGCGACGGCGAGCGCCGCGGTCCGGTAGATCCCGACGGTCTGGTCGAGAATGATCGTCGCGGCGGCAATGCTTTCCTGGGCTGTTGTCATTCCGGTCCTCCGTACTCGTCTTCTCGGATCTGCCCTGACTCGTGAGTCGGCCCGCGCCCTACGAGACGGATGTGTCGATGGCGTGCCGCCCCGCCGGCGGACCGCCGGCCGGGGCCTGCCTACGCGCCACGACCAGGCCGTTGCAGGAAGGGGCGTCGAGCGGCCATACTTCCGGCGCCTCGAATCCCGCCTCCCGCAGCCAGGCGCCGTACTCGGCGGCGGTGTAGTTGCGGCCCCGGGTGGTCACGAGCATGTTGAGGCTCATCAGCGCCGCGTCGGCGGGCCCGGCCTTGTCGTCGTCGACGAGGAGCTCGCTGATGATCGCCCGGCCGCCGGGCACCAGCGCCCGGTGGCATGCGCGCAGGAGTCGGCGGCATTCGTCGGACGTCCAGTCGTGCAGGATCATCGAGAGCAGGACGGTGTCGTATCCCGAGGGCAGCTCCTCGACGCGGAAGTCCCCGCCGACCGTGCCGATCCTGTCGCTCAGCCCTTCGGCCTCGATCCTGGCCCGGGCGAGCTCGCACACCGGCGGCAGGTCGTAGATGGTGATCGTCAGCTGCGGGTTCGCGGCGGCGAGCTCGATGGCCCAGGCCCCGGTCCCGCCGCCGACGTCGAGCAGCGTCCGGGCGCTCGACAGGTCGATCCGCCGGGCGGCCGAGGCCGCCGACTGCCGGGACAGGGAGTGCATCGCGTCCTGGAACTGCGACGTCAGCTCCGGGTCGACGATGTCGAAGGGGGTCTCCTCGTGCCTGCCGGACTGCCAGCCCATGGGGCGGTTGGCGCGTATCGCCTCGGTCAGGTTGGCCCAACCGGGGTAGTTGCGCTGGTCGAGATGGGCGATCCAGCCGCCGAAGTAGTACCTCCCGCCCTTGACCAGGTAAGTCTCGGCGAGCGGGCTGTTGCCGTACCGGCCGCCGGCGACTTCGAGCAGCCCGAGCGAGGCCAGGGCGGTCGCCAGCGTTTCCGCGGGACGTTCCTGCACGTCGAGCCGCCGTGCCAGGGCACTGATCGGTTGTGCGCCCGTCTTGTGCAGGAGGTCGAAGAGCCCGAGCTCCTGCGCGCTGACGATGGCCTTGAACGCCCAGTATCCGGTGCAGATCTCCATCAGGTCCTTGACGGAGCCGGGCGGTGTGGTCTCCACGGTCACTGGTCTCCTCTGGTCAGCGACGTCCCGGCCGAGGTCACCGGGCGGGCGCCGCGATGTGCTGGTTGATCATCTCGGTGGCCCGGGTGATGCTGACGTGGAGCAGTTCGCCGAGCAGGGGGTCGGGGAGCTTGACCTTGTAGCGGAGCTCGATCTGCGACATCAGGTCGGCCATCGCGATCGAGTCGTATCCGAAGTCGGCGAGGCTGCGGTCGCCGGTCGTCGCACTGCCGTCGGACGGCGCGGGCGCGCCGCCCCACGGCAGCATGGCGATGAGGTCCTTCTCGTTCAGCCGGACATGCGGGTCCATGGTCGGTGCCCTTTCTTGGCGGACGTTGGAGTACGGGTCAGTCCAGAGCGCTGACCACGAGGGCCGAGTTGTGGCCGCCGTGCCCTCGGGCCAGGACCAGTGCGTTGCTCAGCCGGGTCTCGCGCGGACGGTCGTAGACCATGTCGACGCCCGGCGGCCCCTGCACGCCCCCCGGCCGAGCGGTCGGGGGGACGACCTGGTGACGCAGCGACAGGAGCGCGGTCGCGACGTCGAGGGCGGCTCCGCCCGCCCCCATCTCTCCGGTGAGGGTCTTGGGAGAGGTCACGGGCACCGTGTGGCCGTCGAAGACCTCGGTGACGACCGCCGTCTCGACGTCGTCCAGGCCGGGGCCGGAGCCGCCGGCGAAGACCACGTCGATGTCGGCGGGATCGGCCCCGGCGTCGGCGAGGGCCGCGCGGACCGCGCGTTCCAGTCCCGAGTCGCCCGGCCGCGGCGCCACCGGGTCGAAGGAGGTTCCATAACCCTTGATCTGCCCGTAGGGGGCGGACGGCCGCGGGTGGGCCGTGTCCGGTTCGAGCACGAGAGCGGCGCCGCCCTCCCCGACCGCACTGCTCGTGTCCGGGCTGCGCGCGTCCGCGTCGGCGAGGTACCCGGACGCGACCTCCCGCCCGA
The DNA here is from genome assembly GCF_040492135.1 of Actinomadura sp. NPDC000600. Classification (NCBI taxonomy): domain Bacteria; kingdom Bacillati; phylum Actinomycetota; class Actinomycetes; order Streptosporangiales; family Thermomonosporaceae; genus Actinomadura; species Actinomadura sp. NPDC000600. The sequence goes on from NZ_JBEUPD010000012.1 coordinate 195,444, forward strand.
TCGGATCGAGGAAGGAGTCGAAGCCGCCGGTCATGGCGACGCGGCCGCCCCTGCGGAGGTGGCGGCACGCCTGCGCGACGGCGTCCAGCCCGCCCGCCTGCCCACTCACCAGCGTCCAGGCCGGGCCGTGGGCGTCGTGCCGGATCGACGCCTGGCTGGAGTTGGCGGCGTAGAACCAGGCATAGGACAGGTAGGGCTTGACGTGCCCGGGCCCCAGCGTCCAGAGCTTTCGCAGTTCTTGCCCGACGTAGTCGGTGCCGCCGAAGGCGTTGGCGAACACGGTGCTCCGGCCTTCGGCCGGGACATCGGACAGTTCGAGCTCGGCGTCGGCCAGGGCCCAGTCCGTCCCGGCCAGTGTCATCTGGGTGACCCGGGCGGTCTGGGGCAGCAGATGGGCGGGGATGTGGGCCGCCGGTTCGAAGGGGCTGGCCAGGGCGACCTGCCGTGCGTCGGCGAGTCGGCCGGTGTCGCAGGCCAGAGCCGCTTTCCAGAAGTCGGCGTGGCCGAGACCCGTCGGGCTCAGCACACCGAGGCCAGTGACGACGATCCTCTCCGAGCGCGTCATCGTCGACCTCCGGGGGCGCCCATCAGGATGGCCGTCTGGAGTCCTCCGAACCCGCTCCCGGTGCACAGCGCGATGTCGGTGCGGTGCTCGCGCCCGATCAGGGGCACGTAGTCCAGGTCGCATTTCGGGTCGGGGTCGTACAGGTTGGCCGTGGGGGGGATGAGGTGGTCGCGGATCGCCATGGTGCATGCGATCAGCTCGATCGCGCCCGCCGCGCCGAGCGAGTGGCCGACCGTCGACTTGATCGAGCTGATCGGGACGGTGAAGGCCCGCGGTCCCAGCGCCTGCTTCAGCGCCGCCGTCTCGTGCTCGTCGTTGTGCCCGGTCGCGGTGCCGTGGGCGTTGACGTAGTCGACCTCGCCCGCCCGCACCCTGGCGATGCGCAGCGCTGCCCGGATCGCTTCGGCCAGGTCGGACCCCCGCGCCTCAAGCCCCGTCATGTGGTGGGCGTTGGCGCGGTGGCCGCAGCCGAGCATCTCGGCCAGGGCCTTCGCACCCCGGTCCCGGGCGCTGCCGGCCTCCTCCAGGACCAGGACGCCCGCGGCCTCGGCCACCACCATGCCGTCGCGGTTGCGGTCGAACGGGCGGCACGCCTCCGCCGGGTCGCCGTCGTGGGCGGAGGTGGCCCGGATGGCGTCCATCGAGGAGACCGCGACCGGCGTCAGGGGCGCCTCGGCGCCTCCGGCGATCACGACGTCGGCCTGCCCGTCCTCGATCAGCTGGACCCCGTGGGAGACCGCGTCCAGCCCGGAGGTGCAGCCGTTGCTCACCACGCGCACCGGTCCGCGCGCCCCCACCTGCTGGGCGACCACCTGTGCGATCACGCTCGGCTCCGCCTCGGACAGCGGCCGTCCCCTGCCGCCGGGGCCCCCGAGGGCCATGGCGAACCGGTTGGTGGTGTTGCACGCGGTCCAGTGGTCGAAGGAGCTGACCCGGCCCAGCGCGCTGCCCATCGAGACCCCGATCCGGTCCCGGGGGATCCGGTCCAGGTCGAGTCCGCTGTGGGCGATCGCCTGCCGCGCCGCGACGTGAGCGAACTGGCCCGCGCGGTCCAGCCGTCGGGCCTCGTCCGGGCCGATGCCGTGCTCCTGCGGATCGAAGTCGCATTCTCCGGCGACTTTGGAACGAAACTCTGTCGGGTCGAAGAAGGTGATCTTTCGAATGGCCGAGTCGCCATGGATGACCAGGTCCCAGAACGGTTTTATGCCGATCCCCGCCGGCGTCACCGCCCCCAGTCCCGTAACGACCACGCGGCGGGGCCGCTCCCCGGTCATGGGAGCCTTCCGAAATGTAGATGACGACGCACGATCTCCCCCACTATCTGGATGAGTCGGCAATCCTGTTGCCGTTGTCGCGCTTGCAACGATGAGCACGCTAGCATCGCGAATAGTTGCTTTGGCGACACAAAATGTTATTGGATTTTTCAGGACATCGTATCTTGTGATGGTTTGAAGCGAATATCGCCGCACAAGTCATGGCGCCCGGTCGACAAAGGGCGCCAGGACTGGAAAATGCAAGGATAAAAGAAAAATGCCCCACGTCAGGCGCGATGCCGCTCCGAATCATGGACGAATTCGCGGACATGCCGGAGTCTGTTCAGTCGGCAACCATCGGTCCGGCCACGTGATACCAGAACTCAGCGCAGGAGCATCGCCGGTTCGGTGGTGTTGCCGGACGAATGTCAGGGCATCCCGGAACGATCCCCGGCCCTGAGGCGCCCTGTGAGCGGCCGCGTCACCGCGTCATCGTTCTTCGCGCATTTCGATCAGCTGCCGGCTGAGCGTCTGCACCTGCAAGGCCAGTTCACGCAGGAACCGCCGGTGATGCCTGTCCCGTTTCTTGCTGCCCTTTTTGCCGTGCCACCTGTGGGGCGTGGTGGCAGGGAAAAGCACCGAATGAGTCTGCCCGGGCTGTTCGTGTCGGCCGCATGCGCAGCCGAGTCTGCAAACGCAGGGGACGGGGCCACCGCTCTGCCTGTCAGCCGCGGCGCAGGCGTTTCGTGCATGGGGGCACACCGCGACGCTCGCGGTCGCGGTGCCATGGCCGGTGCGGGCGGGCTCGCCGGGCAGGCCGGCGGTGACGGTGGCGGTACAGGACAGCGCGCCCGGAGCCGTGGCCGTGGTGCGCAACTGAAGCTCAGCGGTGCTGCCCGCGGGCAGGGCCTCGATCGCCAACCGGCCGGTGGCCGGGTCGAAGGACCGCGCTCCTTCGGCTGACACGAGCTCGAGGTCCGCCGGAAGGCGGACGGAGACGACGACGCTGGTGGCCTGGGCGGGCCCAGGGTTGCTCACCGCCAGATGGAAGGTGATGTCCTCGCCCACGGCGGCGTACGGCGGATCGGCGACGATCGTCACGGTGAGTTCGGCCGCCTCCGCATCGGTCACGGGATCGACGGTCACGTAGGTCGTGTTGGAGGTGGAGGTCAGTTGCTCAACGGCGTCGCCGCGGGCGCCCGCGTAGGTGGCGGTGGCCTGATGGGAGAGCGTCCGACCGGCACCGTCGCGCTCCACCTGGACCGTGAACTGGGCGGTGATGCCGTCCGGCGACTCGACGGTGGAGGGCAGTGTGCCGCCCTGGGCGGCGGTGGCGCCCTGCCCCAGCGGCAGGGTGAGCCGCCCGGTGGTCGAGTCGTACCAGCCGTTGCCGCTGTTCTGGCCGGGCCCCTCTTCGAGTCTCAGGGACCCGGGCACGTAGCTGGTTCCGGCGGGGACGGTGCCGCACAGAATGAGGTTCTCGGCGGGGATGCCACCGTGGTTCTTCAGGTTGACGGTGTAGGTGATGGTGCCGCCGACGGCGGCTCCGGACTCCGGTTCGGCGGCGGTGGTCACCACCACGCTGGGCGCGGTGCCGAACACGACGTCGTCCAGGAAGTTCCCCACGGTGGGGTCGCCGGTGGCGGTCCCGCCGGCCTCGAAGGCGAACCGGGTCACCGTCTGTCCCGCCGGGACCTTGTAGGAGTCGGCGTGCGGCACCCATTCGGCGGTGCCGTCGGTGAATGTCCAGGTCTTGTTCGGCTTCCTGCCAGGTCGACCGATCTTCACCGACATCGTGTCGTCGCCCTCGCGGCCGCGGTGCCGCAGGCTCCAGTACAGCGTGGTCCCTGGCGTGGTCTCGAGATCCTGGTACAGCGCGGCGGGCTCGTTGGCGTTGAGTTCGGCGAACTGCTCTCCGTGCGCCGCGGGCACCCCCTTGCGGCTGTGCCAGATCTCGATCACGCGGTCGGAGGCCGTCGTCAGCCAGCCGGGTACGGAGTCCGCGCCGGGCTCGGAGGCATCATGCAGCATCCGGTTTCCACCGGCGATCTTCGGCTCCTCGAAACTGCCGTTGACCAGGGTGACCCGTGGGGGCACGTCCAGCGGCGTGGGGAACTGGGGGGCCGGCGGCTGATCGGCGGGATCGGCGCCGGTCGCGATCCGGGCGGCGACCGCGGCGGTGTCGGCGATGCGAGGGGACATGTGATCCTTCCACGCGAGCGGGGGGCAACGAGAAGGGCGCTCACCCACAGTAATCAATCCTTGGCGGTGCGCAACCGGGGGTCTGGGGGCGGGCAAAAGATCGAGCCGTCCGCGAGCGGACGCCGGTCTTTACTGTCCGACCAGCCCCTTTGCACCTTGCGAGTCGCGTTCCTCCATGCGAGCCGGCGTGAGCGAGAGGGAAAGGGAATAGGCACGGCTGGTAAGCGGGACATGGCCGCGCAGTCGGCGGGTCACCGCCAGGATCGCCGCGTCGATGACGGCGGCGGGGGCGTAGAGGTCTGTTCCGTGCCACAACGGCGGGTGGCCCGTCCCGGCCGCGACCACGCGCTCCAGAGCGGCGGCGCCCCTCGCCAGGAGGTCCTGGGGGACGCGGTGCGGCGCTGCCAGCAGCGTCTGCAGGGCGTACGCGGTCTCCTCGGCGGTGCCCCTCCAGACTCCCCAGGACCCGTCAGGCCGCTGGGAGCCGCGAACCCACCAGACCGCACGGGCGACCGCGGAGGAGGCGCTGCGGCGACCGAAGCGGCTCAAGGCCGCTGCGGCATGGGACGTGGCGTAGTAGGGGGAGGCGTGGCCCGGATCCTCCCAGCGGCCGCTCAGCTGCTGGCGGCCGCACAGCAGGCGTGTGAGCGCGGAGATGGCGGGCGCGTGGCGCCTGATGTGGGCGGGCCGGGCCGCGGCGTGCGCACCGAACGCCTCGAGCACGTGGGCGTTGGCGACAGGCGACCAGACCGGGTCCCCGGGCCGGCGCTGGAAGTGCGTCGCGGTCTCGAAGTGCCGCAGCACCTCCGCGGGGCACCGCTCGCCCAGCTCGCCGAGCTCGGCGAGGGCGTACAGCGCGGTGCTCACGGTCCCGCAGTCTGCGGTCATCCCACCGACCTGTCGTCGCAACCGCTCCCGCAGGCGTGGCGGCACGGCGGTGCCCAGCCCGGCACGGACCAGCGTGCCCGCCAGTTCCGCCTGCTCGCCGGCGACCGCCGGCCCCAGGCCGGGCACGGGACCGCCGTGCCGGCGTGCCAAACGGTCGAGCGCGCCCACGCACCGCCCGTCGCGTCCTCCGGCCGGCCGGTGTGCGAGCCACGCCGCGGTCGTGGCGGGCGACGCGCCGGTCATCCAGCGGTCGAGGCCGCCGGCGGCCACCTCAGGAGCCGGGTCGGCGGAGCCTTCCCAGATATGGCCCGCCTCGGGAGCGGCGCCCCTCCCGGCGGGACCGACGAAGACACGGTCCCCCGGACCGCGGCGGATGGCCGTCTCCCTAGAGGGACCGGCAGCACGGCATGGCGCTCCAGCGGCCGCGGCACGCTTCCCCGCGAAGCGGGAGGCTCGCATCGGCGCAGCATCCGGTTGATCTCGTCGACCAGGTACGGCACGAGCTGGTCGGCTCCGATCGTGCGCGGCCACGGCCGGCAGCCTCGATCGAGCAGACGCCGCGACGCCGCGAGCCCGCGGTCGGCAGCGGCCGTCAGAAGGTCGGCGGCCTCGGCCCGGCGCTCGGCTCCGATCGGCGAACGGTCCCGAGCACACTCGGCCGCCGCTCTGTCCGCCGCGTTCACCGGACAGGCCACGGGCGCGGCGGCGACCACCTCGTGGCCGCCCCTGCCGAGCGTCCACCAGTTGTACACGGACCTCGCGGCGGCGCCGGCCCGGAACGCCCTATCCAAACCGCCCATGAGCGCCTTTCTGGTCGGACAACAGTGTGTGACCCGTCGCATTGTCCGTAAATAAGAGCTAAAACGCACCATATGAGACGAGGTGAGCTTGTCCAAACGCGATCCCGATCGAAGTATGCGGGAAGGTCCCGCGGGGGTGTTGACAGTCGGCGGGCTACCCGATGCATACTCGCATCCGACAAGGCTCCCCCCGGAAAAAGACGCGTCAATCGGCGATCTCCGCGGATTCGGAGCCGGGGCCCGACCACGTGGGAAAGGTGGCGTCGTGGCAAGAAGATCCGTCTTCGACGACATGATAAGACGCTCCGAAAAGGCCGGCAACCGCCACGCCAAGGCCGTGCGGAAGAGTCTCGGCGTGAAGAAAAAGAAGAAGAGCGGAAAGAAGCGCGCCAAGCGCAACGAGCGGGATATCCGCGAGCTCGCCGGTCAGATCAGCGTGCTCAGCCAGCAGATCGCCGACATGAAGAAGTAGCCGGAGCCGAACACTGTGCCGTCGGCCGATCGCGTCGGCGGGTAAGGAGCACGCGTGCCCGCAGGCAGGGCCAGCCGCACCATCAAGATCGCTTCACGAGCGGCCGCCCACGAGGCGACCCGCAGCCTCCAGGCGCGGCTGGCCCGGTCGCAGGTCTCCGCCGACGGCCTGCGCAGGCAGGAGCGGGCGAGGGCGCTGCGGGCGATGCTGGAGGACCTGGGCCCGATCTACATCAAGCTCGGGCAGATACTGGCGACCAGGCCCGACATCATGCCCCAGTACCTGATGGACGAGTTCGCCAACCTCAACGACCAGGCACGCATCGACCCCTTCCGGGTCTTCGAACCCGTCATCGAAGCCGAACTGGGCGGACACTGGCGCTCCAACTTCCAGGAGATCAACACCGAACGGCCGCTGGGCGCCGCCTCCGTCGCCCAGGTCTACCGCGCCGTCTGGACCGACGGTCGACCCTGCGTGCTGAAAGTGCAGCGCCCCGGAACCTCCGCGGCCATGCTGGGCGACATGGCCGTGCTGCGAAGGATCGCCGGTCTCCTGCACCGGACGGCCCCGCACATGTGCGAGGTCATCGACGTCAAGTCGATGATGGAAGTGGTGTTCACCGCCATGGAGGCCGAGGTGGACTTCACGCGCGAGGCCCGCAACATGAAGGACGCGCGCAAGGCCGCGCGGCATTTCAAGCAGGTCAAGGTCCCCAAGGTCATCGAGGCGACGCCCCGCGTGCTGGTCCAGACCTTCGTCGATGGCACGCCGATCAACCGGGTGAAGGACGACCAGCTGTCGGACAAGCAGCGCAAGAAGATCGCTTACCAGTTGATGGGATTCATGTTCCGCGGCTACTTCGTCGACCGCGCCTTCCACGCCGACCCCCACCCGGGGAACATCCTCATCGACCAGGACGGGAAGGCGCACGTGATCGACTGGGGGATGTACGGAAAGATCGACAGAAACGCGAGCCTGACCCTGCTCAAGGGCCTGGTCGGGATGGCACGCGGCGACGGGGCGGCCCTGGCGAGAGACTGGATCAAACTGGGCTCGCTCACGCCTTGGAGCAACAGCACCCGTTTCGCCAACGACGTGTCGAACACCATTCCCTACTGGGCGAACGCCTCCCTGGAGGAGTTGAACCTCGGAGTCGCCCTGATGTCGCTTGCCCGCTACTCCACCGAACGCGGAATCCAGGTCAGCCCGCTCGTCTCTCTGATCGGCAAGTCGATGGGGAACATCGAAGGATCAGTGCGTTCCATCTACCCCAAATTGAAGTTCGACAAAGCATTGGGCAAGGTGATGGAGGAAATCGCCCGCGAGCTCCTGGCGGACAGCCTCGGCCCGGAGAACGGGATGCACATGCTTTTGGATTCGATCTACTCGTTCAACAACTCGTCCTCCCAGATGCAGTCCGTCCTCGGCGACATGACGACCGGCCAGCTCGGTATCAACGTCCGGACCAACCAGGCGGACCCGCTCGGTCCGAGGCGGGGGCAGCGCCTGAAGCACCATGTCTCCCTCGGTTCCACGGCCGCCGCGGCCGCGGCCGAAACGGTCGTCCGCCGGACGCTCGGCGGTTGACCGCTTCGCGATCCCCGCGCCCCCGGCTCCGCCCGATCGGAAGGAAGATCCTGCGACATGCCACCAGCGAACCCGCCGACCGGTTCGGCTAGCAGGCTCCAATGGCTGGTCGACCGGGCGGCGATCGGCGACCTGCTCATCGACTTCGCCCGCGCGCTCGACGACCGGGACTGGCAGGGCTACGCGGCCGACTTCACCGAGGACGGCGTGCTCACCGTCTCACCGCTCATCGCCCAGAGCATCACCCACCGCGGACGCGAGGGCATGGCCGAGTTCGTCGCCGCCAACCTCGGCCGATACGCCGGCACCCACCACCTCAGCACCAACCACGCGATCACACTGGACGGGGATACGGCCGAAGCGCGGTCCTGCTTCTTCGCCGCGCACCTGCTCGACGCGAACGACCCGCGACGACACGCCGATGGGGCCGGATGGCACCAGTGGAAGCTCCGCCGCACCCCCGAAGGCTGGCGCATCGCCCACTTCACCCTGGAGATCCGCTACTTCTCCGGCGAACACCTCCTGCTCTAGCCTGGGACGAGCGGAAGCCGGGTCCAGGACCTTCCCGGATCCGGCTTCCACCGACGTTCAGTGCCGGGTCATGAGCCGAGGGAGAAGTTGCTGACCTTGGCGGCGTTGTCCTTGTTGACCAGGACGCAGTCGACGGACTGCTTCTCCGGCTGGCCGGTCGAGCCGGTCTTGATGTACTTGTCGGCCTGGTCGACGGCCATCTGGGAGATCTTCGCGGCGGGCTGCAGGACGGTGGCCCGCACGCCGCCCTTGAGGACGGACGAGACCACGTCGGGGCTGCCGTCGAAGCCGGTGACGATCACGTCGGTCTTCTTGGCGGCCTGCAGGGCGGCCCAGGCGCCCAGCGCCATCGTGTCGTTGCCCGCGATGATGCCCTTGACCTTGGGGTGGGCCTGCAGCATGGTCTGGACCTTCTGCAGCGCCTCGGTCTGGTCCCAGTTGGCGCTCTGCTGGGCGACCATCTTCATCTTGGGGAACTGGTCCAGGACGGAGTGGTAGCCCTTGGAGCGGACGCCGGCGTTGGTGTCGGTCTCCTTGCCGGTGAGCTCGAAGTACTCGCCGGACTGGTCCATCGCCTTGGCGAACTCCTGCCCGCCGAGCGTGGCGCCCTGGGAGTTGTTGGAGACGATCTGGGCCTTCGCGATGCCGGTCTGGTTGATCTCGCGGTCGATCAGGAAGCTGGGGATGCCCGCCTTCGCGGCCTTCTGCAGGGCGGTGACGGTGGAGTCGGCGCCCGCGTTGTCGAGGATGATGGCCGCCGCCTTCCGGGAGATGGCGGTGTCGATCTCCTGGCTCTGCTTGGTCGGGTCGTCGTCGTGGCTGAGGACGAGCGTGGTGTAGCCGAGCTTCTTGGCCTCGGCGTCGGCCGCCTGCTGCTCGGCCTTGAAGAACACGTTGTCGGGCGAGGGCGTGATGATCACGATCAGCTTGGACCCGCCGTCCTTGCCCGCGGCGGGCTTGGAGTCGTCGCCGCATGCGGTGAGGCTCATCGCGGCGATGGTCACGGCGGTCACTCCGGCAAGGGAACGGCTGAGGAAGCGGTGCATCGTGGACGTCCTTTCGGGCCGTACGGCTCCAGGGGTGGTTTGGAAAGGTCGTGCGGAAAGGCTGTTAGGCGGCCATGCGCGCCTTGACGCGCTCCTGGGTCTGCTCCAGGACGACGGCGAGCACGATGACGGTGCCCTTGACGACGAGCTGCCAGAAGGTCGAGACGCCGACCAGGACGAGCCCGTCGCTCAGGAAGCCGATGACGAAGGCGCCGACGATCGTGCCGACGATGGTGCCCTTGCCGCCCGACAGCGAGGTGCCGCCGAGGACGGCCGCCGCGATGGCGTTGAGCTCGTAGGTCGTCGCCGTGTCGGGGTAGGCGGCGCCCAGTTCGGAGGTGAGGATGAGCCCGGCGAGCGCTGCGCACGCGCCGGAGATGACGTAGACGGCGAGCTTGACGCGGGCGGTGCGGATGCCGGCCAGTTCGGCGGCGCGCTCGTTGCCTCCGACGGCGTAGACGCGGCGGCCGAACGGCGTGCGGGTGGTGACGAGGATCGCCAGCGCCGCCACCACGACCATGATCCAGATGGCGACGGGGACTCCGAGCAGGCTCTGGCCGCCCATGACGTCGAAGCCGGTGTTGTGCCGCGCGGGCGTCCCGGCGAGGTTGGGGAAGGTGCCGCCGTTGCTGCGCAGGTCGGCCAGCCCGCGCGCGGCGTACAGGACGCCGAGGGTGGCGATGAACGGGGCGACGTTGAGTCTGGTGACCAGCAGGCCGTTGACGGCCCCGACGGCGGCTCCGACGAGGATCCCGATCGCGACGACCATGACGGTGGAGAACCAGACCGTGTCGCCGCCGGGCAGCTTCAGGCCCTCGTAGAGCAGTCCCCCGGAGATCATTCCGGCGAGGCCGGCGATGGATCCGACCGACAGGTCGATGCCGCCGGTGAGGATGACGAAGGTGACGCCGATGGCCAGCAGCGCGGTGATGGACACGTGCTTGCTCATCAGCAGCAGGTTGCTCGTGGTCAGGTAGTCGCGGGAGATCAGACTGAACATGATCACGAGGGCGACCAGGACGATGAGCGTCCTGCCCTGCAGGAGGGCCAGCGCCAGCCGGGTCCCGCGGCCTCCCCCGCCGGCCGGGGCGCCCGGCCCGGCGGCCACGCTGCCCTGGACGTCGCTTCCGGTGCTGGTGCTCATGGGCTCACCTTCATGACGGTCGTTGATGCGGACGCGTTGACGAGGCGTTCCTCGGTCGCCTCGGCGCGCGGCAGGTCGGCGGTGATGCGCCCGCGTGCCATGACGAGGATCCGGTCGGACATGCCCATCACCTCCGCCAGTTCCGAGCTGACGAACAGGACGCCGAGCCCCTGGTCCGCCAGGTCGCTCATGACGCGGAAGATCTCGGTCTTGGCGCCGATGTCGATGCCGCGGGTCGGCTCGTCCAGCAGCAGGACCTTGGGGCCCGTCCGCAGCGCGCGGCCGAGGACCACCTTCTGCTGGTTGCCGCCGCTGAGCTGGGTGACCTGGGCGTCGACTCCCGGCACCTTGATCTGCAGGTCCGCGACCTGCCCGGCGGCCGCACGGCGTTCGCGCACCGGCGACAGCAGCCGGTATCTGGTGAGCGTCCTCAATGTGGAGAGCAGGAGGTTCGCGCGGACCGACAGCGCCTGGACGAGCCCGTCGCGCTGGCGGTCCTCGGGGACGAGCGCCAGGCCCAGCGCCAGCCGGCCCGGGACGCGCCTGTCGTCGGCCCGCCGCCCGGCCACGCTGATCGTCCCGGTGTGGTGCCGCAGGCCGATCAGGGCTTCCATCAACTCGGTGCGCCCCGCCCCCATGAGCCCGTAGATCCCGACGATCTCCCCGGCCCGGACGTGGAAGCCCACGTCGTCGACCGGCGGCGCCGGCTTGCCGGGCACCGTGAGGTGCTCGACGTCGAGCAGCACGTCCCCGGTCTGGCCCGCCGAGCGGGTGAAGAGGCTGTCCTGCGAGCGGCCGACCATCTGCTGGACGATCCAGCCCGTGTCGGTCCGGCTCATCGGCGCCTCGGCCACCACCGCCCCTTCGCGGAGCACGGTGACGTGGTCGCCGATCCGGCGGAACTCCTCCAGCTTGTGGGAGATGTAGATGACGGTGACGTTCTGCGCCCTCAGGTCGTCCATCACCTCGAACAGCACGTCGACCTCGGCGTTGCTCAGCGCGGAGGTCGGCTCGTCCATGATCAGGATCCGGACGTCCTGGGACAGCACCCGCGCGATCTCGACGAGCTGCTGCGTGCCGATCGGCAGGTCCCCGACCAGGGTGTCGGGGTCGATGTCCTGCCGCAGCCGATTGAGTGCGGCCTTGGCCTGGCGGCGCTGCTCGGCGACGCCCGTCAGGTGCGCACGGTTGTGGAGTTCACGCCCGGCGAAGATGTTGTCGGTGATGCTGAGGTTGGGGAACAGGCTGAGTTCCTGGTGGATGATCCCGATCCCGTGCTCGAGCGCGGCGCGGGGCGTGGGGAACTCCACCGCCTCGCCGTCGAGCAGGATCCGGCCGCCGGTCGGCTGCTCCGCCCCGCTGAGGATCTTCATCAGCGTCGACTTGCCCGCGCCGTTCTCCCCCACCAGCACGTTCACCGCCCCGGTACGGGCCCGGAAGGTGACGCCGCGCAGCGCTCGCACGCCGCCGTAGCTCTTGGTGACGTCCTCGGCCACCAGGACCGGGGGTGCGGCAGCCGGGTCGTCCGGGGCCTTCGGCCGGGGTTCGGCCGGAGGGGTCGGCTCCGTCACGGGGCCACCTCCAGCGTGATGGGGGTGATCATGACGCTGGAGGGGGCCACGAGCTGGAAAGCCCCCGTGAAGGTGACCTTCTTGCCCTTGGCCGAGGCCGGGTCCAGGTCGCGGACGACGGTCGTCTTGACCTTGTTGTTGAGCGCGGCGGCCGCGTCGGCGTAGTCGATCTGGTTGTTGAACTGGCCGAAGCCGATGAAGCCGACGGAGTCGCGGACGGCGGTGCCCACGAAGGCGGGTCCGATCGCGAGGTTCACGTCGGTCTTCCCGGCCCCCGGGATGTCGAGTCGCATGCTGCCCACGGCGTTGCCGCTGGTCACGTCCTTGACCGTGCCGGTTCCCCTGACCAGGAACGAGTAGGGCGAACCGGCGCCGGCCTGCTTGCCGTACCGGGCACTGGCCCCCTTCTGGTCAGCGCGCAGGGCGGGCAGCAGGGTCGCGGCGTCCTGGGCGTCCTTCTGCGCGGTCGGCACGACCTTCGAGGCCCAGACCTGCTCGGCGAATGCGGTCGCGTTGAACTTCTCGCCGCCGCCCGGGCCGGAACTCGCATGGCCTGCCTTCTCGACCACGTAGACGCCGGGGACGCCTGAGCAGCCGGCCAGCGAGAGGGCGAGCAGGACGGCCCCGGGAACCAGCAGCCCGCGGGCTCGTCTCCCGTGCCGGGCACTCGCTGCGTGAGCCATGGCACCACCTCGACGTTGAATTTATATTCATGAACTGTTGTCTATGCGGCAAGCTAACGCAGCCCAAATCCGGTGTCAATAACTCCGGGGATCACGACCCGATCTCAGGCGAGCAGGTCAGACGCGACGTCACCGCGGGAGCGGACGCGGCACAGCGACGCCCTGAACCCTCCACGCGGCATTCGAGGTCGCCTCCGGATCACCCGGCGACCACCAGGGGGCGACTAGGCAAACGCACTTGAATGGCTATTCTCTGCCTCGGCACGGTCCTCGCCGCGTCGCCATGGGCGCGATCCGCCCGGTGGAGGCGCGGCCGGGACCGGGCGTCCGGGCCCATCGAGCGCCGCGACCGCGGGGACTGCGGCGGCGCCGGTCGGCCGAGGGTGTGGACAGAGAGGCGCCGAGCATCATGAACAGTCCCGGGGCGCTGCCCCTGAGCGACATCCCGCCGGACCAGATCCGGCTGCTGACCAAGGTCGCGCGGATGTACCACGAGCGCGGGATGCGCCAGCCGCAGATCGCCGAGCAGCTGCACATCTCCCAGCCCCGGGTGTCGCGGCTTCTCAAGCGGGCGGCCCAGCTCGGCATCGTCCGAACGACGGTCGTCACCCCCCGCGGCGTCCACGCCGATGTCGAGGAGCGGCTCGAACAGGGCTACGGGCTCAGCGAGGTCGTCGTCGTGGACACAGGCGACCAGGCGGACGAGCCGCACGTGCTGCCCGCGCTCGGTTCGGCCGCGGCCGCGTACCTGGAGACCACCCTGATGGGCGGCGAGCGCATCGGGGTGTCCTCCTGGAGCTCGACGCTGCTGGCGGCGGTGGAGTCGATGAGCCCCCGTCCGGCGGCGGACGCGGGCAGGGTGGTCCAGATGCTCGGCGGGGTGGGCAACGTCACCGCGCAGGCGCGGGCCACCCGGATCACCGGGCGGCTGGCCCAGCTGACCGGTGCGGATCCGGTGTTCCTGCCCGCCCCGGGCCTGCTGGGGTCCGGATCCATGCGGCAGGTGATCGTCACCGATCCCAACATCGAGTCGGCGCTGGCGGCCTGCGACGACCTCACCATGGCCCTGGTGGGCGTCGGGAGCCTCACTCCTTCGCCGCTGCTGCGCGACAGCGGCAACGCCTTCGCCGAGAGCGAGCTGCCCGAGCTCCGCGCGGCCGGCGCCGTCGGCGACGTCTGCCTGCGGTTCTTCGACGAGCACGGCAGGCACCTGCGGACGAGCCTCGACGAGCGGATCCTCGGGATCGCCCCCGGCACACTGCGCCGGGTGCCGCGCCGGATCGGCCTGGCGGGCGGGGAACGCAAGCGCACCGCGATCAGGGCCGCCCTCCTGGGCGGCTGGGTCAACGTCCTGATCACCGACTACCAGACCGCCCTGTGGCTGGCCGCCGCCATTGACACGCCCGATCAGCCCCCCATACGGTATTGCTAATCGCTTACGAATAAATATTCCTCCTCATCGAGGAGCAGGTGCCCGAGCTCGCTGAGAGCGCCGGCCCCGGGGCCCGAGAGCGGCTCCACGGGGCTCCCTCCGGCGCGGTGCCTGAACGGGTGGGAAAGGGACCATATGCTGACCACCGACGACCCCCAAGCCGACCACTACCTGCGGCTGCGGCGGCGGCTCGCCGAAGGCAGCGCGGCCGACGCGGCGGCGGCGCTCGCCGACATCGCCCGCGAGGTCCGCCGGACCGACCTCGCCATGATCCGCCGGGCGGGGCTCGGCCACATCGGCAGCGACTTCTCGGTCATCGACATCCTGGTCACGCTCTACGGGGCCGTGCTGTCGGTCGATCCGCGCGCTCCGCTCGCCCCCGACCGGGACCGGCTCATCCTCAGCAAAGGGCACACCGCCGGAGCGCTCTACGCGGTCCTGGCCCAGTTCGGGTTCTTCCCCCGGTCGGCCCTGGAGACCTTCGCCGAACCGCTGTCGCCGCTCAACGGCCATCCCAACCGCACCAAGGTCCCGGGCGTGGAGACCAACACCGGTCCCCTCGGCCACGGCTTCCCGGTCGCGGTCGGCGTGGCGCTGGCGCACAGGCTTCGCGGTTCCCGCAGCCGGACCTTCGTGGTTCTGGGCGACGGCGAACTGCAGGAGGGCAGCAACTGGGAGGCGGCGATGACCGCCGGCCACCACGGGCTGTCGGCCCTCACCGCCGTCGTGGACCGCAACAGGCTCCAGCAGGGCGCCCGCACCGAGGAGACCAAGCAGCTCGAACCGCTGGCCGACAAGTGGCGCAGCTTCGGCTGGGACGTCCGCGAATGCGACGGCCACGACCACGGCCGCCTGCTGGCCGCCTTCACCGGGCCCGCAGGCGACCGGCCGGTCTGCGTCATCGCCCACACCACGAAAGGCAAAGGCGTGTCGTTCATGGAAGACCGCGTCGAATGGCATCACAAGGTCCCCTCGGCGGAGCAGGCCGCCTCGGCGTTCGAGGAGCTCGCGCGATGACCGACACCGTCGCCGCGGCGCCGCTGTTCGACTGCAGGAAGGCCTTCGCCGAGGAGCTCGCCGAACTGGCCGCGGCCGACGAGCGCGTCGTGGTGGTCTGTAACGACTCGGTCGGCTCCAGCAACCTGGTGCGGTTCCGCGAGGAGTTCCCCGACCGGTTGATCAACGTCGGCATCGCCGAGCAGGACCTCGTCGGCGTCGCCGCCGGTCTCGCCAACGGCGGCATGCTGCCCTTCGTCAGCGCGGCCGCGCCGTTCCTGACCGGCCGCGCGCTGGAGCAGATCAAGGCCGACATCGCCTACAGCCGGGCCCGGGTCGTGCTGTGCGGGCAGAGCCCCGGGATGGCGTACGGGGAACTGGGTCCCACGCACCACTCCATCGAGGACCTGTCATGGATCCGGGCGGTCGCCGACCTGCCCGTGATCGTCCCGGCCGACCCCGCCGAGACCCGCGCCGCGCTGCGCTGGGCGGCCGCCCACGAGGGCCCCAGTTTCCTGCGGATCGGCCGGTTCGCCGTCCCCGCCGTGCACCCGGACGCCATCAGCTTCTCACCGGGCTTGTCGCGGCAGCTCGCCGACGGCGACGATCTGACGGTCATCGCCGTGGGGACGATGGTGTCGCGGGCGCTCGACGCGGCCGCGCGGCTGAAGGAGGAGGGGATCGCGGTGCGCGTGATCAACATGGCCTCGATCGAACCGCTCGACGAGGCGGCGGTGCTGCGGGCCGCCGCGCAGACCCGCGGGGTCATCACGGTCGAGGAGGCCACCGTGACCGGCGGACTGGGCGCCGCGGTGTCCGGCCTGCTCAGCCAGCGGCGGCCCACCCCGATGAAGATCCTCGGCGTGCCGCGCACCTTCGCGCCGACCGGGAGCACCGAGTTCCTGCTGACCCACTTCGGCCTCACCGCGGACGGGATCGCCGCCGCGGCCCGGCAGCTGGCCGGCGATGAGCGGCGATGAGGTGATCCTCGCCCTCGACCAGGGGACGAGCTCCACCAAGGCGCTCCTGGTCGACCGGCATGGCCGCGTGCTGGCCCGCGCGTCCCATCCCCTGGGCCGGAGCCATCCCCGTCCGGGCTGGGTCGAGCAGTCTCCGGACGAGATCTGGACCAGCGTGCGGACCGCGACCCGCCGCTGCCTGGACGGGTGCGACCCCGCCCGCGTCACCGCGGTCGGCATCAGCAACCAGCGCGAGTCGATGCTGCTGTGGGACCGCCGCACCGGCGAGCCGGTCACCCCCGTCCTCAGCTGGCAGGACCGGCGCACTGCGGCGCGCTGCGCGGACCTGCTGGCCGCCGGATACGGGGAGAAGGTCTGGGAGGTCACCGGGCTGCCCCTGGACCCGATGTTCTCCGCGACCAAGGGGGCCTGGCTGCTCGACCACGCCGACCCCGACCGGAGCCGCTCCCTGCGCGGCGACCTGTGCCTCGGCACCATCGACTCCTGGCTGCTGAGCCGGTTCGGCGGCGAGCACGTCATCGAGATCGGCAACGCGGCGCGCACGCAGCTGCTCGACGTCCGCACCGGCCGGTGGGACCAGCGGCTGCTGGAGCTCTTCGGCATCCCGCCGGAAGTGCTGCCCCGCGTCGTCGCGTCCACCGGACCGTTCCCCTCCGTCCGCGGCCTGCCGCCCCTGCCGGACGGCGTCCCGGTGGCCGCCGTCCTCGGCGACTCCCACGCCGCCCTGTTCGCCCACGCCGGCTGGCTGCCCGGCCGGGTCAAGGCGACCTACGGCACCGGCTCGTCGGTGATGGCGCTGCACTCCGACACCACCGCCGTCGGCGCCGGGCTGTGCCTCACCATCGCCTGGTCCGCCGGCCCCGGCTCCGGTCCCGGCGAGGACAGCATCGCGCACGCGGTGGAGGGCAACATCCTCTCCAGCGGGGCCACGCTGCGGTGGCTGGCCGACACCGTCGGCCGCACGCCCGCGGAACTCGCCGATCTCGCCGACGGGGCGAGCAGCGACGGCGTGCATCTCGTCCCCGCGTTCGGCGGCCTGGCCGCCCCCTGGTGGGACTCCACCGCCCAGGCCGCGCTGGTCGGCATGACGCTGGCAACCGGGCTCCCCCAGCTCGCCCGCGCCGCCCTGGAGTCGACCGCGTTCCAGGTCGAGGACGTCGTCGACGCGGTCGGCCAGCACGAGACCCTCCTGGCCGACGGCGGCGCCGCCGCCAATGCGTCCCTCATGCAGATCCAGGCCGACATCGGCGGACGGCAGGTCCACCAGTCCCTGGTCAGCGACCTCTCGCCGATCGGGGCGGCGCACATGGCCGGTCTCGCCTGCGGCCTGTGGACCCGGGGCCGGCTGGAGGAACTCGACCGACCCGCCCGCGTCTTCTCGCCGCGTACCGGGGCCGCTGATCGCCGGCGCATGCGCTCCGCATGGCACCAGGCGGTGTCCCGCGCACGCGCCACCGCACAGTCGGCGGACGCCGACGTCCCACCCTCAGGAGGCTCTCAATGACGAACCAGCCGAAGTCCGAACCCCTCTACGGCGCCGGCCTCTGGCACTTCGGGCAGTTCCGCGACCGCTACGCCACCGACGGCTACGGGCCGCCCGTCTCCACCCTGGAGGCCATCGACCGGGCGGGGGACGTCGGAGACCTCTCGGTCGTCGACATCAACTACCCCTTCAACCCCGCCGAGCTGGACATCGCCGCCGTCGAGGACGCGCTCAAGGCCAACGGCCTGCGTGCCATCGCCCTGACCCCGGAGATCTACACGCGGACGTTCTGCCGGGGCGGCTTCACCAACCCCGACCCGGAGATCCGCCGCCAGGCCATCGAGCTGGTCAGCGACGCTGCCGACCTCACCCGCCGGCTCGGCGGCGACTACGTGAAGCTCTGGCCGGGCCAGGACGGCTGGGACTACCCGTTCCAGGCCGACTACAAGGCGCTGTGGGCCATGTCGATCGACGCGGTCCGCGAGCTCGCCCAGCGCCACCCCGACCTGCGCTTCGCGATCGAGTACAAGCCCCGCGAACCGCGCAACCGCATGACCTTCTCCTCCGCGGCCCGGACGCTGCTGGCGATCGAGGAGATGGACGTGCCCAACGTCGGGATCCTGCTGGACTTCGGGCACTCGCTGTACGGGCTGGAGTCGCCCGCCGAGGCCGCCCAGATGATCATGGCGCGGGACAGGCTCTACGCCATCGACGTCAACGACAACTTCCGCGGCTGGGACGACGACATGGTCGTCGGCTCCGTCCACCTCGTCGAGACCTTCGAGTTCTTCCACGCCCTCACCCAGGCCGACTGGCAGGGAGTCTGGCAGCTCGACCAGTTCCCCTTCCGGGAGAACGCCGTGGAGGCCGCCCGCGCGGGCATCGAGACGATGCGCACGATCTGGCGCGCCTTGCAGGTCCTCGACACCGAGGCCCTCGCCGAAGCCCAGGCCCGGCAGGACGCCCTCGCCGCCCAGCGGATCGCCAAGCGCGCGCTCCTGAGCGCCCAGACCGAGGAGGCGGAGCGCGGCTACTGACCGGCCGGCTCCTGGGCGAGGCGTCGCGCGACGTCCAGGTCGGTCACCAGGACGTCCACCCAGCCGCCGCGCAGCGCGGCGCGGATCGCCGTGTACTTGCGGGCGCCGCCGGCGATCGCGACCACGCGCGGGATCGAGCGCAGCGTGGCGGCGTCGATGCCCAGGACCCGGTCGTCCAGCTCGGACTTGACGACCTCGCCCTCCTCGTCGAAGAAGCGCAGGCAGATGTCGCCGACCGCGCCGAGCTCGCGCAGCGCGTCCTGCTCGGCGTCGGCGATGGCGTTCCCGCTCTCCACGAGGAGCGGCGAGGGTTCGAGGCTGCCCACGCCGGCGAGCAGCGTCGTCAGGCCGCCGTACGTGGCGAGGACCTCGCTGATGTGCGGGTCGGCCATCAGCACGTCACGGGCCTCCAGCGAGGAGGCCAGGCCGGGGGCGGGCAGGAAGACCGCCTCGGCCCCGGTGAGGATGGCCAGCCGGTCGGCGAGCCGGGTGGCGTAGACCTGCGAGGTGCTGTTGCCGACCCCCCCGATGACCTGGACCACCTGCTCGGCGACCGGGGTCGGCCGGGGGTGCATGGCGTCGACGGTGGCCAGCAGCGTCGAGCTCCACGACGAGATGCCGATGCGGTCGCCGCCGGTCAGCGTCGTCTCCAGGTACACGGCGGCGGCGGCGCCGATGGCCTGCAGCGTGGAGCGTTCGCTGGGCGAGGACTGGCCGGGGTCGGCCACGACCACGTCGCGCAGGCCGAAGCGCTGCTCGATCTGCTCCTCCAGCTCGGCGTGGACGCCGGCCGGGGTGACCACCGTGGTGCGGACGATGCCCAGCTCCGCGGCCTGCTTCAGCAGCCGCGAGACGCGGGGCTGGGAGATGTGCAGCTGCTCGGCTATCCGGGGCTGCCGCATGCCGTGTTCGTGGTACATGCGGGCGACCTTGGTCAGCAGTCGTAGCTGCGTGGTCGCCACACCGCCGATGGCTGGCTCTCGCCTGCGATCGCTGGGCACGAGACTCCTCTGCGAACCGGGGGCGGGGCGCCGGACAACACCCGCGATCTCATGCTAGCTGAATGTCCATTCACACCTGAGTGGGCGTCACAAGGGATGTCCTGCCCCGGGCCCGGCCGTCAGCGCACCGTTGCGATCACGCGCTGGTAACTCGTCAGTGGAGGGGTTCCGGTGTCCGTCACCTGGAAGACGATGTGGATCCTCTGCCCGCGCTTCGCGTCCTCCGGCACGACGAAGGACGGATGGCCGCCTGTGGCGCCGGTCAGAGTCACCACTCCCGGGTACGACCCGGCCTCCTGGTACTGCCACCACGTGCAGGTGCGGGTGTTCCCGTCCGGGTCGGCCGTGACGCCGCGCAGGTGCACCGTCTGGCCGGGCTTGACGCCGATGTCGCGGAGGCCGGGCGGCACGTAGGCGACCGGCCGGTGGTTCGCCTGGTCGTAGCGGTCGGCCGTCGTCCAGTCGACGCGGGCGGCGAAGTCGTTCTGGAGGTCGGCGGTCCAGCGGGCCTGCGGGTAGGACTTGTCCTTCTGGCCCGTGTCCGGGTTGAGGTCGGTGACCTGGTCGCCGGGCCTACCGAGGTAGGAGGGCTTGTCCGTCCATAGGCGCGGCCCGACCTGGACGAAACGTCCGGCCCAGCCTCCGAGGGCCGGGTCCTCGGCGCTTCGCAGGCCCGTCGGGATGTGCTGGAAGAACGACGGCGAGTCGCCCTCGGAGACGAACTCGCCGGGGCCGAAGTCGACGCCGCCGGCACGGCGCGGCCCGACGGGGTAGTCCTGGTTCAGCGGGCCCCTGACGATGTTCTCCGTCATCCACGGCCCCTGGAAGTAGGTTTGGAGCGCCCCGGGCACCCGGCTCTTCCACTTGTAGGCGAAGGGCTCGAACTGCTCGTTGTTCATGATCACCCGGACGTCCGGCCAGTTCTCGGCGATGTAGTCCTTATAGGTGGTGTCCTGGTCGAGGATGATGTAGATGACGGCCTTGTCGGAGACCTTGCG
This sequence comes from Actinomadura sp. NPDC000600, assembly GCF_040492135.1. Taxonomy (NCBI): domain Bacteria; kingdom Bacillati; phylum Actinomycetota; class Actinomycetes; order Streptosporangiales; family Thermomonosporaceae; genus Actinomadura; species Actinomadura sp. NPDC000600. The sequence continues at coordinate 216,113 of NZ_JBEUPD010000012.1, forward strand.
GTAGACGAACGGCCATTCCGGGGTCCCCTGGTACTGGTCCTGGATTGATTTGAGAGCGCGCGCGACGGTGTTCGTCCCGCCCCAGACGTCGAGCCAGAGGGGCCCGGGTTCGTCGTCGAGGAGCTTGCGCTTCATGAGGTCCGATGCCGGAGTGTCCGCGGCCATGTCGCCGACGTTCTCGATGTTGCCGACGCGCTCGATGGCCACCAGGTCGGCCGGCTTCGGGTATCTCCGGTCGTGCCTGACGAGTTCGGGGTACGCCCGCGCGTAGCCGCCGTTGATCATGTCCGTCGTCCATGTCGTCCCCCGCCAGTTGTGCGCGGGGATCGTGCTTCCGTTCCCGGCCCAGTGGAAACGCGAACTGCTGAGCGTGATGCCTTCGACGTCGAGATCGTTCGTGTAGAGCAGGAACCGGTGGAACGACGCCTGGTCGTCGATCTCGCCGTCCGAGGAGATGATGACCCGGGGCCGGTGTTGTGCCGCACTGGCCGCTTCCGAGAGAGCGGAGGCGGCGCCGGGGCTCGTGCGGGGGCCGCACCACCTGCTGGCCGTCGTGGCCGCGTCCGCGGGTGCCTGCGCCAGCAGTGCGGCGACGGTGGCCGCGGCCACCGGAAGCGCTTTCCAGGCTCGCCGCGAAGCGGTCGAGGGAAGCGCCGTCGCCGGACTGCGCCATTCGGAGCGGAGGGGGTGGGATGGCATGCGCGGTCCTCTCTTCCTGATCATTTCGCGCGCGGTGGGCGCGGCTACCGGGCGGGCCGACGCGCCGGTGCTTCACAACGGCGGATGCGGGCGGCGAAGTCGCTCAGATATCGCCGACGCCATCGGCTGACGCTCTTCGCGCCGGGGTAGATCCCCTCCGCGACGGCCGGGTCCTGATCGTCACACCACCAGTTCGGGTGCGCGGTGGACGGCCGACCCGCCCGTTCGAGGGAGGGCGTCACGGCCGTGAACTCCCCGCCCAGACCGTCGAGACCGGAGAAGTCGCTCTCGATCCGGTACGACCAGACCTGCGGCGCCTTCGGCGAGAAACGGAAGCGCAGCGTTCTGCCGTCGTAGACGGCAAGCGAAGGCACCCGGCCGTCGGTCATCATCCGCGCCGAATTGGCGGAGGTGTAGCCGTCGGGGACGGGCAGGACGAACTCGGTCACGCCGCAGGCCTCGACGATGTCCGCACGGGTCGTCATGCGGTCGAAGACGGTCTTCCTCCCGTCCCAGACGGGAACGTACCGGCCTCCCCAGCTCGGCTTCTCCGGGTTCCGCCCGCCCCGCAGGAACCAGGCGACGTTCGGACCGTCGCCCATCTTGAACTCGCCGTCGCGCTGCGCGGCGAAGAAGTCGCCGAGCGCCCCACGGCCGGCGATGTGCGCCGCCACGAACGCGGTGTTCCCCCAGTCGCCGGTCTGGTCGCCGCCGGTGAACCATCCGCGGTACGTGGAGTTCGACTCGATGATCCACAGATCGGGGAAGCGGGTCTCGATGTAGTCGTAGGCGTCGACGCTCCACATCTTGTTCGGCCCGCCGATCCAGAGGACGCGCAGTTTCGGCAGGATGTCGGGAGCGTCGTGCAGCGCCTGGGCGAGGTCGTCGAGCCCGCCGCCGATCAGCAGGTGCAGCGGGCGCGGATCCCTCCGGTGGGCGCGCTCGACGATCAGATTCGAGCCCTCGGACGGTTCACCGAACCCCGACGGACGCTGCCAGCCGTACCCGGGCGCCCCCTCCACGGTGAGCGCGCGGAGCCGTCCGGGCGCCGGGTAGGCGGGCGAGTACGTTAGCAGGTTCGGGAAGTCCCGCTCGTAGGCATCGATCACGGTGAAGATGTCGTCGACCGTGCCGTCACCGAACGGCGCCTGTACGAGGCCTTCGATGTCGAACAGGTCCGCGTACACGAGGAAGTGGACGGCGCACTGCCAGTCGTCCGGATCGGTCCCGCCAACGTCGTCGCACCAGATCACGCGTGGACGGCCACGGTGCCCGCCAAGGCCACCGGACGCCGCGGCCGGGCCCGCCACCCCTGCGGCCCCGGCCATGGCGCCCACGGCGACGGCCCCCGTGCGCCGCATGAACTCCCGCCGTCGGATGGCCGGTTCGGCGGAGTCCGCGGCCGAACCGGTCGCCCGTCCGCCGGGTCTCGTGCTGGTCATAGGGCAACGCCTTCCATGGGCGGGCTCCTGTTCTACCGGGGGCGGACGAGTCGGGTGCGCGACGGAGTCAGGCCGCAGCCGATATCGCACCGGACGTCGCCATTCTGAATATAAATTCACAAGGTGATTTTGATTCTCTACGGTATGGCCGAGCCGTTGCAGCGTCAAGAGCCGCCCTGGACGAAGCCCCTCCCTTGAGAGGTCATGCACAACATAGCTGCAGATCAGAGCCCTATTGAATTTTCATTCAGCCCTCACGTCGATACTCCGAGAGTCATCCATCTTGAATATATATTCAACTACGAAATTAAATGAAAGACCCTATTGCGGCGACGATTTCCCGATGCCACGATCTCGGCGATCCCTCTGCAGGCCCGGCGCCGATCGTCCCCTGGATCGGCCCAGGATCGTCACGGGCCCTCCGCGCCGTGACGGAAAGGAGTTGGTCGCATGAGACCCGTCCGGCCCGGAATCACGCGCTCCAGACGGCACCTCGTCGCCCTGACCGCAGCACCACTGATCGCCGCCGGCCTCGTCACCGGAGTGTCCGCGATCCAGGCGCAGGCGGCCGCCGGCTGTGCGGTGACCTACACGACCAGCGACTGGGACGGCGGCTTCACCGCCGGCGTCAGCATCAAGAATCTCGGTGACGCGGTCAACGGATGGACGCTGGGCTTCACCTTCCCCGATTCCGGCCAGAAGGTGAGCAGCGGCTGGTCGGCCACCTGGAGCCAGAGCGGGCGGAACGTCACCGCCAAGAGCATGGACTGGAACGCCGCGATCGCCTCCGGAGGCTCCGTCGAGATCGGATTCAACGGCCTCTCGTCCGGCCCGAACCCCAAGCCCTCGTCCTTCACCCTCAACGGCGCGGCCTGCACCGGATCCACCGACCCCGGCTCCCCCACTCCCACGCCGACCGACACCCCGCCCCCGGGCTCAGGTACCTGCGACACCGCCCTCTCCGGCTGGGCGGCCGTCGCGGGGGCCGGCCGCAATTCGACGACCGGGGGCGGCGACGCGACCCCGCAGACCATCACAACGCTGGGAGACCTGCAGAAGTACGCGGGCGACTCCACGGCACGCGTCCTCCGGATCTCCGGAACCATCAACACCGGCACCAGCGCCGTGAACATCGCGAGCAACAAGACCCTGGTCGGCGCCGACAAGAACGCCACCATCCAGGGCGGGCTCAACATCGAGTCCGGGCACAGCAACATCATCGTCCGCAACCTGAACATCCGCGGCCCCGGGTACGGCCACTACCCCGCCGACACGCTCGCGGCGCGCGGCTCGGACCACCTCTGGTTCGACCACCTGAACGTCCAGGACGCGGGCGACGGCCTCCTGGACCTCACCAAGGGCTCGGACTTCCTCACGGTGTCCTGGGTGAAGTTCTGGTACACCGACCGCAACAACTCGCACCGCTTCGCCAGCCTGATCAGCGCCGGCGCCGACCACGACTCCACGGACGCGGGCAAGGAGAACGCGACCTTCCACCACAACTGGTTCGCAGAGCTGGTCGACCAGCGGATGCCGCGGATGCTCTTCGGCAAGGGGCACGTCTACAACAACTACTACACGGCCACCGGCAACACGTACGCCGTCGGCGTGGGCGCGCTCGCTTCGGTCCTGATCGAGAACAACTACTTCAAGGGCACGCACAACCCCCACCAGTTCATGTACGACCGCCCGTCGTACATCACAGCCCGCGGCAACGCCTACGACAACACCAGTGGCAAGCGGGACAGCGGAGCCGGCGGCACGGGAGGCGGCGTCACCCCGTTCACCAACCCTCCGTACAGCTACAAGCCGGACACCGCGGCCGACGTCCCCGGCATCGTCAGCCGCTGCGCCGGCCCGCAGTAGGCGAGAGGGATATCGCGGAACGGGCTCGTCGCGAAAGATTCTTGAATGTATATTCATCGCTGAATACAACTTGTCGGCACGAGTCGCCTGTGTAATCATCACGGGCAATCCAGCCAACTGGAGGTAGTCGGCCCGCCGGAAATCCGGCGAGCATGCGCGGCGTGCCGCGGCGCGTCACTCGCTTTAAGACGACCACGGCAAAAAGGCCTGCAGTCGATTTAGGAAGCGCTGTCCTTCAGCGGCCGCATCCGTCGAAAGGGTCACTCCCAAGGGTTCGATCACCGGATGGTGTGCGGATGCCGATCGCAGGCTGAGTCGCGTCACGCGTGCCGTCTGGACTGCGAGGAAAGGGTTCGAATGTTGTCAACGAGGCATAGGCCGTTCGCGGTGCTGTGCACCGCGGTCGCCACAGTGATGCTGCTGTTGTTGCAAGGCATCGGAGCTGTGGAGGCGGCGGCGTCCACGGATGGCTGGGCGAGGATCGAGGCGGAGAGCTACACCGGTTCGGGTGGCTCGCTGCAGACCTGCAACGGCGTGCTGTGCTATGTCGGAGCCAACGCCTGGGTCCAGTACAACGGCGTGGACCTGCACACCGGCACCGACACCGTCCAACTGAACGCCGCCAACGGCGGCGGCGACACCAAAGTCCAGGTCTGGATCGGCGGAACCAACACCGCCACCCTCACCATCGGCGGCACCGGAGGCTGGGACACCTACCAGACCAAATCCCTCACCCTGCCCCCCCAAAACGGCGTCCAGGACGTCAAACTCGTCTTCGTCAACGGCAACCTCAACCTCGACTGGCTCACCTTCTCCGGAACCTCCACACCCCCGCACAACGACGGCACCGTCTTCGCCGTCAACGCCGGCGGAAACGCCTACACCGCCTCCGACGGCACCACATTCACCGCCGACACCGGCTTCACCGGAGGAACCACCTACACCACCACCAACCCCATCGCCGCAACCACCGACGACCCCCTCTACCAAACCGAAAGATACGGAAACTTCACCTACAAAGCCACCGTCCCCAACGCCGCATACCTGGTCACCCTCTACTTCGCCGAGACCTACCACACACAAACAGGAAAACGCAGCTTCGACGTCCAAATGGAGGGCACCGAACGCATCACCGACCTCGACATCTACGCCAAAGCAGGAGCCAACACCGCCTACACCACCCAAACCCCCGTCACCGTCACCGACGGAGCACTCGACCTCAAATTCATCTCCAACGTCGAGAACGCCAAGGTCAACGCCATCAAGGTGATCACGGCCGGACCCGCCGAGGACCCCGTCGCCGCCTTCACCGTCTCCCCCGAGCGGCCCAAGCCCGGAGAGACCGTCACCGTCGACGCGTCCGGCTCCTTCGACCCCAACGGCACCATCACCGCCTACAAGATCGACTTCGGGGACGGCGCCACCGCGAACACCGCGACCGCCACCCACAAGTACACCGGCGAAGGCGGCTACACCGTCACGGTGACCGTCACCGACAACGACGGCCGCACCAGCACCGCCAAGAAGACGATCTCCGTATCCCAGAAGCAGAAGTACCGGATCGTCGTCTCGTCGGACTTCCCGACGCTGGACGGAGCGAACAGCGACCCGGACGACGTCCAGTCGATGGTCCGCTTCCTGATGTACAGCAACGAGTTCGACATCGAGGGAATGCTGGCCACGGCCGCCACCACGCGCAACGTCGCCAACAAGCAGAACATGCTGGCCGCGATCGACAAGTACGCGCTGGTGTACCAGAACCTCAAGAAGCACGACCCCGACTACCCCAGCCCGGACTACCTGCGTTCGATCGTCCACCAGGGCCGCAACGGCACCTGGGGCGGATCGACCGGCAACAACATCGGGGCCGGCAAGGACAGCGACGCCTCGGACGCGGTCATCAGCATCGTCGACAAGGCCGATTCGCGGCCCGTGTGGTTCTCCATCTGGGGCGACAACAGCCAGGTGGCCCAGGCGATCTGGAAGGTGAAGAACACGCGCAGCCAGGCCGAGCTGGACCGCTTCCTCAGCAAGATGCGCATCTTCGCCATCGCGCACCAGGACGACACGATCGACTGGATGAAGCAGAACTTCCCGAACCTGTTCATCATCCACTCGAACACCACCTACGGCGGGATGTTCTGCAACAGCGGCGACACCTCGCTGTGCAACCTGGCGTGGCTCGACGCGAACATCCGCAACAACCACGGGCCGCTCGGGGCCGTGTACCCGCCGAGGGGATGCTGCATCACAGGGGTCCAGGAGGGCGATTCGCCGTCGTTCCTGCACCTGCTCAGCGCGAACCGCGGGATCAACAACCCCGAAGACCCCACGCAGCCCAGTTGGGGCGGCCAGTACAAGCGCGACGGATCGACCAACCACTGGGTCGACGGGCCCGGCGGAGGAACCATCTCCAGGTGGCGCGCCGACTTCCAATCGTCCTTCGCCGAACGCGCGGACTGGAACCTCCCATGAGCGTCGGCTGACACAAGGACGCAGTTCCACCAGATCCGGGGGCCTGAAGGCGTTGAAAGGCGACGCCTTCAGGCCCTTCCCGTGACGGGAGGTGGCCATATCGGCAGGTCGGCTCCGCCGCTAGAGCGGATTCAAGTCTCTCGTCCGCAAAGAAGAAAGGATTCTAATGTCGTCAAGAAGGCATAGGCCGTTCATGGTCCTGTGCACGGCAGCCGTGACAACGATGCTCCTGCTGCTGCAATGCGTCAGCGCCGTTCCGCGGGCCTCGGCCGCGGCCACCATAGATGGGTGGACGAGGATCGAGGCGGAGAGCTACACCGGTTCGGGTGGCTCGCTGCAGACCTGCAACGGGGTGCTGTGCTATGTCGGAGCCAACGCCTGGGTCCAGTACAACGGCGTGGACCTGCACACCGGCACCGACACCGTCCAACTGAACGCCGCCAACGGCGGCGGCGACACCAAAGTCCAGGTCTGGATCGGCGGAACCAACACCGCCACCCTCACCATCGGCGGCACCGGAGGCTGGGACACCTACCAGACCAAATCCCTCACCCTGCCCCCCCAAAACGGCGTCCAGGACGTCAAACTCGTCTTCGTCAACGGCAACCTCAACCTCGACTGGCTCACCTTCTCCGGAACCTCCACACCCCCGCACAACGACGGCACCGTCTTCGCCGTCAACGCCGGCGGAAACGCCTACACCGCCTCCGACGGCACCACATTCACCGCCGACACCGGCTTCACCGGAGGAACCACCTACACCACCACCAACCCCATCGCCGCAACCACCGACGACCCCCTCTACCAAACCGAAAGATACGGAAACTTCACCTACAAAGCCACCGTCCCCAACGCCGCATACCTGGTCACCCTCTACTTCGCCGAGACCTACCACACACAAACAGGAAAACGCAGCTTCGACGTCCAAATGGAGGGCACCGAACGCATCACCGACCTCGACATCTACGCCAAAGCAGGAGCCAACACCGCCTACACCACCCAAACCCCCATCACCGTCACCGACGGAGCACTCGACCTCAAATTCATCTCCAACGTCGAGAACGCCAAAGTCAACGCCATCAAGGTGTCTCTCGCCGGGCCGGCGGCAGCCTTCACCTACACCCCCGCCAAGCCCGTCCCGCACGAGACCGTCACCTTCGACGGTTCGACCTCCAGCGACGCTGACGGCACCATCACCGCCTACGCCTGGAACTTCGGAGACGGCACCACCGGCACCGGGCAGAAGGCCACCCACACCTACACCGCGGCCGGCGACTACAAGGTCACACTGACCGTCACCGACAACGACGGCAAGAGCGGAAGCCAGAGCCAGACGGTCAAGGTCTACTCCGGCGACCCCGTCTCCGCGTTCACCGTCTCCCCCGAGTTCCCCAAGCCCGGAGAGACCGTCACCGTCGATGCGTCCGGCTCCTTCGACCCCGACGGCACCATCAGCGCCTACAAGATCGACTTCGGGGACGGCGCCACCGCCGGTACCCGGACCGCCACCCACAAGTACGCCGGCGAAGGCAGCTACACCGTCACGGTGACCGTCACCGACAACGACGGCCACACCGGCTCCGCCAAAAAGACGATCTCCGTCAGCAAGGCGACGTCCCTCAAGCCGCGCGTGGTCGTGCTGACGGACATCTCCACCTGGGAGCCGGATGACCACGAGTCGCTGACGCGGCTCCTCGCCCATGCGGACATGTATGAGATCGAGAGCATCGTCCTGACGACCGGCTGGAGCATCGACACCCTCAACGACCCCACCAAGAGCGGCTTCATCAGCATCATCAACGACACGATCAACGCGTACGAGAAGGACCTGCCCAACCTGATGAAGCGCTCGAACCAGGTGGGCTTCGCAGCCGACGAGAGCAGGCAGGAGATCGGGTACTGGCCGAGCGCCCAGTACCTGAGGAGCCGGGTCATGACCGGAAGCCGGAACCGGGGTGTCCAGTTCCTGGGCGCCTCCAACGACTCCCCCGGCAGCAACGAGATCATCAAGCTGGCGGACGAGAACGACGCCCGTCCGCTCTACGTCACCGTCTGGGGCGGCGGGAACACGGTCGCCCAGTCCATCTGGCGCGTGAAGCAGGACCGGACGCAGGCGCAACTGGACGCGTTCCTCCGCAAGCTCCGCGTGTACACCATCACCGACCAGGACAGGGACTCCTCCCAGCCGCTCAGCTACAGCTCGCACCAGTGGATGCGCAGCGTCTCGGGAGGCAACCTCCTCTTCATCTGGGACGAATGCGCCTGGAAGTTCCAGAACGGAACCGGCAAAGCGAACTGGAACCAGTACGCGACCGATATCCAGGGCCACGGAAACCTCGGCAGGCAATACCCCAAGTACGTCTACGGCGTAGAGGGCGACACCCCGTCCTTCCTCTACGTCACGCCCACCGGCCTCAACGACCCGGACCATCCCAACCAGGCCAGCTGGGGCGGAACGTACAAGGGAGACTCGAACAACGTCTGGACGGATTCCAGTACCTGCGGGACGTACAACAACCGCTTCTACTCGGCCTCCTACAACAACTTCGCGGCGCGGATGGACTGGGCGCAGTCCGGTTCCGGCAACCGGAACCCCGTCATCGTCCTCGACGGCGACAACGGCGTCAGCGTCCTGAAGAAGACTCCCCGCCAGGGCACCGCGGTCACGCTGGACGCCTCCAAGACGACCGACCCTGACGGGAACAACCTCACCTACAGCTGGTGGATCCAGTCCGACGCCGGCACCTACCCCGGAACGGTCAACATCTCCAACAGCTCTTCAAGCACCGCCACGATCAACGTGCCGTCCGATTCCGCCGGAAAAATCTTCCACGTGATCCTGGAGGTGAAGGACAACGGCGAGCACAACCTCAGCGACTACCGCCGAATAGTCTTCGAACCGACCTCATAGCGCTTCGTCATCGCCTGGGACAGGCCCCCGGCGAGCCCTGACGACGGGCGGCCACCGCTGTGATCACCTGGGTCTCCAGGAACCTCCGATCCGCGGTGGCCGTGCCGTCCTCATGCTGAACCCTCAGAAGTCCCCACTGACCCGCGTATCGGCTTACGGACGGATCGGGGTCCCCATACGAAGGCGGGCGGCAAGCGCCGCCGCACCTCTGGCGGCCAGCGCGACGCTGGTCAGGGTGGGGTTGCAGGCGTTGGCGGTGGGGATCAGACCGTTGCCGGCGAGGACCAGGCCGTCCGTGCCCCAGAGGCGCGAGTAGGTGTCGCAGACGCTGGTTCCGTCGTCGGCAGGGCCCATCCTGAACGTCCCCATGTAATGGAGCGAACTGCCCGCAGGCATCGCACGCGGCATTCCCGGCAGGAAGTCGCCGAAGAGCGCCGCGGCACGGAGCGCGACGGACCGCGCCCGGTCCAGCTCCGCTTCCTCTCGTTCGGTGAGTTCGTAGGCGATGCGGATGGCGGGCAGGCCGGTGTCGTCCGGTGCGCCGTCGTCGAAGGTGACGCGGTCGGATGACCGGGGCCACTTGCGCACGCCCCAGCCCATGCCGATGTAGCCCGCCGGATTGTCGGCCTGCGGGTGGTCGGGTGGGAGTGGCACCGGACAGGTCGGGGTGAACATCAGCTGGGCGTGGAACGGATGGGCGGTGTCGCTGTACCCGAGGTTGACTGCCGTGGTGATCGGGTCGAGGGACCGGGCCCGGACGGCGGGCAGGGTTCCGGGCCGCACCGCGACCACGCCGAAGAGCAGCGGATGCTCGGTGAGGTAGCGGCCCAGCGCGGGGGGACGGATGCCCGAAGCCCACAGCAGTTGCGGGGTGCGGAGAGCGTCGGCGGCGACCACCACGGCGTCCGCCTCCAGCCGTTCCGAGGCACCGGTCTCCTGGTCGCGCAGGACAGCGCCGGTCACCCGGTTGCCCGACACCAGCAGCCGCGTGCACAGGGTCCGCGGGCGGAGAAGGAATCGGCCCGGGCGGGGAAGCACCACGTCGGTGCCGGCCCACCGCAGCATGCCGTCGGGCTTCGGATCCGCCGCGATCGGCAGACGCCTTACCGGAACGTCCGGAAACGCGTCCGCGAGTAGCGCGAGCGCGGCGTCGGCCTGCGGTGATTCGGTGAACGCGGAGTGGGTGGTGTGCAGCAGCCGCTCGGCGTCGGTGACGTGCTCCTCCCACTCGGCGGGATCTATGAAGGCGACGCGCTCGGTACCGGTGGGCCGGGGAGTGGCGCAGGTCCAGTGTGCGCCCTGCCCGCCCACGCAGGTGGAGACGGCAGCCGCGGGCATGCCGCCGGAGCCTTTCGCCGGGCGCCCGATGAGGTGCGTTCCGTGCCTGGCGGTGACGGTCCCTTCTGCGACGGTGCCGCCGGGCACGCCTGCCACGCCGGGCAGGCCCGCGGTCCCCTGGGAGGCGTCGCGCGCCGCGGCCTGCCCGCCGGGCTCGGGAATGTTCTTGATGTTCATGCCGGGCGGGTCGGTCAGGATCGGCCCGGCGTCCACCATGACCACCTGGACGGACGGCAGCGCCTCGGTCAGCAGGCGGGCGTAGGCGGCACCGGTGGGTCCGCTGCCCACGATGAGGACTCTCGTCACGCGTTCTCCTCCTCGGCACGGAGCCCGGCCTGAAGCGCGCGGGCGCTCAGTACGCCGAGCGCGACAGCGGTCAAGGTCGGGTTGCACGCGGTGGCGGTGGGGATGACGTTGTTGCCTCCGACGTAGAGGTTGTCCGTGCCCCAGACCCGGCCGGTGGCGTCGCAGACGCTGGTGCCGTCGTCCGCCGGCCCCATTCGCGTGGTCCCCTGGTAGTGCAGGGAACTGCCCGCGGGCATGACGAACGGATCGTCGAGCGGCCGGCCGAGCGCCTTCGCGGCCGCTTTGATCTCGGCGGTGGCCGCCGCGACGGCGGAGCGGTCGGCAGCCGTCAGGCGGTACTCGATGCGGATAGCGGGCATGCCGTGCTCGTCGAGCTCACCTTCGTCGAACCAGACCCGGTCGTCGGCGGAGAGTTCCTTGCGGCAGAACCAGCCGAGGCCGACGACCTGCCCGGGCCGGACGGTGGTACCGGGGTCGAGGGGCACCGGTGAGGCGTCGAGCTGCATGACCTGCCCGTGGAACGGCCGGTCGGCGGCGTAGGGCACCCAGGAGACCCCCGAGAGGGGGACGATGGCCGTGCCAGGAGCCGAGGTCTGGAGGATGCCGGGTTCGTCCAGTAGCGCGGCTGCCATGACCTGCGGCTGGTCGTTCAGGTAGCGGCCGAGTGCGGCGGGACGGATGCCGGAGGCCCACAACAGCCGCGGAGTGCGCAGAGCATCGCCGGCCACGACGACCGCCCGTGCCGTGACCCGCCGCACGGAGCCGGTGGCGATGTCGACCGTCTGGACGCCGGTGGCGCGGCGGCGGTCCTCGACCAGCACCCGCCGTGCCAGCATCCCGGGGGCCAGCGTCACCCCGGGGCGCCGCCACAGGTCGCCGGCGATGACGGCGGGACCTGTCCAGTGCGGCGAACCGTCGGCGCCCACGGTCACCGCCATCGGCATGGGGCCGACCGGGCGGACGCCGGGCCGGTCGAGCCGCTCGCCGAGCACCTTCTGCACCATCGGGGTCAGCGGTGCCCGGTCGAAGGCGTGCGTCGTGACCTGCAGGAGCTGCTCGGCGCGGGCGAGGGCGGCGTCGAACGCGGCCGGGTCCAGGAAGTCGGGGATCTCGTCGTCGCCGGGGCGGGGGCACGCGCAGGTCCAGTGCGCGCCCATCCCGCCGACGTTGGTGGAGACGGCCGCGTTCGGCATGGCGGGCGTGCCGATCAAGGCGGTGCCGGGCCGCGGTGGCGTCGCACCTGCCGGAGTGCGCCTTCCCGTCACCGCGGCCACCGCCGACGCGCGGGTCGAGGGGTCCGCGATGTTCTTGACGTGCCCGCCGGCCTCGGGCCCGAGCACCGGGCCGGCGTCCAACACGAGCAACCGCAGCGACGGCTCCAGGTCGGCGAGCTCTCGCGCGATGGCGGTGCCGACCGGTCCGGAGCCGACGATCACTACGTCGTAGCCGCTCACAGCGCCTCCAGAATGCTCTTGCACATCCGCTGGTGGGCGGCGACCTGGTCGAAGGCGTTGTGGCGGGCGGTATAGGCGTGGGCCTCGTATTCGCTGGAGATGAAGCCGGTGTACCGCTGCTCGCGCAGCACCGCGAGCACGGCCGGGTAGTCGATCGACGGATCCTCGCCGTCGGTGATGCCGTAGAACTTGCCGTGCACATGGACGACGTGCGGGAAGAAGTCCGCCCATCGGTCCGGCTGCATCCGGCCGTGCATGGTGAGCAGCATCTTCAGGTGGCCGACCTGGTCGGGGCGGGCGCCGAGGGCGGCGGCGCGCTGCTCCAGGTCACCGAACTTGGCGATGGCCGGCCCCGGTTCGGCCCACGCCTGCTCGGCCAGTCCGGTCAGCGCCGGTGCGATGCACGCCGCCCGGTGGGCGTCGGCCACCGCGTCGGGGAGGGCGCGCATGCTGGCGCTGAAGTCCGGGATGAACCCGAGCCATTCGGTCTCGAGGCGGGTGAAGAACTCCTTGAGGGCCGCGACCGGAGGCGCGTCCAGGGTGAGCGGGCTGTGGATCTCCACGCCGATCCGGATCCGCAGCTTCTCCGCCAGTGGCAGGAGCCGGGTGAGCACAGCCGGACCGCATTCGGCGCCCACGCGGACCACAGGGAACCCCAGCGCCGCGGCGCCGCGCAGCTGCACGGCGAGGTAGTCGTACGCCTCGTCGTCGCCGAGCAGTCGGCCGGGGCGGAGCGCGAGATCCAGATTGATCGCCAGGCAGGACGGGACGAGCCCGGTGTCGTCGAGCGCGCCGCGTACCGTGCGGACGAGTTCCTCGTCGGGACGCGGCCAGCCGCGCAGGCTCTGGAAGGCGACGATCTCCAGCCCGGGGCCCAGCCCGCGGGCCGCGACGTCGCGGATCAGCGTGATCACGTCCGTGCCGGGCCGCCGCTGTTCCAGTGTGAGGCTGAAGAGGGTGGTGCCGAGGCGGGGAAGCCCGATGGCGGTGTCGGTCACGGTCGCCTCGCTGCGAGGGTGCGGTCGGTGCGGCTGGTGGACAGCAGCGGCTGCCGGTCGGGGCCGGTGAGGATGTAGGGGATGGACAGGCCCAGTTCGAGCCCGATGCGGTGCTCGCCCGCATCCCCGGGAACGTGCAGGATCAGCGGGTCGGTGGTGAACCAGTACTCATGGGTCAGGCCGGTGAGCTCCTCCCAGGCGCGGCGCACGCCGTTGACCGTCACCTGCGGGACGACCGGCGCGCCGTCCACGGTCACGTCGAGTCGGACCACGCACGACAGCGGCAGGGCGCGGTACCAGTGCGTGTGGACGGCGATGTCGAGGCCGTCCGGGGTGGCGGTGAGCGCGTCGTCGCGCAGAACCTGATCGTCGAGGGGGCCCATCAGCGTCCTTCTTCCTCGTCGCCGGGCGCGCTCTCGGAGGCCTGGAGTGCGCGGAGCAGGGCATGCTGGCGGCGGACCTGGTCGCGGCCGCGGTACGGCTCTCGCCGGCCCTCGTACTCGCTGGACAGCCAACCGCTCCAGCCGTGCCGCAGCAGCGTGCCGACGATCGGCGACCAGGGCACGTGCAGGTCGGTGAGGGCGTCGTCGATCTCGAAGAACTTGGCCTGGATGAAGTGGACATGCGGGAGGATCTCGACGAGGTCGTCCATCGGCACGGCCAAGGGTTCCAGGAACGCCGGCCGCTTCTTGCCCTCGATGCCCTCGTGCCCGTCGTCAACCGGCGCGGTCTGGAAGATGCCGGTGTCGATCAGAAGCTTGAAGTGGTCGGTGCCGGTCTTCTCGATGAAGTCCAGGTACGCCTGGGTCACCGGGTGCCGGATCGGAGTCGGGCTGTGGATCTCCGGGCAGAGGACGACGTCCAGCTCCTGGGCCAGGTCGAGGCTGCGTTCGACCGCCTCCCGCCAGACCGGGTGCGGGTCCAGTTCTGCGGAGACGACCCCGAACTTGGGGCGGATCGAGGAGAATCCGAGCCGTGCGGCGAGCCGCAGGTCCAGCCGGATCTGGTCGGCCGCCTCCCTGGCGGTCAGGTCGCGGTCGCGCCACATCGCGGTGTCCACCCACGAGCCGTAGTTCGTCGCGGTGAGCCCGTGTTCGCCGAGCAGCCGGTGCCAGTGGTCGATCCACTCGGCGGCCGGGGAGGGGTAGCCCGGGACGTTGCCTTCGCCGAGGATCTCGATGCCGGTGGCGCCGAGGTCGGCGATGTCGGCCATGGCGTCCTCCAGCGTCATGGCGGTGTACATGTCGCCGGAGTAGCTGTAGAGCGAGACGCCGTAGCGCAGGCCGCCGGCCGGGACCTCCGGAACGATCACCCGTTTCCCAGCGGCCCGGAACACCGAGCGGGCGACGAACGGCGGGAAGTACGGCCGGCGGAGATAGACGGCGACCTCGATGTCGTGCACACCGGGTGCCAGACCGCCGGGCTGCGGCACGGTCACCGTCGCGGTCTCGTCCAGCTGCCACCGCACGTCGGTGCTCGCGCGCAGCTCGTCGAGGGTGAAGGTACGGCCCTGCAGGGTGATCCGGGGGGCGTCGTGGTCCCGCTTCCGCCCGTCCACCACCACCTCGACGCCGTCGAGCAGGCTGCCCGCCACACCGCGGTAGTTGGGGTTGCGCAGGCGGAACTCGAAGCCGCCGGGCACGTTGCGGAAGCCGCGGTTCTGGATGATGTCGCGGTCGAGCACGATCAGCCGTCCTCCTTCTCGACGGTCACGGACAGGTAGGAGCGTTCGATGTCGGCACGGTTGCGCCGCAGTTCCTCGCCGGTGCCGGAGAGTGCCACCCGGCCGCGCTGCAGGACGTATCCGCGGTCGGCGACCTCGAGCACCAGGCGGACCTGCTGTTCGACGAGCAGCACCGCGCAACCGGAAGCGGCGAGGTCGCGCACCGCGGCGAGGAGCCGGTGCACGACGATCGGCGCCAGGCCGAGCGACAGCTCGTCGGCGAGGAGCAGTTTCGGCCGTGCGGCGAGCACCCGGCCGAGGCCGAGCATCTGCTGCTCTCCCCCGGACAGGAGGCCCGCGGGGCGGTCGAGGAGGCGTTCCAACTCGGGGAACGCGGCCAGCGCGAGGTCCATCGGGCCGCGACCGAGGCGCAGGTTCTCCCGGGTGGTGAGGCCGCGGAAGACCGACCGGTCGTCGGTGAGCAGCGCCAGGCCGCGCGCCGCGCGGGCGCGCAGGCCCTCGCGGGGGTCGGCGGAGCCGAGCACCTCCAGGTCGCCGCCGAGCGGGCGCAGCGCTCCCGCGGCGGTGAGCAGGGCGGTGGTCTTGCCGGCGCCGTTGGCGCCCATCAGCGCCACGATCTCTCCGGGCCGGACCTCCAGGTCGAGGTCGTGCACGACGGCGACCTCGCCGTATCCGGCCCTCAGGCCGGTGGTGCGCAGGGCCGCGGTCATGATCGCTCCTTCGCGGGCGCGGTCGCGGTGGAGAGCGCGGGCTGCGCTCCACCGAGGTAGGCGTCGACGACGCGCGGATCGGCGAGGACCTCGTCCGGTGTGCCCGCGGCGATCTGCTCGCCGAAGTCGAGGGCGATCGCCCGGTCCGAGACGCGCCGGACGAGCTCCACGTCGTGCTCGACGAGCAGGACCGCGATGCCCCAGTCGTCGGCCAGGTGCCGGATGAGGCCGCCGACCTCGGCGCGCTCGACCTCGGAGAGGCCGGCCGCCGGTTCGTCGAGCATCAGCACCTTCGGCGCGGCGGCGACGGCGCGGGCGATCGCGACCAGGTGGCGGGTGCCGTAGGGCAGTTCGGTGGGGAGCTGGTGCAGGTGCCCGGCGAGCCGGAAGGTGTCGATGGCGGCGACCGTCGCCCCGCTGATCCGCCCGCGGTCGGGCCGGACGAGGTCGATCAGGTAGGAGGCGGCGTCGGCCGGGTCGCCGGCGCAGCGCAGGTTGTCCAGCACCGTCATGTCCTCCAGCAGTTCCAGCGACTGGAAGGAGCGGGTCAGGCCGGCCCGGGTGCGGCGGAACGCCGGAAGCCCGGAGATCGGCCGGCCGTCCAGCTCCACGGTGCCGGAGGCGGGGACGAATCCGGAGAGGGCGTCCATCAGCGTGGTCTTGCCGGCGCCGTTCGGGCCGATCACCGCGACGACCTCTCCTGGCCGGACCTCCAGGGACACGTCGTCCACGGCCACGACGCTGCCGAAGCGGACGGTCACCCCGCGCGCCTCGAGGCGGCCGCCTGACGGGCGCCCGGCCGTTTGCCGGGCGGCCGCGATCTGCGCGTCCACCGCCGCGGCGCGCCGGCGGGCGAGGGGGTTCGGCGGCTGCGGCAGCCGGGCCCGCAGCGTCCGCAGGCGCGGCCTCCGCTCGCGCGGGGGGTGGGCGATCACGTCGGCGATGCCGTTGGGCTGCACGATCACCTGGACGATCAGGCCGATGCCGAGGATCAGCACAAGGTACCGGGCGATGTCGAAGAGCCAGGTGTTGGCGATCGCGGTGGCCAGGCCGCCGTTCTGCCCGATACCGCCGAACAGCGCGCCGGGGATGTAGCCGATGCCGCCGATCACCGACTGGATCAGCCCGTTGACGGAGGTGAGCGGGTCGTAGGAGGCGAAGGTCAGTGTCGGGTTGCGGAACGCGCTGAGCACGCCGCCGATCCCGGCGATCATGCCGGCGAGCACGAACGCGTACAGCTTGGTGGAGGCGACGTCGACGCCGAGTGCCGCCGCGGCGCGCTCGTTGGTGCGCACCGCGAGCATCCGGCGGCCCACCCGGCCGCGGCGCACGTTCGCCGTCATCAGCGCCAGCAGGACGAAGACCAGGCCGCACAGGATCGCGTAGCGGGCCGGGTAGACGATCGAGCCGACGTCGATGCCGAAGACCGACTGGAAGCCGACCTGCAGCCCGCCGGCGCCGCCGTTGAGATCGCTGTTGCGCAGGATGACCGCATTGATCGCCACGCCGAAGCCCAGGGTGGCGATGGCCAGGCTGACGCCCCGGGCGCGCAGCGCGGGCAGGCCCACGGCGAGCGCGACCGGTATCGCCGCCGCGCCGCCCACGAGGATCGCCAGCGCGAACGGGATGCCGGTGGCGGCCAGGACCCGCCCGGCGATGATGGCGCCGACCCCGGCGATCGGCACCTGCGCCAGGGAGAGCTGGCCGGCGTAGCCGGTGACGACGACCTGGGACAGCAGGATGATCGAGGTGACCAGGGTGACGGTGAGGCCGTCCAGGAGCTGCACTCCGAGCAGGGTCTGCGCGGCCACCGCGGCCAGGGCCACCGCGACGACGAGGCGGACCGGACGCACCCTGCCGCCGCCCACCCTGGGCAGCCGCTCGTTGACGTGGCTGCGCAGCGGCAGCGCGCGGCCCATCAGCATCAGCACCCCGATGATCACCAGGAACGGCACCGCGTCGCCGACGCCGGGCAGGTCCAGGTAGTGCGCGCACAGCGCCTGCAGGACGCCGAGCGCGATGCCCCCGAGCAGGGTGAGCGGGAACGAGCGCAGGCCGCCCAGCATGGCGCTGGCCAGGGTGGGGATGATCAGCAGGGCGAAGCTGTTGGGCTGGAGCTGGAGGCCCGGTGCCAACGCGATCCCGGCCACCCCGGCGAGGGCTCCGCCGAGTGCCCAGTTGGCGCCGCGCAGCCGGCCGACCCGCCAGCCGAGCGCGGCGAGCGACCGCGGGCTCTCGGCGACCGCCGAGGTGGCGAGGCCGAAGCGGGTGTGCTTGAACACGGCCCACAGGACGGCGGTCAACCCGGCCGAGAAGACGAACAGGATGAGCTGGTCGGCGCCGACGGCGATCGGCCCGGCGCGGACGGCCCCGGTCGGCAGGTACGGCTCTGGGATCTTCAGGGCGCTGCCGTAGACCAGCACGACGCCCTGCTGGAGGACGACGAACACGCCCAGGGTGGCGATCACCCGGGTCAGCGTCGAGGTCTCCGCGAGCGGGCGGATCACCAGGACGTACACGAGCCAGCCGATCAACGCGGAGGCGAGGACCCCGGCGGGCACGGCGATCAGGTGGCTGAGCCCGGCGGTGTCGGCCACGGAGTACATCACGTAGCCGCCGGCCATCGCGACCGCACCGTGCGCGAAGTTGATGACGCCCGAGCTGCGGAAGACGGCGACGACGCCCATGGCGCTGATCGCGTAGATGCCGCCGGTCGCGCAGCCGAGCGCGAACAACTGCAGGAACAGATTCATGACTTGGCCTCACTCCGGTGCGCCGGGGCCGGCCGCGGCCGGCCCCGGCGGGATCACTTGATGTACTGGCCGATGTCGGTCGGGGACTCCGAGCCGCTGCTGGTCCACTGGCCGTCCTTGACGACGCCGTACCAGACGCCGCTGTTGAACATCCGCGGGTACTGCTCGCTGGCCCGGGTCTTGGTGAAGTCGAGCGGGGGGAAGTTCATGACCTTGACGCCGCGCATCCCGCCGAGCCTCTTCAGCAGGCTCTTCGCCGTGACGTCGTCGAGGCCGGTCAGCCCCTGCCGGAGCAGGATCGTCGAGGAGTAGCCGATCAGCGCGAACCCGTTGGGCACCGCCTTCGGGCTGTAGCTCCTGAGATCGGACAGGAACGTGCGCACCGAGGGGTCCGAGCTGTTCGGCAGCGGGGTGTCCGACGCGCCCTTGATCCCCTCGGCGGCCTTTCCGAGCGCCGAGATGACCTGCGGCTGCAGGACGCCGGGCGGGGCGTACAGGGTCGCCTTGTTCCCGGCCTTGCGGACGGCGGCGAAGATCTTCGCCGCGTCGTTGCCCCCGCCTCCGAAGGCGAGGCAGTCCGGGCTCTGCGCCAGGGCGTCGGCCACGGTCGGGGTCACGTCGGTGGTGCCGGTGGTGAACTTGATCGCGCCCTTGAAGGCGACCCCGGGCGCGCCGCCGAGAACGTCCTTGGCCTGCGCGTAGGTGACGTCGCTGCCGGCGTCGCTGGCGCCGATGAAGACCGGCCTCTTGCAGCCGTCCTGCACCATCTGGCTGAACGTGCCGACGTACCCGCCGACCGTTCCGATCGCGACCGGGAAGGACACCTTGCTCTGGTACTCGGTCGGGGTCCCCTGCAGGTAACCGATGTAGGGGATGTCGCCGGCCTCCAGGACGGGCAGGGTCTGGCTCGGCGCGTACGGGTCGAACCCGCCGAGCACCGCGACCCACTTCTCCTGCACGGCCCGGCGGGCGCAGGCGGCGTCCCGGTTGGGGTCGCCGGCGTTGTCGCAGACCTTGAGCCGGATCTTCTTGCCGTCCACGCCGCCGGCGTCGTTGATCACCTTGAGGCCGGCCTGGACGCCGTCCACCGACCAGGTGTTCACGAACGCGGCCGACGTGGCGGCGCTGGTGGTGGCGAACATGCCGACGGTGATCGTGTCGCCGCCGGATCCCTCGGCGGCGTTGCACGCGGCGAGGGGCAGGCTCCCCGCGAGCAGCGCGGCACCGAGCCGGAGTTTCGAAGCCATCGATGGGCCTTTCTCTAGTCGTTGACGTCGACCCAGGTGCCGCGTTCGGCGGACCGCAGCACCGCCGCGGTGAGCCGCGCCGCGCGCAGTCCGTCCGTGAAGGTGGGCAGACCGTCCGGCGCCGCGCCCGACAGGGCGGAGTAGGTGTCGGCCACGAACGCGTCGAAGCAGTCCTGGTAGCCCTGCGGGTGTCCGGCCGGCAGAGCGTCGTAGCGTGTGGTGTCGCCGGCGGCCCGCAGCAGTTGCTGGTTGGCGGCGCGCGCACCGACCCAGAGCGTCTCCGGCGCCTCCTGGTCGAAGGACAGGCTCTCCGCGGCGCCGTCCACGGAGAACCAGAGCCGGTTCTTGCGTCCCGGGCTGACCTGGCTGACGGTCAGGTTCCCCAGGGCGCCGTGGGAGGTCTCGAACAGAAGCACTGCCGCGTCCTCGGTATGGACCGGACGGCCACC
Organism: Actinomadura sp. NPDC000600; assembly: GCF_040492135.1. Classification (NCBI taxonomy): domain Bacteria; kingdom Bacillati; phylum Actinomycetota; class Actinomycetes; order Streptosporangiales; family Thermomonosporaceae; genus Actinomadura; species Actinomadura sp. NPDC000600. Next base: position 236,445 of record NZ_JBEUPD010000012.1, read on the forward strand.
GCGCGCCGGGACGGCCACCGTGGTGCGGGCCGCGAGACGGACGATGCGGTGCCCGGTCACGAACTCGACCAGGTCGCACCAGTGGACTCCGATGTCGGCGAACGCCCGCGAGGGTCCGCCGGAGGCGGGGTCGACCCGCCAGTCGTCGCCGTGTTCGTCGGCCAGCCAGTCCTGCAGGTAGGAACCGTGGAGGAGCCGCAGTGCCCCGGCGGTTCCGGCGGCGATCCGCGCTCGCGCCAGGCGGACGGTCGGATAGAACCGGTAGACGAACGGGACCGTCGCGGTCACCCCGGCCGCCTCTGCGAGCGCGGCCAGGTCACCGGCCTCGGGCAGGCTGACTCCGAGCGGTTTCTCGCAGACGACGTGCTTGCCGTTGGCGATCGCGGCGCGGACCAGCGGGCCGTGTGTCGCGTTCGGCGTGCAGACGTGGACGACGTCGATGTCGTCGGCGGCCAGCAGCGCCTCGGCCGTGTCGCCCGGGTGGACGGCGCCGAAACGATCGGCGCCCGCGCGGGACGACTCCCGGGTCGAGCCGGCGACCCGTGACAGGGTCGCGCCGCTGCGCCGGATCGCCCGGGCGTGCACCGCTCCCATGAAGCCGACGCCGATGACCCCGGCGCGGACCGCGTCGCCCACGCTTCCTCCTCTGTGAGCTGGGTAACTGGATGCGCCGATACTTCTTTCTGTTAACGGACAAAGTCAATCGTTACTGCAACGAAAAAGGGTGATGACACGTATAGATCCCGCCGATAGTGATCCCGGACCGCGGATCTTTCACCCCGCAGGACCTCGTCTTTTACCGATCTCCGGAAGAACTCGGTTAGGGTTGGGGTGTGCCCAGCGATCGCATCAACGGCCTCGCCGCCGTCCTCGCCGCCGTGCGCGCCGACGCGCGGGTGACTCAGCCGGCCCTGGTCGAGCGCGTCGGACTCGGCCGCAGCGTGATCGCCCAACGCGTCGCGGAACTGGAGACCGCGGGCCTCATCGAGGGCGCCGGGCTCGGCCCGTCATCGGGCGGCCGGGCCCCCCGGCGGCTGCGGTTGCGGGCGGAGCGGGGCCGGGTTCTCGCGGTGGACGTCGCCGCCACCGAGCTGGTCGTCGGGCTCGCCGACCTCAGCGGCGGCCTGCTCGCCACCCGCCAGGAGTCCATCGACGTCGCCGCCGGGCCGGAGGTCGTGCTGTCCCTGGCGGAAAGGCTCGCCGACGAGCTGATCGGCGATGACACGGCGTCGATCTGGGCGATCGGGGTCGGCGTGCCCGGCCCGGTGGAGTTCGGCAGCGGGCTGCCGGTGGTACCGCCCATCATGCCGGGCTGGGACCGCTACCCGATCAGGGACCGCTTCGCCGCCCGCTACGGGGCCCCGGTCTGGGTCGACAACGACGTCAACGTGATGGCGCTGGGCGAGTTGCGCTCCGACCCCCGGGCCTCGGAGGCCCGGCACATGCTCTATGTCCGCGCCGGCGTCGGCATCGGCGCCGCCATCGTCGTGGACGGCGGGCTCTACCGCGGTGCCAACGGCTCGGCCGGCGACATCGGCCACGTGGCCGTCCCGGAGGGCGGCAACATCATCTGCCGTTGCGGCAACATCGGCTGCCTGGAGGCGGTGGCCGGCGGGACCGCACTCGCCCGTGAGGGCCGCATGCTCGCCGAGACCGGACACAGCCCGGCCCTGGCCGCCGTCCTCGCCGCATCCCGGGAGGTCCGCGCGCTCGATGTCACTGAGGCGGCCGACCAGGGCGACCGGGCCGCCCAGGCACTGCTGCAGCGCACCTCCACCCTGCTCGGCGGCACTCTGGCCACGCTGGTCAGCTTCTACAACCCCGCGCTGCTGGTGCTCGGCGGAGGCATCGTCCGGGCCAAGGCGCATGTCCTCCCCACCATCCGGGAGGTCATCCACCGCAGAGCGCTGTCCCTGGCCACCCGGACCCTGCGGATCGACGTTGCGACCCTCCGCGAGGAGGTCTCGGGCGTGACGGGGGCGGTGCATCTCGCCCTCGACGAGGTCTTCTCCCCCGCCAACCTGGAGACCTGGCTGGCCGGGGGCTCGCCGCGCGTGGCCGGCGGCGGCGCCGGGACGCCCGCCGCCCGTTGAGCCTGCGGGCTCAGGTGGCGGCGAGTTGCCCGGCGGCTTCCACAAGGAGTTCGCGGAGCCAGGCGTGCGCGACGTCGCTGCGGTACATGGGATGCCACCAGAACGCCTCGGCGAGCGGCACCGCGTCGAAGGGGCACTCCAGGACGCGAACACCGGCTGCGTCCGCGATTCTCCAGGCCAGCCGCTCCTGCACCAGGGCGACCCGGTCGCTGCCGGCGACGAGGAACGGCATCTGCAGGAAGCCGTCGACCACGATCTCGACGCGCGGCTCGACCCCGATCATGCGCAACTGCTGCGCCGCGGGGGCGAAGGCCGTCGGCCGGTCGAACAGCACGACCCACGGCATCTCTTCCAGCCGCGCCAGGCTGAGCCGCGCACCGACCGCCGGATTGTCCCGGTCGACGATGCACACCCAGCGGTCTTCGTAGAGCTCGGTGCGGGGCACGTTGGCGAGGAAGCCATGGGGCAGGATGACGCCGTCGACCGTGCGCAGCGATTCGGGCGCATGGTCGACCGCATCGGGAGTGGCCTGCTGGATCCGCAGCCGGACGCCCGGCGCCCGCTCGGCCACCAGCCGCGCGACGATCGGACCGAGGACCGCCGTCGCGTAGTCCGAGGTGATGATCGTGAACTCCCGCTCGACCGTGGCCGGGTCGAACTCCTCCCGGACGTCGAAGACGCGGCGGACGCCCGCCACGGCCGGAGGCGTCCGCGCCGCCAGCTGGACGGCCAGCGGGGTCAGCTCGTAGCGGTTGCCCGCCCGGTGCAGCAGCTCGTCGTCGAAGTACCGGCGCAGCCGCGCCAGCGCGTTGCTCACGGTGGGCTGGCTGCATCCGAGCTGCTCCGCCGCCCGGGTGACGTTGCGCTCGCGCAGCAGCACGTCCAGCGTGACGAGCAGGTTCAGATCGAGATTGACCAGCAGACGATCGACTGCCACGCGGTCACTATAGGACCCGTCTATAGACCACATCAATAAATTGATCTTCCTGATGGCCATGCCCCTCGTGAGAATGGCCGCGACTCGACGCTCCGCCTGTACTGGTCAGGCGGGTCGACCCGCGGCCCCCTTCGCGGCGGCCCGGCGCGCTCGAGCATCAGCGAAGGGAGCGGGCCGCATGACCGAACGACCGACCGCCGGCACGTCCGGGACCGGCGCCGCCGCGCCCGGCTTCGAACTCGACCGGACCGACCCGGAGGGCGCGATCGCCGCGGCCGCCGCACGGTGCTCGAACTGGGGCCGCTGGGGCCCCGACGACGTGCTGGGAACGCTGAACTTCCTGGACGCGGCCAAGCGCCGCGAAGGAGCCGCGCTCGTGCGGCGGGGCGCGAGCTTCTCGCTGGCCCAGTCGTTCGACATGAACGGCCCGCAGAGGGGCTGGCGGCGGCGCACCAACCCGGTGCACACGATGCTGGACACCGGCACGGACGCCGAGCGCGGCGCCCAGGGCTTCCCCCACGGGCTGGGCGGCGCCGACGACGTGGTCTTCATGCCGCTCCAGGCCTCCACGCAGTGGGACGGCCTCGGCCACATCTTCGATCACGGCCGGGCCTGGAACGGCCGCCGCGCCGGCGAGGTGGTCACCAGCGACGGCGACCGGGTCACCGGCATCGAGACCGCGGCGGCGCACCCGGCGGGCCGGGGCGTCCTGCTGGACGTCGGCGCGGTGATCGGCGCCGACGGCGAACTGCCCGACGGCTTCGCGATCACAACCGAGCACCTGGACGCGACGATCGCCGCCCAGGGAGACACCGCCCGAGTCGGGCGAGGCGACCTCGTCTGCGTGCGCACCGGCCGGCTGGCCCGCGCGCGCCGGGAGGGCTGGGGCGACTACGCCGGCGGCCCCTCCCCGGGGCTGTCGTTCACCACCGCGGACTGGCTGCACCGCACCGAGATCGCCGGCATCGCCACCGACACCTGGGGGTTCGAGGTTCGGCCCAACGAGTTCGACGACGCGTTCCAGCCCCTCCACCAGGTGTGCATCCCCAACATGGGGCTGTTCATCGGCGAGATGTGGGACCTCGACGCCCTCGCCGCCGACTGCGCCGCCGACGGCGTCTACGAGTTCTTCCTCACCGCCGCTCCCCTGCCGGTGACCGGTGCCGTCGGCGCCCCGGTCAACCCCATCGCCGTCAAATGACGCTCCAGACGAAGGAGCCCTCCATGCCCGCCGTGAACAGCGTCCTCGTCGTCGGCGGCGGCCTCGCCGGGACCGCCGCCGCCATCCGCCTCGCCGCCCGAGGCGTCGCCGTCGACCTGATCGAGATCAAGCCGCAGGCGGCCGCCCTCGGCTCCGGGATCACCCTGCAGGGCAACGCCCTGCGCGAACTCCGCACGCTCGGCGTCTGGGAGGACGTCCAGAAGCACGGATACGCCTTCGACGTCACCGGCATCCGCGCGCCCGACGCCGACGGCACCGTCATCGCCGAGATCCCCGACGCCCGGACCGGCGGCCCGGACCTGCCCGCGGTACTGGGGATGCCACGCCCGGACCTGGCGCGCATCCTGCTCGACCGCGCGACCGACGCCGGCGCCCGGATCCGCTTCGGCATCACCCACACCGACCTCCGGCAGGACGGCACAGGTGTGGACGTGACGTTCTCCGACGGCTCGACCGGCCGCTACGACCTGGTGGTCGGCGCCGACGGCGTCCGCTCGTGGACCCGCCGCGCCCTGGGCATCGACCTGGAGACCAAACCGGTCGGGATGGGCATCTGGCGTGCGTTCGGACCAAGGCCCGCCGCCGTCACCCGCACCGACCTCTACTACGGCGGCCCCTCCTTCATCGCCGGCTACTGCCCGACCGGGGAGGACTCGCTCTACGCGTACATCGTGGAACCGGCGCAGGACCGCTCCACGCTGTCACCCGACGAGCAGTTGGCCGTCCTCAAAGAACTGGCCGCCGCCTATCACGGCCCCTGGGACGACATCCGCGAGACCCTCACCGATCCCGGCCGGGTCAACTACACCTGGTTCGAGACGCACGTGCTGCCGGCGCCGTGGAACCGCGGCCGCGTGGTCCTGATCGGCGACGCCGCGCACACCTGCCCGCCCACCCTGGCTCAAGGGGGCGCCCAAGCCCTCGAAGACGCCACCGTGCTCACCGAACTGCTGGCCGACCGGCAGGCCGTCGACCAGGACCTCTGGGACGCCTTCCACGCCCGGCGCCTGCCCAGGGCGCGGGCCGTCGTCGACGCGTCCAACCGGCTCGCCGAATGGCAGCTCACGCATCAGCCCGGCGACGTCCCGGCCCTGATGCACCGCATCGCCGAACTCGTCGGCCGACCCGCCTGACCCCACGTCCCGCTCAGGAGAGATCCATGCCCGACCGACTGATCACCCACCTGCGGCACGTCGCCCTGGCCGTGCCCGACTACCGCCGGCAACTCGACTTCTACACCGGCACCTGGGGCCTGAGGGCCGAGCACAGCGACACCGGCCTGGCCTTCCTCACCGCCGAGGGCAGCCCCGAACAGTACGTCGTGCGGCTGCGCGAATCCGACGACAAGCGCATCGACCTCATCTCCTTCGGCGCCGCCACCGCCGCCGACGTCGACACTCTGGCCGCGCGCCTGGCCGCGGACGGGGTGCGGCTGGTCAGCGAACCGGACGTCCTGCAGACCCCCGGCGGCGGCTACGGCTTCCGGTTCTTCGACAACGAGGGCCGCACCGTCGAGGTCTCCTGCGACGTCGCCGTCCGGCGGCACCGGACGATCGAGGAGGGCGAGTCCGTCCCGGTCCGCCTCTCGCACGTGGTCGTCAACTCCGCCGATCCCGAGAGCACCCGCGCGTTCTACGAGAAGCACCTGGCCTTCGCGCTGTCGGACACCCTCATGCACCCGCGCATGGGCGAGATGATGTGGTTCCTGCGCGTCAACGCCTGGCACCACAGCCTGGCGATCGCGCGCTGCCCGCACCCGTCGCTGCACCACGCCAGCTTCGAGCTGCGCGGTCTGGACGAGTACATGCGCGGCACCGGCCGGGTGCTGCGCGCCGGCGTGGAGAAGATCTGGGGTCCGGGCCGCCACCTGGCCGGCGACAACACCTTCAGCTACTTCCTCGACCCGTCCGGCAACACGATGGAGTACACCACCGAGTTGGAACTGGTCGACGAGGACACCTGGCACCCCCACCTCTACGACTTCTCCCGGCCCGAGGTCTCCGACCAGTGGGGCACGGCCAACGCGATGAACGAGTTCGTCGCCCAGAGGTCCTTCAACGACCCGGACAAGGGCCTGTTCGTGGCCCCGCCGGTCTGATCGGAGCCCATCCCATGAGGTTCGCCACCTGGGAGTCCGACGGACGCGTCCGGGCGGGCGTCGTCGGCGACGCCGGCCTGCACCCGCTTCCCGGCGGCACCACCGTGCTCGAACTCGTCCGCGCGGGGCTGCCCGCGGCGCTGCAGGCCGGAGCCGACGCACTGGACGGGCCCGCCGTACCCCGCGACGAACGGATCCGGCTCCTGGCCCCGCTGGCACCCCCGACGCTGCGGGACTGTGTCGCGTTCGAAGAACACGTCGAAGGCGTCCGCAAGAGCATCGACGGCGTGGGCGGGATTCCACCGGAGTGGTACGAGGCTCCGGCGTTCTACTTCACCAACCCCTATGCCGTGGTCGGCCCGTACGACGACGTGCCCGTGCCACCGGGATCGCGGCGCTTCGACTTCGAGCTCGAAGTCGCCGCCGTCCTCGGCCGTGACGGCGCCTCGCTCACCGCCGAACAGGCCCGCGAGTGCATCTTCGGCTACACCGTCATGAACGACTGGTCGGCCCGCGACCTGCAGGCCCGGGAAATGAAGGTCAACCTCGGACCGGCCAAGGGAAAGGACTCCGCGACGACACTCGGCCCATGGCTGGTCACCGCGGACGAGCTCGACGGCCGCCGCGACGACGACGGCTTCCTCGCGCTGGAGATGCGGGTCGCGGTCAACGGCGTCGAGGTCGGCCAGGACCTGCTGAGCAACATGGGCTGGCCCTTCGAGGAACTCATCGCCTACGCCTCGCGCGGCACCCTGGTCCGCGCCGGCGACGCCATCGGGTCCGGCACCTGCGGCAACGGGGGCTGCCTCGCCGAGCTGTGGGGCCGCCGAGGCGAACTCGACCCGCCGCCGCTGCGGCCCGGCGACGTCGTCGAGATGACCGTGGAAGGCATCGGCACCCTCCGCAACCGCGTCGTGCCCGGCCGCGATCTGCCGCCGGTCCGCGCGGCCCGGCCGCGCCCCCGAGCCCGGAAGCGTCAAGCGTGAGAGCACGGGCCGCCGACATGATCGCCACCGTCACCGGCGCCGTGGCCGACGGCGGCCGGTCCGCTGACCTCATCACCGCGAAAGGATCAATGTGTTCGAGTACTTCCCCGGCAACTACGTCTGGAACCTGGGCGTGGTCGCCGCGCTGAACTCCGGCGGCCTCATCGACGAGGTCGACCGCGCCTGCCGCCCGATCCGGCAGGCCGCCGCCGACGGCGAGGACGCCGGCACACCGGACTTCCTGCGCGCCTGGACCGCACTCACCGACCAGCTCGCCGGCCGGGCGGAAGCCGCCGAGAAGGCCGGGCACACGCGCACCGCAGGACAGCTATACGCGCGAGCGACCAACTACCTCTGCCAGGCCGAACGGATGCTGTCCAACTCCGACCCCGACCGCCTCCCCGCCTACCGGCGGGTGCTCGACCTGCAGCAGAAGGCCTTCGACCTCAAGGACCGCGGGCACGTGACCCGTGTAGCCGTCCCCTACGAGGGCACCACGCTGCCGGGGTACTTCAGCGCCGCGCCGGCCACCGCACACGGTCCCGCACCGGCCGTCGTCATGGTCAACGGCCTGGACTCCACCAAGGAGCACCAGTACTCCTCCGGGCACTGGGAAGAGCTGGCCGCCCGCGGCATCTCCTGCCTCATGCTCGACCAGCCCGGAACCGGTGAAGCGCTACGCATGCAGGGGCTGACCGCTCGGATCGACGCGGAGGCCTGGGGCTCCGCCGCCATCGACTACCTCCACACCCGCACCGACGTCGACCCAGCCCGCATCGGCATCGTCGGCTGGTCGCTCGGCGGCTACTACGCCCCGCGGGTCGCCGCCTTCGAGAAGCGCTACGCCCTCGTCGTCGCCTGGGGCGCCAACCACAACTGGGGAGCCGTCCAGCGCCGCCGCCTCGAACGCGAAGGCGAGCGACCGGTCCCCCACTACTGGGAGCACGTCCTGTGGGTGTGGGGCCACACCGACCTCCAAGATTTCATCGGCTTCGCCGACGACGTCCACCTCGACGGCGTCGTCGAACGCATCACCGCGCCGTTCCTCATCACGCACGGCGCGAACGACCGGCAGATCCCCCTCGAATACGCGCACCGTTCCTACGACCAGGCCGTCAATTCCCCCAAACGCGAACTCCGGATCTTCAGCCCCGAAGAAGGCGCGACCGAGCACATCGGCCTGGACCACCTCCCCCACGTCAGCACCTTCATCGCCGACTGGGTAGCCGACACGTTCACCGACCAGGCCAACTCTTAGGGCGCCTGTTCTTGCCTCCCATACTCCGATCGGGGATGGCTGCCTTCTGTGGTGGAGGTGGGCAGGTCTCGTCACTGGCGGCGGGAGCGGCGGGGCCTGCCGCCGACCTATTGCCAGTAGCTCTCGACTACTGAAGCGGACCTGGGGACGGCCTCATCAGGGTCTCCGCCGATGTCCCGCTTCGCGCGACGTTGCCGGAGGAGGTCCCAGCACTGATCGAGTTCCACCTCGATTGCCTGCAGTTCGCGGTGTTCGGTCCGCTCGTCCAGGGACCCGTCTGCCCGATGGCTGCGCAACGCGTGCTCACGATCGACCAGTGCGCTTATCCGGTCCAGGATGTTGTCGTCGCTCACTGGTCCTCCGGCCGTTGTGGCTGGGACGGACGATTCTCGGGGTCCGCCAGGGGTGATGCGACCCGAAGACGAAGTAGGTCGTTCTCGGCCTCGAGAACGTCAACGCGCTGTCGAAGCGGTCGCAGCATGGGCGCCACTTCCTCGGCCGTGTAGCGCGGAGTGATGTGCTGAGGGCAGTTCCAGTCGAAGGCTTTGACCTCGACGCGCACCTCACGTTCGACGATCGCCCGGTACCCCGGTATCGCGGACGCACTCGGCGACGGTCCCTGGTGGCGTACGTCGTTGATGGTCGCGACTCCGAAGATCTTGAGGCGCAGCCGGCGGGCGTAGTCCATGAAGATGATGGACATGCGCGGGTCGTGCGCCACGTTGCCGGTGCTGATGTACTGACGATTGCCTCGGAAGTCGGCCCAGGCCAGGGTGTGCTCGTCGGGCACTGTCACGAATCCCGGTGGGCCGCCGCGGAACTGGACGTACGGCCACCCGCCGACGGCGACCGTCGCCAGATAGAAGCCGTCCCGCCCGGCGATGAAGTCTCGTTCAGCACGGCCCAAGGGGTCCTTGATCTGCTCGAGTCCGTCGGTCTCCGCGGCCTCGGTGTTCGGAGCCGAGCCGCTCCCGTCCGCCGACAGAATACTTCACTGACAACGTCGCCCACCTTCCACTGGGAACACGTCGAATCAACAGGAGACAACGGTGATCTTCATGGACCTGACTTTCGGGTCCGTTTAGCCATACTCCCCAAAGCGGTTCGGACCGACGATCCTGTACGTATCGCCCTTCCCGGGAACCTCCCATTCGGGCGAGCCCTGGAAGCCCGACTCCGCGTGAGGACCCCACTTGGCCGCGCGCCTCGCCGATTCGCACCATTGATAAAGCTTTTGAGTAGGATCTGTGGGGCTTACCGTGCGCGGGGTCCCCTGCCCGGCCTTAATCCTGGCAATCTCGCTTGCAGCCCACCCAGGAACTTCGTTGTCGTTGTGCACCAGCACCGGCCCGGGGGTAGTCCCTGCCACTGGAGCCTGATTGTGCGGGACCGGTTGTGTCCGCGGCGGTGGAACTTGCGAATGCTGCAGTCGCCACCAGCGGCCGCGGCCCGACGCCGGGGACCACACGAATGACCAGGATGTACCTGCCTGAGCCGTCGTCCATCGGAACCGGAACGATCTCGGGCACCCATGGGGGCTCACGCTGGGCGCGGCGCCCCGGCCCTTGTCCCGCTGGACCTGCTGCCGCAGCACGTCCAGCATCCGCTGGATAGCCCGCTGCTCTCCCCCACCGCACGAAGTACCAACACACCGCCCGCCAGGCAGGGAGCCAGCAGGCAGCCGCCGCCAAGCGCAGCCGGTGCGCACCACGTACACCACTCCCACGACCTCGCGCCGCCAGTGCTCCCCCGGACGGCGCCCGCCGCCAGGCGCGGGAAAGCAACTGCTCCACCAGCGCCCACTCATCGCCGGTCAGGCCCGGGGCAACACGACGTCCGAGCCATCGCCACCCTGCACGAACCAGCGCACAACATCACGCAGCCACAGCGACCCTGATCAACTTCTCTAGCGCGCAGCAAAGCAGGCAAGTCGATCTAGGTCGATCGGAGTCGAACGGGGAGCCTCTCACCTGTACAAACGCCCTGTCCAAGTCGCATTGTGTCGATCCCGAAACTGGCTCCCGCGCCTTCCTAGCAGAGCGAGAAGGCCCATGGCGCTGAGTTCGCGTTGCCGCAGCCCCAACTGGGTGGGCACCCGTTCCGTGTCCGCCAGCCAAGGTCAACGTGAGCATGTTGTCGACACGCCTGATCGGTTGGACCGACGTCGGTCTTGGTTGTCCTGCGTCTCGGAGACAGGTGAGGGCGTGGTCGTTGTGGGCGCTTGCGTGCCGGACACGAAACGGTCGGTGCTCAGCCGCCGGACGAGGTCATGCAAGCCAGGCTTCGGGTACGCGTGGCCCGTTCAAGGACAAGAACCTCAAGCTGGCCGTGCAGACCACCCCCGGCCTGCAGACCGCACCCGGCGGGGTGCCTCCTGATGACCGGCGCCGGCGGGGCGGGCTCTGACACTCCGGGACCGAGGACGGCCCCGCGAACAGCGGGCACCGGCCCTCCTTCCACTCCACCTCCGCGACGGGCCGGGGCGCGGGCGGGAGGCCCGGACGGGGAACCGCAGTGCCGGCCCCCTGAACTCCCGTAGACCCTGACTGCAAGTGAGGAACCTCTGCCGCTCTGGCACACGCCAACTCGGTCGGGTGCCGTTGCCGGTCAGCGAAGACCGAGCCGACCCCGCCGGCGATGCCCGCAACAAGCAGTCGATCGCCGGCCGCCCCTGAGCCCCCGGCTCCCCGGCGCGCAGCCGCGCCACGGAGCCCTCGTCCGCCCGACGCCCTCATCGCTCTCCGGAGTGATGGGGGCGTTGCCGCGCGGGGTCCTTGCCGGTGATGTGCGCGCTCTTGTACGTTATAGGCCTATAAAGCGCACAAATGAGCAGAGGAGAGCTTCGGTGTCGTTCGTTAGTGAGGAGATCGCTTCGCAGCCGAGCTGCTGGCAGCGCGCCGCCGAGATGGCGGACGGCGTGCGCGGCCTGCCTGCGCGGGGCGAGCGCGTCGCGGTCGTCGGATGCGGCACCTCGTTGTTCATCGCCCAGGCGTACGCGGGCCTGCGGGAGGCGGCCGGGGCGGGCGAGAGCGACGCCTTCCCGGCGTCGGAGTTCCCCCATGCGCGGGAGTATGACCGGGTCGTGGTGATCTGCCGGTCGGGAACCACGACGGAGGTGCTGGAGCTGCTGCGGACCACCGCGCTGCCCACCGTCGCCGTGATCGGCGACCCGCGGACGCCCATCGTGGACGCCGCCGGCGCGACCGCCGTGCTCGACTTCGCCGACGAGCGGTCGGTGGTGCAGACCCGGTTCGCCACGACGACGCTGGCGCTGCTGCGCGCGCACCTGGGCCTGTTCCCCGCCGATCTGGTCGACCAGTGCCGCGCCGCGGTCGACGCGCCGCTGCCCGCCGGGGCCACCGGACGCGGCCAGTTCACCTTCCTCGGGGCAGGCTGGACGAACGGGATCGCCAACGAGGCGGCGTTGAAGGTCCGGGAGGCGGCGAGCGCGTGGACCGAGTCGTACCCGGCGATGGAGTACCGGCACGGGCCGATCAGCGTGACCGACGAGCGCAGCCTCGTCTGGTTCTTCGGCACGCCGCCGGCAGGGCTGGCCGAGCAGGTGCGGGGCACCGGCGCGCAGGTCGAGGCGTCCGGGGCGGACGCCCTGGCCGACCTGGTCCGCGTCCAGCGGCTCGCGGTGGCGCTGGCCGGGGCCGGGGGCCTGGACCCGGACCGGCCGCGCAACCTGACCCGGTCGATCATCCTGTCCTGATGATCCTCACGGTCACCCTGAACCCGGCGTGGGACGTGACCTACCGGGTCCCCCGGCTGACGCGGCACGGGTCCCACCGCGTCGGCGCGACGTTGCAGCGTCCGGGCGGCAAGGGGCTGAACGTCGCCCGCGTCCTGCACGCCCTGGGCGAGCGGACCATGGCGACGGGCCTGGCGGGCGGCGCCACCGGCGCCATGGTGGAGGCCGCGCTGGACGTCCCGCACGACTTCGTCGCGATCTCCGGGGAGACGCGCCGGACCGTCACCGTCGTGGACACCGACGCCACCGTCTTCAACGAGCCCGGCCCCGAAGTCCACCCGGACGAGTGGACGGCCTTTCAGGAGTCGTTCGGCGCGCAGGCCGCCGAGGCCGCGGTGGTGGTGATGTCCGGGAGCCTTCCGCCGGGCGTGCCGGAGGACGCCTACGCAGTCCTGACCCGCCTGGCGCGGGCGGCGGGGGCTCGGGTGCTGGTCGACGCGGGCGGCGCCGCGCTGCGCGCCGCCGCGGCGGCCGGTCCGGACGTGCTCAAGCCAAATGCCGCCGAGATGGCGGCGGCGGACCTGGACCGTCTTCCGGCGGACGGCCCGCCCGCCGGCTCGCTCGTCGTGTCGCGCGGCGCCGACGGGATGATCGCCGTCACGCCCGAGGGCTGCTTCGAGGCGGTCCCGTCCCAGGTCGTCGCCGGGAACCCGACCGGCGCGGGGGACGCGGCCTTTTAATAGCCCAATCAAATGCAAAACTTATAGAAAAAATGGAAGCCAATAATAAGTGGGCTTGGGGCTTTATGCTTACTCTTGCCGTAACTGTTATTGGATATATAATCACTAAAATAATTTAAAGGAGAAAGAACATGAAAACAATCGACAAAGGAACACTCACACGTACAATCTTACTTTGGTTGGCAATTTTAAACCAAATTCTAACAGCATTAAACATTAACCCATTGCCACTTGACGATAATACTGTTAGCACTGTAATTACAACAGTTTTTGCACTTTGGGCTTGGTGGAAGAATAACGACTTCACTCATGCAGCTAAAAAAGGAACTGAACTTACTAAAAGTTTGAAAAATGGTGATAGCGTTCAAGTGGTTAAAGCTTCTGAC